>JACRGH010000002.1 GCA_016212375.1 Microcaldota archaeon
CCGCCCAGGCGTTTCAGCGGAAGATGCCGCCGGAAACGCTGGTCGGTTTGTTTTTGAAGCAAATTGACGGACTCGGAGGGTGAAATTTTTATGGAAACCTTTAAGGCAAACCAACCGCGAAATAATAACCGGGCTCAACATCCGGCCCTAACAATAGTCCGCCCAGCCCGACATGGATAACGGTTCCGGCGGGTCAAACATAATCTCAACCAGTATCCCGAATATAAGTTCAAACATAATTTCAGCGCACCAGAGCAGTAATGCAGAGGTTTTCATCATGGCATATCAAGAAATTTCTCCCGGCATGTATGAAGTTCCCAAAGAGGGCGCCATGCGTGTGCCCGTCCGTTTGGTCGCACAGGAGCATATGTTGTCCAGCATCCTGTCCGACCGGACCTTGCAACAAGCCAAGAACGTCGCATCACTTCCAGGAATCATCGACGCAGCCTACGTGATGCCCGACGGCCATGAAGGATACGGCTTTCCCATCGGCGGCGTGGCCGCGTTTGATGAACAGGAAGGAATTGTATCACCAGGCGGTGTTGGGTATGACATTAATTGTGGGGTCCGCCTCCTTAGGACCAATTTAAGCGTGGGCGACGTCCAACCCAAACTGCAACAGTTGACCGACACCCTTTTCAAAAATGTGCCTGCCGGCGTGGGCACCAAAAGCAAAGTCCGCTTCAACGAGCAGACGCTGGAACCGTTTGTCACCCACGGATTAAAGCACGCCATCGAGCAGGGTTTCGGCGTGAAAGGCGACTTGGACCGCGTCGAAGAAAACGGGCACATGCCCGGTGCCGACTACAGCAAGGTCTCGGATTTGGCTAAAAAACGCGGCGCGCCCCAATTAGGCACCCTCGGTTCGGGTAACCATTTTTTGGAAGTGCAAAAAGTCGAGAAAGTCTTTGACCCGGCCATTGCGAATGCTTTCGGCGTATTCGAAGGTCAGATTACTATCATGATCCACTCCGGCTCGCGTGGTTTCGGCCATCAGGTGTGCGACGACAACTTACGCACCTCCTTGCGGGCGGCTGAAAAATACGGCATCGCCCTGCCGGACCCCGAACTGTGCGGAACACCGTTGGACTCTAAGGAAGCGGAGGATTACTTTGGCGCTATGAAATGCGCCATCAACTACGCCTTTTGCAACCGGCAGTTCATGACACACTTGGTCCGCGAGACCATGGAACAGGTCTTCAAGAAGGACTGGGAGGCGTTGCAGGTCAACCCCATTTACGACGTGTGCCACAACATCGCCAAATTCGAGGAGCATGAAATTGACGGCCACAAGAGAAATGTCTGTGTGCACCGCAAGGGCGCCACGCGCGCGTTCTGGGCAGGCCACCCAAAGATTCCCCAGGCGTACCGCTCGGTTGGGCAACCGGTTATCATTCCCGGTTCCATGAACACATCATCCTATCTGCTGTGCGGCATGCCGGGCGCCAAGAAATCATTCGGCTCATCCTGCCATGGCGCCGGCCGCCGCATGTCGCGCCATCAGGCCATCCGGGAATTCGACAGCCGGAAAGTGGAAGCCGAGATGCACGCCAAGGGCCAAGTCATCCGTGCCACGCAGCCGCGCCTCCTGTCGGAAGAAGCCGGAGGCGCCTACAAGAACGTGGACGACGTCGTGGGAGCGGTGGAAAAGGCAGGCATCAGCAAGATTGTGGCCAAGATGATTCCGCTGGGCGTTGTGAAAGGATAAACTAAGAAGCCAAAAAGAGGGCTATCCCGATTTAATTTGAACCAGTCGCGCGATTGTTTCGATGACCTCAAAATACGTAGAATCATTAATTTCATCGATTTTGCGAAGAATCTGGCGCTTATCCGCGGTAAACAACTTGTTGGCGCGGATGAAACTGTCGATTTGCAGACGGCCGGCGTTGGTTTCATTGTTTTTTAATTCGACCGAAAATTCGTCTTTTCGGATTTTTTGCGAAGTGATTTGACAAAGTAAAACATCCTCGCCCATTTCAGGCGATAGAACCAAGCAGGGTCGCAACTTGCGAATCGACAAATCCGCGTAAGGAAAAGGAAAAAGGACTACGTCTTTTCTTGCAAATGGGCCCATGCGTCATCCTCTTCTTTTGAAAGCCAAGCCCTGCCGAGCGATTTTTCGCTGGCCGCATACGTTTGGAACCCGCTGAGGATTTCTTCGTTTTCAAAAAGTTTTTCGCGGATTAACTCACGGATGAAATCCTGCAAGTTGCCGTAGCCATGCTTTTCTGCATAGGTTTGGGCGGTAGTTAATAATTGGTCGGAAAGTTTCAAACTTATTTGCATACAAATCGATACAAATTTGTACAAAATAGTATTTATTCGTATGCTTTGACAAAAATTTGTCATTTCGTCATACGACTAGGTGATTTTCTTCACAACTCCTTTTTCCGAATCCACCTGCAACCGATCCCCATCCTTGAACACCGCTGTCGCCTTTTTCGTCCCTACCACGCACGGAATCCCGAACTCGCGGCTCACGATGGCCGCATGCGACGTAATGCCCCCTTCGTCCGTGACAATGGCGCAGGCCCGCGACATGGCTGGCACGAAATCCGGATGCGTCGTGATGGCCACCATGACGTCCCCGCGTTTGACTTTGTCCAAATCGGCAACCGTGCGGACGATTTTGGCGGTTCCCTGGACCACGCTTTTTCCGCTCAAGCCTTTTGAGCCAATGAGCCCGGTAACCGAAACGGCGGATTCAACGGAGACCGATTGAATGCCCATTGCCTTTTGCGCTCGTTTCGCTTCAGGACCCACTAAACAGGAATAGTTGCCCTCTTTTTCATAAAGCAAGAAACCAGCTTTGCGTTTTTTGGACGTTGCCAACGGCACGGGATTTCCGCCTACCAAAAAGGCGCGCAATTCATTCAGGGTCCAATACGCCACATCAGATATGTCTTGCTTGGCCCATTTCGCGGCCGTTTGGAAAAATGGCAAGCTCAAATAGACGCCTTTGCGGCGGTAGACGTCGCGCTGGTCCTTGATGAAAACCAACTCATGCGCGGAGCGGAGGATGAATTTTTCGGAAGCGGACAAAGGTATGCCCGTAAGAATGTCCGCCATGGGTGTGTTATCCCGTAATTAGTTCCTCTCTAGGTTTTGGTAAGCTTTTCGTACTTTAAACCCTTACTCACTTTTTGGTTCCAGACTTCAATCGGCGTTTGCCACTCCAAACTCATGTGCAAACGCCGCTCATTGTACGCAGC
>JACRGH010000018.1 GCA_016212375.1 Microcaldota archaeon
ACTACGCCGGCGGTTAGGGCTGGCCTTTGCCGCAGGCCGTTAAGCCTGCGGGAAGTATTGATGGAGCGATCGTGAGCGGATGAGCAATTTTCAAGAAGGCAGTGGCCTGCCCCCACCAACACGGCAGGGGACCACTACCCCGTCAAAAAGCACTTCATGCAACGCGATAAAACGGAAACAAAGCCATCGAAAAATCGAGTGAAAATTTCTTTCAAATGCATGTTTTGC
Source organism: Microcaldota archaeon (assembly GCA_016212375.1). GTDB lineage: Archaea > Micrarchaeota > Micrarchaeia > Norongarragalinales > Norongarragalinaceae > JACPGT01. Next base: position 229 of record JACRGH010000018.1, read on the forward strand.
GGAAAAGCCATCGAAGAAAAACAACGGGATTCATGCACCGTCATTTTATGTTCTGACGAAGATGCTTCCACAAAAAAGCGGATCAACCAACAGTGCTATTGCCATGCCCCTTGTTTGAGGCAGGTCACGCACACTTCGGTGCCATTGTACGTCCTTGAACATCAATGAAACGAATACGCCCGGTCTTTGAAGTGTTGACCGACAACCATTAGCCACCGTAAATAATCCCGACGAACTCGATTTTGTCACCGTCTTTAAGCGCGGTTGCCGGATGCACCAATTTCCCGTTCACCTTGGAAAAAAACGTCTGGTCATTGAGGACCATTTTCTTGACCAAACCGGACAACGTGACACCTTGGGCCAAGACCATTTTTTCAGGCGTTTTGCCATCGCGGCTAACGGAAACGTGCATGGGTTTGGTTTGGACAAAGCCGTCTAAAAACGCATCGAAATGACCCGCAATTGCCTCAAAACCGGCGGCACAATGGCCCAAAGTTCAAAAAACCAAGCCATTAAAAGCCGGCCAAGACACCAAAACGTCTAACGTAATATGTCGGAAAAGGCCCGTTCGCGTGAAATTCACGCGCGACTGCTTGGGCCTCCGGAATACGGACAATAGGTGAAAACTCTATGGGAATGGCTAAATATGTCAGGGCATCCTTTGCCCAATCCGCGAAAGAACGCTCGGAATCCTACACGCTCCGTTTGCGCAAGTGGCGCCGCCAGGAAGTCGTCACGCGCATGGAAAACCCGACCAACCCGATTCGCGCCCGTGAACTGGGATACAAAGCCACCAAGGACTACGTCATCGGTTTGGTCCGCATCCGCCGTGGTCGCCACGTGCGACGCCAACCCGACTTGGGACGTAAACCCGGACGCAACCGCAAACGCGTCGAGCCCGGACGTTCATTGCTGTGGTACGCCACGCGCCGTGCGGCACGCAAGTTCACCAACTTGACGCCCATCAATGCATACTGCGTGGGCGAGGACGGCGTGTACAAGTACTTCGAAGTCATCTTCCGCAACGACACGGACTCGACGCCACTGCATGCGCCAAGCTCTTACGTCAAGCCGGAAGCCTTCAAGACCAGCGACTTTTTGAGACTTAAGACGGACACCAAAGGGCTGAATGCCAACCAGGGCACCGTCATCGGCAAAGCTAAGGTGAAGGCGGCGAAAACGGCAACGAAAGCTGCGGTCGCCAAAGTAAAAGCCGCGCCCAAGGCAAAAGTCCAAGCCACGAACGCCACGGCCTAAAGTCGTAAGACGTACCGCACAAATCGTTTGATTTTAGCGTCCGGGATTCCGGCGCGATTTTATACTCTTATAGCGTAAGCCATCCATGCGCGCATTCATGGAAAAACTCGCCCGCCAATCCGGCGCGGTCCTGCTCAAGAAGTTCGCCCAAACACGCGACGTGAAGGTCAAAGGGTTCAAGGATTTAGTGACGGATGCAGACTTTGCCGCTGAAAAAGTCATGTTAAAAGCGTTGCAAACCGGCCGCTTCAGCGCGCCCGTGCTTTCCGAGGAAAAAGGCGGCACCTGGTTGGACGAGCAAACCTATTGGACTATCGACCCGCTGGATGGCACCATCAACTACGCCTTTGGCAATCCGTTATTCGGTTTGAACATCGCCTACGTCCAAAATGGCAAGGCGACGCACGGAGTGTCGTATTTGCCGGTTTTGGATGAATTATTCTACGCGCAAGCCGGAAAAGGCGCCTGGCTCAACGGGAAACGCATCCACTGTCCAAAGCAGCCGTTGGAAAACAGCGTCATCTTTTGCGCCTGGTCCAAACGGAGCCAGCAGACCGACCGTCAAGGGTTGCGTTATTTGGAAGCGCTCTCGCATGCCGCATTGTCCATCCGCGACCCCGGCACCACGTCTTTAGGCTTGGCCTACGTCGCGTGCGGACGATACGGAGGGTACGTCTACAACAACGCGACGCCTTGGGACATCACCGCGGGCGCGTTGATGATTGAGGAAGCGGGAGGCAAGGTAACGGATTTTGACGGCGTGCCCTGGAACCCCCAGATGAAGACGATTTGCGCTGGAAATGCAAAAAACCACGCCGCGTTGCTAAAAACGGTCCGACCGTAACAAACGTAAAAAACGGAAATGGACCATTCTAAGAGCCAGACGCCAAAACCACGTTTTATAGGGCGGGGACGCCCAAATGATACGTGACAATGAAAGCGTTTGATGCAAATTGTTCAAAGCAAGCCGCCGCTTTGGCCCAACAATTGGGATGGAGCGTTGGCACGCCGGCGCGCCTTGAGCTCAAAACGGGAAACGACTTGAGACTGGTCAAACCGGGCATGTCCGTTTTTTCTGCAAATGGGGATTGGTTGCGTCAAGCCTGCCGTAAAGGCATTCTGGTGGATCCGACGTCCGTTTTGAAATTTGAAAAAGACGAAGGCTTGGTGCGGGCAGTGGCGGAGACGGAAAGCGTATTCGAGTTGCCCCTACGGCCCCTGCTTCAAGCATTCGGCCGCCGGCGGGCACAGATGCTCTCGGCGTATTCCAAATTCGTTGCGTTGTGCCAAAAACGGGGCGCCAAAATCACGTTCACCAGCCAGGCACAAAATGTTTGGGACGTCAAAAGTCCGCGTGAAGCAATAGCCATCTGGCAACAAATCAACCTCAAGCGCCAAGACGTGGCGGGGGTATTAGAAAACGAGGTTCGATTTTGATGAAAACGGTCACGCTGGTTACCAGCAATGAAAGCAAAGTCAAAGAAGCCAAAGCCGTACTGAAAGGCTGGAACGTACTGCACATGAACGTGGACGTGCAGGAAATCAAGACATCGTCCATGGAAGAGACCATCGTTTCCAAAGCGAAGACAGCGTTCCACATGATTAAAAAACCGGTTTTGGTGGAAGACACCGGCCTGTTTTTGGACGCTTACCCCAGTTTTCCCGGAACGTACACCAAATTCTGCATCCGGTTGTTGGGCATGGGCGGCATCATGAAACTTTTGGAAGACAAAGTCCGCACCGCCAAATTCGAGACGTGGCTGGCCTGGTACGACGGCCGCACGTTGCGCGTGTTCCAAGGGGTCAGCAAGGGCAGAATCGCGGAAAAGCCTGGAAAAACCGCGGAAAAGAAACTGCCCTACGATTCGATTTTCGTGCCCGATGGCGACACGCGGCCCTATTCGGAAATGACCAAGGACGAAAAAGCGAAAACCTCGCATCGGGCGCAGGCCTTTTTGAATTTCGAGCGCGGTATGTCGAACGCATAACACGTCGGAATACGGGGAAGAGTTGACGCCAAGACCATGAAGGAAAAAAAACGCTACATCCTTGTCCTTGCAGACGGGGTGCCCGCCGATGAAAAAGCCCTAAAAACGGCCGCGTATGATGCCGTCTTTGAATGGTTGGGGGACAAGGGGGTTTCGGACGCCCGCGTCCAGTTCATCCGCGCCGAACCCGTTTCAACTACTTCAGCATCGTCTGCATCCGGAGGACAAAACCCCGCGGGTAGCCAATTCTGGCTCAAATGTTCCACCAAGAGCCTGGAGGACGTCATCGCCGCTTTAGCTCTCAAACGGTTATTCGAAGGCAAAGACGTGGCGTTGCGCGTCATCAAGGTGGCGGGAAGCGTGCCGCGGGTGGGTCCTCCGCGAGGCAAGATAAAGGCAAAAAAGTAGTCTTTTTATTTACAAGCAGGTTCCAATATTCGGTGATACCAGATGATAGAACAGCCCTTTACAAGAAAAATTTATGGCGTTAGTAAACAACGAAGTGCAGACCGCCAGACACACGCGAGAAAAGGTGAAATCGAAGAAAAAATGAGCGGTGACAAACTAAAATCATTAGTAACCGTTTAGTTTCGTAGGCGGTTTTCCGCCAAATCATGGACAAACTCGATGAAGTTTTCGTTCTGCAAACGCGCCGTCTGGAAAAAACTCATTAGCACGGCTGTATCGTTCGCGCCGTGCTCCGACTGACTCCCAAA
>JACRGH010000019.1 GCA_016212375.1 Microcaldota archaeon
CGCCCAGGCGTTTCAGCGGAAGATGCCGCCGGAAACGCTGGTCGGTTTGTTTTTGAAGCAAATTGACGGACTCGGAGGGTGAAATTTTTATGGAAACCTTTAAGGCAAACCAACCGCGAAATAATAACCGGGCTCAACACACGCCCAACCCATCGAAACCCTTTAAAACCACTTCCTGCACCGTAATGGAGACAGCGGCCATAGGCCGGGGGAAACGCCTGTTCCCATCCCGAACACAGAAGCAAAGCCCCGGTACGACTTGTCCAGTACTTTCCTACGGAAGGGAACGCGGGTTGCTGCTGTCACTCTTCTTTCAAACCTTAGCCAAAGGCTTGGAAGACAGCTATATTAATCTCAGAAATGTTGATTTTTTATGCCAGTAAAACACGTTCGTAAATTCCTAAATTTATCAGCACTAGAAACGCTCGGGGTCCTTTTTGCATTCTTTGCGTTAATTTGGCTTTTTGACGCAGCCACTTTACATGGATTAATTTTAAAATCATGGAAAGAATTTGACAATTTTTACTGGCCGGGAATATTCCTACTTGGTATGTTCCTTGGAATTGTGACGCTTTTCAAGCTCAGAAAGGAGTTTGGTGGTGGAGAATATACCGAAGTAATTCGGCATAGACGTTGGTAATTGGAGAATTCGTAAGAGAAAAACAAAGTCAGATTCACTTCCAAATCCTTAAAAACCCCTTTTGGTACCATAAACGCCGGTGTTTTGAGCATAGCGTTCGATTCGCCAATAATGCAACTTATCCCGCACAACTATTTCCACGTGGACGCGATTGACACAACGTCAATCGCAACGCTTCAGGAAATAGGAGGGTTGAAATTTCCATGACTTTCGAAAAAAAGGACATCACCAAGGCCGTTGAGCAGGCGCTGACCCAGAAAGGCGAGCGCAAGTTCAAGCAATCCTTGGACGTCGCCATCGCCTTCCGTGATATCGACTTGAAGAAAGCGGAAAACCGCATCAACTTGGATATCGTATTGCCCCACGTTCCGCGCCAGAAAAAGGTGGCCATCTTTGCCGACGGCGACTTGGCATACCAAGCCAAAGAGGTAGTGGACCGCGTCATTACCGGTGCCGAAATCGACGGGCTTTCCAAGGACAAGAAAAAACGCAAGGAACTCAAGGAATTCCGCTTTTTGTCCGACCCTAAACTCATGGCATCCGTGGGTAAGACGTTGGGCGCCGCGTTGGCTCCAAAAGGATTGCTTCCGAAGCCCTTGCCGCCCGGTGCCAGCCTCAAAGACTTCGTGGACCGCACCCGCCGCTCCGTCACGCTCAAGACCAAACAACTGCCCGTCGTCCACTGCATCGTGGGCAATGAGCAGATGAAATCCGACGACATCATCGAGAACGTGCAGACCGTCATGGAAGCCGTTTTGAAAGTCGTGCCGGAACACCAAGTCGCATCCGTTTACGTAAAGACCACGATGGGCAAGCCCGTCAAAGTGGGGGCTCAATAATCATGTTGAACATGGACAAGAAAATCAAAATCGTCGCCGAACTCCAAAAGAAACTGGACAGCTCGGAAGTCGTAGCCGTCGCCTCCATCAAAAGCTTACCCTCGAAGCAGTACGGTGCCATCAAGAAAAAGACCCGCGGCGCCGTGACCGTTTCGTTCGCCCGCTTGAGCCTGATTCGCCGCGCCATCGAGCAAAGCAAACGCAAAGCCGAACTCAAACCCATTGAAGATGCCTTGGGCGACGGCTGTGTCTTGTTGTTCTCTTCTTTGGACGCGTTCAAGCTGTACAAATTGTTCAAGCAGAACAAATCCAAGACCGGTGCCAAACCCGGTGCCATTGCCCCCTCGGACCTGATTGTCCCGGCCGGTGAGACTAACCTGGCGCCAGGCCCCGTTTTGACCGAGTTGAAGCAAGCGGGCATCCAGGCCAAAATCCAAGGTCCCAAAGTCGTGATTACCAAGGACGCGGTGGTGACCAAGAAAGGTCAGCCCGTGTCCGAGAGCGCCGCCAAGATTTTGAACAAACTGGGCGTCGAGCCGTTCGAAGTGGGCCTTTTGGTCCAAAAAGTGTACGACCACGGCACCCTGTACGACGGCGATGCGCTGAACATCGACGAAGACGCCATATTGGCACAACTGGTGCAAGCCCACCAAGAGGCCTTAAATGTCGCGGTGTTCGCCGAAATCTATAACGACGTTTCCACGCCCGTCATCTTGCAAAAAGCCGAACGCGAGGCGCTCGCATTGCAAAAAATCGTGGAGTCCAAAGCCGGCGCGCCCAGCGTGGCCGCCACAGAAGCTGCAACGCCAAGTGCGCCTGCGGCATAATATTCCTTAGGAGGAGATGAGAAAGATGAAAGACGTATACGCCGCCTTGCTGCTCCACAACGCAGGAAGTCCCATCAATGAATCCAACGTGTCCAAAGTCCTGACCGCCGCGGGCATCACGGAGGACGCCGTGAAAATCAAGGCGTTGTGTATCGCCTTGGACGGCGTCAACATCGAAGACGCATTGAAGCAAGCGGCCGTCGTTGCCGCCGCCCCGGTTGCCGGAGCTGCAGGACCTGCCGCCGAGAAGAAGGAAGAAGTCAGCGAAGAGAAGAAGGAAGAGGAAGCCGCCGCAGGATTGGCGTCTTTGTTCGGCTAATTAAGTCGGACGATATTTTCTTTTTCGAATCGGACTTGGTTTCGCTTCGAGCTTTTTGACCGGGTTTTCCCGGAATTTCCTATTTTTCGGATTTTTATTATTGGACCGCTTTTTTTCGTTTGTGTGAAGCACGGATGCAGTGTCCGATTTTTTTCGCAATGGTTTTCAAGTCGGCTCCAAAGCATAGGCTACAGCAAGACCGGCAAATAAGACGACGAAATAGGCCGGTCTTGGTGTCTGGCAAACCAAAAAACCAGTTGCGAAACTTTCTTGGTTTGCTATAATGCCCACAAAAAAAATATCGGCTACTAACTTATTCGATTGAGCGAAGCCATTTGAGTATTTCTTTTTTCGCATGAGCCGCCGCTTCTGGATCCTCAGGTCGTGCAGACGGAACCACCGTGGCTTTTTCAAAAAGCGATGGCTTCGAAAACGCGCTTTGCAGCATTGAAAACAAACGGTTTCCGATCGCAGGGGGAACGTCAACGGCTTGGACATTCTGGGTATAGTCGCGGCCAGTGCGCCATCGCGTAAACCGACCTGCTGGAGGGTACTTAAATTGGGTTTCGGAAAGGGTGGGCAACCGATCCATCGCCGATTGCGCATGAGACCATGAAAACAGCGTCCGGCTGGGATTTCCGGCCTCGCCGACACTTAATGACGCATGCAAAAGCGGCTTGGTAGGATGGTGCGAATAGGTGAACATAACATGATAAAAAAGTTCATGGCCTGGTGCGTTGGAAGGGGCAAACGGGCCCGAAAACAAAAAAGCCACCTGAGAATCAAACCGGTCGCCATGCGGGTTTGGAGCAAAGGAAACCGTAGGCGTCACAACCGCATTGGATTCAAAATGCTTGACAAGGTCAGGCAATACACTGGACAGTCGGCTTGTCTTTGGAAAATTAAACCTCAAGCGTGCAAGACCTCAGTTAGCCCGCCTGGCTTCCCATCTTTCCGGCATTTCCCTTTCCGGGCGCGTTGCGCGGCAAGGTGATGCGGGGTTGGTTGATGGGCGGGCGCACGCCGATGGCGTAACCCAGCAACGTGCCGACGGCCGTTCCGGTATGCGCCAGTGCGTTCAAAAGCTCTTCAGCGGCCTCGACGGGCAGTTGTTTGTTCTTTTTCCACTCGTCTTCGACTTTCTTGCGCTCGTCCTTGGTGCCGTCCAGCCACGCTTCGCCAATCAGGATCATTTCCGCGAAATCCGGCTGGTATGAAATGGTGTATTCGTACTGGATGGCCAAATGGTCGGCCGTGTTCTGGATGTTTTGGACTTCGACGTTGACGCCCAGGTTGTCGAATTTCTCGGCCGTCATGCGTTTGGCGGCGACTGAAATGACGCGGCCTCCGCGGATGTTCAATACCATTCATTAACACCTCGATGAAAAAAGGCACATTGCCCAAACCGGCTCCGGATGGCATGTGCTACCCCCACGTTGGGGCTTTGGATTCGTTGCTTTCTTGATGGCCAAGCGGTTCAAAAAGCCTTTTGTTGAGACCGAAAGTAAGAAGAAAAATGCGAAAAATTGCCTGCGCCGAAACAAAACGGCACCAAGCTTCCGAAACTCACAATTCGATTTGCTCACCCGGCCTCAAGACGTGCACGGCCGTGCGGGAACTTGTTGCCCTTTTGGCAAAGTCATTTGGGTCGGCTCGGATTTTGTCAAACGTATTGTAGTGCATCGGGATGACGTGTTTGAGGCGCAGGCGCTTGGTGGCTGTCACCGCGGCATAGATGTCCATTGTATAGGTGCCACCAATCGGCAAAAGGCCCACGTCCGCCTCAATTCCAGTCAGGCCGTAAAAATCGTAGGTATCCCCGGCGTGGTACAACGATTGGTTACCACAGCGCACCACGAAACCCACCGGGTACTTGCTTTTGGGGTGTTGTGCTGGAACTACAGTGACTTCGTAGCCATTGACCGTGAAACGCTCGCCCACTTTGACGCGCATCTTCAATCGCTCGGCCACCGGGATGGCATCAAGCGCCTCGGCGGGTCCGATGACGTGCGCCAAGGTGCGGCCCACGATATCCGCAATGCCTTGGGGGTCGGCATGGTCGAAATGCTCATGACTAATGAAGATGGCGTCCACTTGGCGGAATTGGTTGGGTGACGCCGCCGACGGAACCAAGCGGCCCTCATCCTTACCAAACCATGGGTCGAACAAAAAGCGCTTGGGGCCCATTTGGGCATAGAAGCCGGAATGGCCCAGATAGGTAAGTTCCATGGTCTAAACGGGAACCGCGCGGCTTAAATATTTGACGAAACCACCGCAAACCACAAAAGGGAACAAACCAAAAACAAGAAAAAGGATGCAGGTATTGCAACCATACGGTCAAAGCGGTATACGGAGGAAATTGCATGAAATTGCTCGAGCGTCAATTAAAAGAACTCGGTTTTACGCAAACGACCTTAAGAGGCGCAGACGTGATTCAAAAAGTCCGAAAAATGCAAGGATTGGATCCAAATTTCGAACCCATCCGAATGGGACCCAAAGCGGAAGAAAGGGACACCTTGGGCAAGCAGCTGAAACAGGCCGCTTTGAGAGGACAGCTGAGAGCACACGTGTATGAATATTCCACGGACCTAACCGCCTTGGACAAAGCGTCCGAAGGCCGACCATATGACGGATTCAAGGACAGAAATAAAGAATTGGCGTTTGAAGTTGCACAAAGAAGAGTCCACCAAGACGCTACGACGAAATCGAATGTCGCGTCTGGCGTGTTAAGCATTTACAAAGAAGAAAGGGCTGATGAAAATCCGATGGCGACCCATAGTTTCGTATTAAGCCATGGCACGCAGCAACGCAGGAACCCCCATTTACAAGTTATCGTGTACGAAGCGGTAAAACCAAAATAAAATTGAAAAAGGTAAAAGGGCCAACAAGCCGTTGAGACGAATTGGTATCAAAAGCAACATTGAAAAATTAGGCCGAAATAAAGCATACCCCATGTTCCGCTTCGGTCCTGCCGGCGTGCCCTTACGCTCCAAAGAGCGTTCCAGTCTTGCGGGAATCCAGGTCACCAAAGAGTTGGGCCTGGATGCGATGGAGTTGGAATTCGTCCACGGTTGCCGCCTGAAGGATGAAACGGCAAGTGAAATCGGCCAATTGGCCAAGAAATTGGATATCTCGCTTTCGTGCCACGCTTCCTATTACCTCAACCTGCTTTCGCCCGAGCCCACCACGCTGAAAAAAACCCAAGCCGAATTGGCCCGCACCGCGGAAGTGTTGGAGTTGTGCGGCGGAAAGCGCATCGTGTTTCATTCCGGATTCTACCTCAAGAGGGACCACCCCTCCGCGTACGCCGCAATGAAAGCCCAATACAAGGCGTTGGCCCAAACCATCTCCGATAACGGCTTCAACGTGGTGTTGGCGCCGGAAGTGACCGGTAAAAAAAGCCAGTTCGGCTCGGTCGAGGAACTCTACGGTTTGGCCCAGGAAATCGGATATGACAAAATCCAACCCGCCATTGACTGGGGCCATGTCCATGCGCGGGACAACGGCGCCCTGAACACGCCGGATGACGTCCGCCGCAACCTGGAGACCGTGGAAAAGCACGTCGGCAAGGAGGGCCTCCGAACGCTGCATTGCCACATCGAGGGCATCAATTTCACGGAAAAAGGCGAGCGCAACCATTTGCGGATTACCGAAGGGCCGCCAGATTACAAGATGCTCCTAGCCGTCTTTAAGGAATTCAACTGTGGCGGTACCTTAATCTGCGAAAGCCCGGCCATGGAAGACGACGCGCTTATTTTGCAGAAGGAATGGGAAAAAACCCAGTAAAAGTCAATCGGGCGTTCCGTGGATGACGAGGCCGTGTTCCGCAAAATGGGCCGACAAGTACCGCACGATTTTTTTATAGGTGTCTTGCGGATTTTCAGGTGGAAGGGGGTGCACGAGGCTGATTCTGGATAGGTCCGGCTTTAGGAGTCGGGTTTTTTTTAGGGCGCGTTCGATTGCTCCAGGCAGAAGATAGTTTTCAAGTTCGCCCCTCAGTTGCACGCCGGAAACCTCCATGAAACGGGCCAGCTCATCGTGGGGCGAGTAATTCAAATGACCGGCTGCCACGGCTTGTGCGAACAATGCACAAAACGGTACGAGGTCGTCCCGCTCGGCAATTTTTTCATCAACGGAGGATACGAAAGGCAAGTCAAAACGGACGCTGTGCGCCTTGTTGCCCTTGAATCCATCCTCGTCGACGTAGACTTGCAAAGGTACACGCAGTTTATCGACAAACGCGTCATCATGGTTCCGGATATGGACGGCCGAACCCGGAAAAACCGAACCCAAAAAACGTTTTAATTGGGCGTCCGTCGGCGCCCGATCTTCTTCCGGTTGAACGTAGTCAATGAACAGTTTTCCTTTGTCCGAACAAGAAAAGGACATGCATTCGTTGGCGGATTCCAAAGCAAAACTATCCGGGGTAATCCGGGTCTTGAATGCGTGCCCGGATTCCAAGTCATCCAACTGGTGATGCCATTTGGCCCAACCGCGTTCATACCTGGTTTGCGCCAACGCAAGGTCTTTCGAAGCGGCAAACCACGGCGACCGGCCGGAAACTTCAAGAGAAAAAACCCTAAGAGGCGTTCCAGAAACCCGATCACCCATACGATACCGATGAAGCATTACTTGGTTAGGGGCCATGCAGGATAGGATGCCGGGCGCCTTGAAAAACCAATCGAAATCGCAACCCATAAAAACGGTTTGGGGCCCAATGATTCCGGAATCAAAAGGGGCCAGCTTGCGGTCCTTAAAAAAAATTGGAAAAAAAAGGAAAAAAGGCGGTTTTGACTAATGGCATCAAAAGACTCCAAACACCCGAACGCAAAAAGCGCAATCGCGGGCCTCTCACCCCTCCAATTGGGCCTCATCGTGGCGGCATTGATTGTGGTCATCGGATTGGCATACGTCGTCCTAGCCCAGGCGCCGGCCGGAAAACCGACGCCCACGCCGTCGGCAACCGCCATCGTCCCATTCGGAAACGCCACACCCACGGTCGCCGCATCCGGAAACTTTTCCTTACCCAAATCAGCCGTTCTGACCGGTAACGCCTCCTGTTCAAACGGCAGCAAGATGCAGGTCCTGCTCTTCACCGACCCATATTGCCCGGCATGCATCGCCAGCGACCCGCAGGTCAACTCATTTTATCAAAAATACCAGAACAAAGCGGACGTCCGATACCGTTTTGTCTCCACCCATTCCCGCACCATTTCACCCGTATACGGCATCGACACCGTGTACCGCGCATTTGACTATTTCGTATGCGCCCAGGAACAGGGCAAAATCCAGGAATTCAAGAAATGCTTCTACGGTAACCTCACCCTGCAAAACGGTGATTACATTCCCGAAACCAAGGAACAATTGCAAGGGTGCGCAAAAGCCGTTGAACTTGAACAAACCTCGCTTGACGCCTGTTTGCTTGGAGCCCGGACCAAAGTCGATGCGGCCATCGTGCAGGCGGCAAGCTTCGGTGGCGGCACGTTCTTTACGCCCATGGCGGTAGTAGACTGCCAGGTGCGGGTCAACTCGGCACTGGTGCAACAAACGTACTGTGCAGTGAGCAATGCGTGCTGAAGGAATCAATAACGGCGGACCGCGAAAACCCCCAACGCCCAAAACGAAGGAAAGGCAAGCGTATTCGCGGTTACGTCAAAACAGGCGCCTTAAAAGCGACTTTGGCGTAATCTACTACAAGGACTGAAAAAAAGCATGCTCCGTGAAATCCAACCCCGCTCCGACTGGAACTTACGCATCATCCACACCGTCCAGGCCGCCAAGAAACTGAAGAAATTCCGCGTTTTGTCGGCGTTCAACGCGGTGACCGATTACATCAAACACGTCGACGTTGCCAAAGTACAAGCCGCTTTTTCCAAGTTGGACGCCACACACCAAACCAAAGCCCTGGAAAAAAGCCAAGTTGATGTGAAGCATCTGGACACGCCGGTGGACTTCTTGGCCGCGTTGGCACACGCCATGCGCATCGGAAAGGCCAGCCGCATCGTCGCCTCACCGACCCTGCTCAAATGGCTGGAAGATACCTTCGGCGAGCCGAGCGAGCGCCGATTAGGGGGACAAGCCGCCTTGATGGCGGTACAATTAAAGCAATTGGGCGCGGATGCGTCGCTTTACCCGGCCTTTTTATCGGTCGACCAAGCCAAGCTTCTGGAAGGCCATGTCAAAATCCCATCCCCGGTCAAAAAGAAACTGGCATTCATCAATCCCCTCAAAGCCGCGCGAGCGGAAGATGCGACGAACGCCAGCTGGATTTTCGAATTCAAACACGGCCAGGTGTTACAATGGGGAACCGAGCGGATTGAAACGCCCCGCGATAACCGGTTGATTGTGTCATACCCCGCGGCCTATGTTCCCGCCTTCCGGCCGGATATCGAGCCGATGTTGCCCGCCTTGGCCAAGCAACTGGACCTTCTGATTGTCTCCGGCTACCATGCCTTGCACCAAAAAACGTACAAAGAACACCTCAAGACCATCACCCGGCAATTGCAAAAAATGAAATCCGCCAACAAAAACTTATACATCCATTACGAATTCGTTCCCTTTGACGAGGAAGCCGTGGAAAAAGAGGTCCTAAGCCAGGTAAGCAAATACGTCGACAGCATGGGCCTCAATGAGGTCGAATTGGTCGGCGCGTTGGACAATCTGGGTTACAAAAAACAGGCCGGCGACATCGAGAAACATGAGTCCGCGGAAAGCCTCTATTACGGGGGCGTGTGCCTTTTGCAGAAACTGGGCATCCAGCGCATCCACATCCACTCGCTGGGCTATAACGTGCTTATTCTGAATCCGAAGCAAAATGCGGAAGCCGCACGGGACGGTGCCGTTTTTGGTGCCGTTGCCGCCACGCTCAAATCCGTGAAAGGCAAGTTGGACCAAAAAATCCTTGCCGAAAACGTGGACCTCAAGATTTCCGAAGCGGGTTACAACCAATTGGGCGTGTTTGAATCCTCGGTGTGGGATTCGATGCAGAAGCGCAAACGCAAGCCCATTTCCTCACTTCTCCGCAAGCAGTTCATGTCCGCCGGCATCTTCGAGGACAAAGACCACGTGGCCATCGTCATCCCGGCACCGGTTGCGACCGGCTTGAAGACCACGGTGGGACTTGGCGACGTCGTGAGCGGCTGTGCCGTGGCGTATGAGTTGGCATGAACTGGAGGTCGGGCATCATGGAACGTCTTGCAAAAGCAATTGCGAATAATCCTCACGCCAGCGTGAATCTTTACTCACTCGGAAATGGCTCAAACCACGTCAATATTGAAATAAACGCGAAAGCGCCTACGAACACCACCCGTGGAAAAACCCAATTGTTCCAAATCCACGAAGCGTTGGAGCGTGCCGGAGTTCCGCACCTGCATTTGGGTCCGGAAGAACTGGACGGCAGCCAAGTGACGTTTTTACATAGGCTTGCCAATCGAAAGCCCGGAAGATGGGGCACCATCGTCATCCACACGCGCAGCAAAGTGGGCGGGGAAGCATTAACAGACGGAGAGGCTTTGAAAATCAGAAAACTATACCAATCCCTCCTGACCTCCGGACTTAAGGATAAGCGCATTCCGAACAAATAGCCCGCCCATCACGATTTTTGTCCCAGCCGAGCCACCGGCCAGCTACTGCCTAAGGATTTTAAATAGTTCTTACATATGAAGTATGAGGAATGCGGAGATGAACAAGGTGAGAGCGACAATAGTACTGGAAAAACATATCGCGGAGAAGGTGCGCCAGATGTTCGGAGGCAATCTGTCCAAAGGCGTGAACACGTTGCTGGAAAAGCAATTGGAGAAAAAAAAGGCCGACGACTCCGGCTTTGGCATGCTCAAAGGCCGCGGCCCCGCATTGAAAGCCGCACTTCGGAAGCTACGCGAAGACGACCAGGTGGACTAAACCATGAAAACACTGGTTATCGACACGAACGCTTGGATTGACTACTTGGAAGGCGACGCCGGCTTGAAGAAACAATTGGACGAAAACAGCCTGGAAACACCCATGAGCGTCATCGTCGAAGTTTCCATCGTCTTAAGACGAGACGGCCAAACCGAAGAAATCCGAAAAAAAGTATTGGACGTAATCGCCACCAAAAGCTTCATCCGGCCGTTGGAATTTACGGACGCCGAACGGATAAGCGATTTGGTCGTCAACGGGAAGCTGCATTTCGCTGACGCATTGGCCTACGCCGCCGCAAGTGAAGAGAAACACTTCCTGACAGCCGATGGCGATTTCAAAGGAAAACCGTTCATCCAATGGACCCGATAAGGCAAATGGGGGTCACGGCGTCAGCAAGTGCCAGTGGGGATTTTGGTCAATGATACTGACAATCGGCTCACCGCGTCCGTTAAAACCACGGAACAAAAAATTGTTGGAAGCCGTATCGATGTCAAAGCCGTGGAATGCCTGGCTGAAATTTCGCGACAGCAGGTAAAGCTGGCCGGAACAGGCCTTCATTCCCTCGTGGGCCTTCCACAACAACATGGCCGGCCGATTGGTTTTGACGAATTTTTTCCCGGAATCGCTTCGCAGGAAACGCCGGGCATCGCGCCATACGAAACGCGATTCAGGTTCACTCATTAAAAGACGCCGGGGCAGATTGGGATGAACGTCCACATAGTGCATGCCGGACCGAAGTTGAAAACCCGTCTTGCGTGCGCGCGTTTCCGCGGCAATCGTATGCATGCCAACGACCCGGCCCATATTACCCAACGTAACGCGGGGAGCCACCCACTCGCCGTGGGACAGGGGCCGAAACTCGAATCCGTTTTGTTGGAACAGGCCGGCATCAATCAGTTCCATGACCCGTTGGGAAAACGGCTCGTACCGACCCTGCACCTCACACCACATCCAGCACGATGTTCTCAATCTCGACCGGATTGTGCGCTTTAAGCGTCTCGATGCCATACGCCAGTTTTTCCTTGCTTGTCGCGTAAAGCTCGACGAGCGGATGGCCTTTTTCGACGTGCTCGCCTTTCATGGCAAAAAGCTTCAAACCCGCATAGTGGTCTTCAGGTGCCCCGAGGGCGCGCACCACGCGCGAGAGATTCTTGTTGTCCACATGCCGGATGCGGCCGCCCTCCTTGGCATCCATCGTGTGATGGTGCTCGCCAGGAACCAGGTCGTCCGTCTTGATTTTGGGGTTTCCGTCTTGGGCGTGTACGATTTCCAGGAACTTCTTGAGTGCGTGACCGCCGTCCAGGCGTTGCTTGGCCAATCGGTAGCCTTCGTCAAAACTGACTTTTCGGACCATGGAAAGCGAAATACCGCACAGGCGGCAGGCTTTTTCGGCCAAAGCGGATGAGCCGCGCCCTTGCAACGTTTCCAAAACGGCGCGGGCCTCCAGAACGGGTCCCACCACGGGCATGAGCGGCTCGGACCCGTCCGTGATGCTGACATCCACAGTCAAGCCCAGATGCGCCCCTAAGGCGGTGAAGTCTTTGGCTAAAAGCCGTGCTTCTTCAAGGTCCAAAACTTTGGCACCCTGTCCGGTGGGAATATCCAAAAGAACGAATTGGGCGCCTTCGGCTTTTTTCTTGGCCAATATGCTGGACAGTAAAAGGGGTTTGGGGTCCAAATGAAGCGGGTGGCGGATTTGGATTAATTTGTCATCGGCCGCGGCCATGTTCACCGCACCGCCCCATACGAGGCAACCGCCGACGTTGTCCACGATGGCTTTCATTTTCTTGGCCGGAAATGCGACACCGGAAAACAATTCCATGACGTCCGCCGTTCCGGCTGCCGAGGAAATAGCCCGGCTGCACGTTTTGGGCACGCGGAAACCCATGGACGCCATGATGGGAACAAAGAGCATGGAGGTGCGGTCCGCGGCAACGCCCCCTATGCTGTGCTCGGAAATCACGGGACCGTCTTTGGAAAATTTGAGGCGCTCACCGGACGCGATGATGGCGTCGGTCAAGGCAATGGTCTCGTCTACGTTCATGCCGCGGGTGTGCACGCCGGCAATAAAGGCGGCCAACTCTCCAGTTGAAAGACGCTGAGCCATCAAATCGGCGATGATGGACTGAACCTCGGAGGGCTCCAGCGCCTTTCCGTCCAGTTTTTTGCGGACCGCTTCAAGGGATGCGGGACGGGGGCAGGACTGCAAAGTGATGGAATCACCCGTCTTGATGCCTAACGCAAGTGCCACTTCCCAAAACACGCCCACGCCGCCTTTGGGTACGGCTTTGTGGCTGTAATCCACGATGGCAACCGCTTTTTTGCCTTTGGCTTTCAAAAGCAACCGGTCATGCAACGCAAAGTCCAATTCCTGAGCCTGGGACTCGTTCAAAATGACCTCGTTTTGGCCCTGTTCGATGTCGTACACGATGACTTTGAAGCGTAAATCCATACGGGGGATAACGAAATGGGACATTAAAAGCGCTCGGATGCAAAAAATGCCGCAAAGAAAAAAAGGCCAAACCCCCCAAAGGCTGCAAAGTCAGCATCCCAATACCCAATAACACAAGCCCATTAAAACCTCGCCCCGCAAATAGGCTTTGATTCTCATGTTGTCCAAAAAAAGCCTCCAACAGCAATTCGCCTCGGAGTACAAAAAATTCTACGAAATCCCATTATTTGCCGAACAAGGATTTGCACGACAAGTGTGCAAGCTTTGCGGCAAGGGTTTTTGGTCCACCACGGAACAGCCGGATTGCGGGGACTCCGCGCACCGGCCGTACGCCTTTTTCAGGGCCAAACCAAGGACCGAGACGTACTCAAGTTTTTGGAAGAAATTTGAGGACTTCTGGAAGAAAAACGGCCACACCATCGTTCCCCGCTACCCCGTCCTGTCCCGGTGGCGCGATGACCTTCCGTTCACCATTGCCTCCATCGTGGACTTCCAACGCCTGGAACAAGGCAAAGTGGTTTTCGAATATCCGGCAAACCCCTTGCTCGTACCGCAAATGTGCCTCCGGTTTCCGGATATCGCCAACATCGGCGTGACGGGCCGGCACTTTTCGTGTTTCATGATGGCGGGCCAGCACGCCTTCAACGCGCCCAAGGAAGGCTATTGGAAGGAAGAATGCCTTCGCTACAATTTCGACTTTTTGACCAACGTCCTGGGCGTCCCGAAGGCGGACCTGATTTACGGCGAAGACCTCTGGAACATGCCGGATTTCTCGGCGTTCGGCCCGTCCATGGAAAGTTTTGCCCACGGATTGGAATTGGTCAACAGCGTGTTCATGCAATACCGCGCCACTCCCACAGGAGGCTTTGAGGAATTGGACACCAAAGTCATTGACGTGGGATGGGGATTTGAGCGGCTATTGTGGTATTACAACGGCACCCCTACGGCATACGACTCCGTTTTTGCAAAACCCCTGGCTTTCCTCAAACGCCAAGCCGGATTGCACGTGGACCAAGACCTGATGGACCGCTACGCCAAAATCTCATCAGGCCTGGACGTCGAATCGGTCGTGAACCTCAAACAAGAAAAGCAGAAAATCGCGCAAAGCCTCGGGCTTTCAATGGCGGAATTGGAAAAGACCATCGCACCCATGCAGGCCATGTACGCCATTGCAGACCACGCCCGGTCCTTGCTCTTCGCACTTTCGGACGGCGCCTTGCCCTCCAATGCCGCCGGCGGCTACAACCTCCGCGTCCTTCTGCGCC
Organism: Microcaldota archaeon; assembly: GCA_016212375.1. Lineage (GTDB taxonomy): Archaea > Micrarchaeota > Micrarchaeia > Norongarragalinales > Norongarragalinaceae > JACPGT01. Next base: position 14,242 of record JACRGH010000019.1, read on the forward strand.
GCTCGCTTGGCTTTTTGAAGGAATACCACTTCAACGTCGAGTTGGAACAAGTGATGCAATTGCACGCGGAAGACCTCAAGCCCATCTTTCCAGAACTGTACGAGAATCTGGAAAGCGTTTTTGATGTCTTGGCGGTAGAAAAGCGCAAATACGGCACGTCTTTGGAAAAAGCCACCGGATTGGCACGCCAAGTCGTAGCCGAACAAAAGCCCATCACCACGCAGAAGTTGATGACGCTGTACGAAAGCCACGGCATCACGCCGGAACTGTTGGAAAAAGCGTCGGCCAAACCCTTGGAAATCCCCACGGACTTCTATCAAAAGCTCACCGAGCGGCACGTGATGGAAAAATCCAATTCCACGGAAGACGACCCTGACTCCTCGGCATTAGGGACAGCCGGAGCAGGTGCCAAAAAGAAAGTCACCCTACCGGACGGCCTTGCCGCCACGAAGTTGTTGTATTATGACGACGCCCAGCTTCGGCAGACCCACGCCACCATTCTCCATGTCGACCACACCCACAACGTCGTGGTCACGAACCAAACCGTATTCTACCCCGAAGGCGGAGGTCAGGCGGCCGACCATGGCACCATGGATGGAACCGAGGTACCCGACGTCCAAAAACAGGGTTCCGTCGTGTTGCACTTCGTCAAGGACGCCACGCATTTCAAAGCCGGTCAAAAAGTCCACCTGCAACTGAACTGGGACCGGCGCGAAAGCATCTCCCGCCACCACACCGCCACCCACATCATGATTGCCACCGCCCGCCAGGTATTGGGGGGGCACGCTTGGCAGCACGGCTCACACAAGGACGAGGACGAGGCGCACGTGGACATCACGCACTACGAAAAACCGGATTCGGCTACAATTGCGGAAATTGAAATCGCCGCAAATAAAATCATTCAAGAAGCACGCAACGTCACCGTGCAACAAATGGACCGCGGCGTTGCAGAGCAGAAATACGGATTCCGACTGTACCAAGGCGGCGGAGCTATTGGCAAGACCATCCGGGTCGTGATTATTGACGATTACGACGCCGAAGCCTGCGGCGGCATCCACCGGACCAAGACCAACCAAATCGGCCTTCTGAAAATCACTGGAGTCGAACAAATCCAGGACAGCGTCATCCGATTGCGCTACAAAGCCGGACCCAAAGCGTTGGAGCACGTCCAAAAACAAGAGCAACTTCTCGCGGATGCCTGTGCCGCGTTGTCCGTCTCGCCCGACCAGCTGACCGGAGCGGTCCACCGACTCTTCGAGGAGTGGAAAGCGGCTAAAAAGGACGCCGAAAAGGCGCAAGAAGTTCTCGCGGAGAGCTACGCGCACAAACTGGTCCAAGACGCCTTGCTCCACAAACCGCACGGCGGCAACCTACCACCGCAAGTCAACAAGGAAGTGCCTTACACCAACATGAAATTGTTGGAATTGGTCGCCACCTTGGTGAGCCAACAGGTGGACTGCGTGCTCTGGACGCCGGATGGCCTTTACGTCGCCGCTACGACGGAAGCCTCACTGCAGGACGCCAAGCAACTGCTCCAAGCGGCAGGAGCCAAGGGTGGCGGGACGAAGCGGTTTGCACGCGGCAAGAAATCGTGACAAAAAAACTAGATTTTCTTGACCCGAACCCCGTTTCCCGTATCGTCCAAAGCAAACCCTAGAGCCTTGATTTGGTCCCGGAGGGAATCTGATTTCTTGAAGTCTTTTTCCTTGCGAGCTCTTTCGCGTTCCTCAACCAGTTTCAAAACGGTTTCCGGCACCTCGGCAGCCGAATTCTTTTTCAGCACGCCAAACACGGCATTGAAATCGTGCCAAAAGAAAGCGGCGATTTTTTCCGCAAGCGCCTTAGAAACGGCTTTTTGGTCCAATGCTTTGTTGGCGGCATGCTGAAGCGCAAAAATGGAGGCAAGGGCCGTGGCCACGTCCAAGTCATCCGACATGGCGGCGGCAAATTCGGTTTTGGTTTTGTCCAATTGCAGCCCAAGGGCGTCTTCGGCAAATTTGTGGCCCGTCGCGACTTTTCCAACCGCATCGTCATCCAAGCGCACCAGGAAGTCTTGCATTCCCGCCAGAGTCTTTTCCGCGGCATGCACCACGTCGAAGGTAAAGTTCAGTTGGCTCCGGTAGTGAGTGGCAATGAGGGCGTAACGGATGGCCAATGGGTCAAAACCTTTGTCGTTCCCACGGTCCAACAAGTCGCGGAGGGTGTAAAAGTTGCCCAACGATTTGGACATTTTCTTGCCGTCCACCAGCAGGTGTTCATTGTGCAGCCAGTAGTTGACGAATTTCTTCTTGGAGGCGCCTTCGGATTGCGCGATTTCATTCTCATGGTGCGGAAAAATCAAATCGACGCCGCCGGTGTGGATGTCGAAGCTATAACCGAGGTACCGGGTGCTCATGCCGCTGCATTCAATGTGCCAACCCGGCCGGCCTTTGCCTACGCGGGTTTCCCAGAACACGTCACCATCCGCTTCGTCATAGGCTTTCCACAATACGAAATCCGAAGCGTTATCCTTGGTATATTCGTCTTTTTTCACGCGACCGGATGCACCGGCTTGCAACGCGTCTTTTTTCAGGCCCGAGAGCTTGCCGTAATCCGGAAATGCGTCAATCTTGAAGTACACCGAGCCGTCGTCCGATTTGTACGCCTTTTTGTGCGCAATCAGTTCCTGGATAATGGTCAGCATGTCGTTGATGTGCTCGGTGGCGCGCGGGTAATAGTGCGCCGGCAAGACGTTCAATTGGGCCAAATCCTGATGAAATGCCGTTTCGTACCGGTGGCAAAATTCCTTCAACGATACGCCTTCTTTTTGCGAATCCCGAATGGTCTTGTCATCCACGTCCGTGATGTTCATCACGTGCAACGTCTTCAAACCCTTCCACTCCAAAAACCGGCGCATCAAATCCGCAAAGCAGTACGCGCGGTAGTTGCCGATGTGGGGGTAATTATAGACCGTTGGCCCGCATGAGTAGATTCGAACAAAGCCGGTTTGGATCGGCTTGAATTCGTCCTTGTGGCGCGTGAGCGTGTTGAAGAAGTGAATCATGAACGTTACACTGTTGAAAACCATCTATTAATCTAACTTTGCGGGAGCCATGAACCACGGCGTCTCACCTTGGCCCTTGCGAGTCGAGTACCAATACACCGTTGGCGCATCCGGCAAGATGGGCTGCAAATCCGGATGACCATATGCAAAGAAAACCGGTTTTTGGGATTGGACGAAATGCACAAGGTGCTTTTTTTCTGCCAAACGTAGGGCCGCATATTCCAAGGCGGAATGCGCGACGGCATGGGCAGGTACGGTTTCAAAATGCGCTCCAAGCCAATGGACCACAAACAATTTGCGACGGGATGCAGCGGTCTCCAACCGTGTCGACAGGGAAACGTCTTGACGCATGAGCTCTTCCGCTTGGTTACGATGCTCACGGATGAAACAAGTCGCCGCCTGTTGGGAAGAACGTGATTTCGGCTGCCACATACGATAAAGCTGGCTTAAGTCCGTGATTTGGAATCCCCTTTCCAGGGCCTGTTTCCGGATTTCGGAACGATAATCGCGGATGGTGGACGGCGGAACGGAATTCAAAGCGGAATGGACGTCTGAAAAAATAAGTTGGACCTGGACCGGATGGATGGCACCGACAAGGTCCGCGGTTTTTTTCAACAGGTCCAATGCGGCCACGTCGTTGCGGTCCGCCTCGTGCGGGTGGGCTTCCTTATGACCGCCCCAAAAACCGGCCAACAGGATGGGTCGGTCTTCCCGGATTGTCGATTCAATCCGTTTCAACAAGTCATCCCGACGATACGGCGGATTGCGTCGCACCTCGGCACGGTTGAGTATCTGGACAACCCGCCTTGCCTTTGCAGTAGACGTTTCCAACATGGGTGCTACAATCTATCCAAACCCGTCTTTAAATCCGCAATCAAATCCCGCCCATCCTCGATACCCACGCTTAAGCGGATGAGTTCATCACTGAAACCGTTCTTTAGGCGTTCCTCGCGCGGAACCGAGGCATGCGTCATGGACGCCGGATGGCAGACCAGGCTGCGGACGCCCCCCAGATCCTCGGCCAAGGTGAACAGTTTCAAGCCCGAGGCAAATACCATGGATTGCTCAAAAGACGCATTCAGTTCAACCGCAATCATGCCGCTGAAACCGGACATCTGTTTTTGGGCCAACGCATGATGGGGATGCGATTCAAGGCCGGGGTAGATGACACGTTTGACGCTCGGATGCGCCTGGAGGAATTCAGCCACCGCTTGGGCGTTTTGGTTGTGGCGGTCCATACGCAGCGACAAGGTCTTGACGCCACGCAACACCAGGTAGCAATCCATTGGAGAGGGAACGGAGCCGACCGATTTTTGCCAAAAACGCAGTTGCTCGAAAAGGTCCTTATCCTTGACCAGAACCGCGCCACCAATCACGTCGCCATGACCGTTGAGGTACTTCGTGGTGCTGTGATGTACCAAGTCGGCGCCCAACTCAGCCGGCCGCTGCAGATACGGCGTCGCCAAGGTGCTGTCTACGGCCAACAATGCCCGGTTGGCATGCGCCACATCAGCCGCCGCTTTAATGTCCGTGATTTTCAACAACGGGTTCGATGGCGTTTCAATCCAAACCAGTCTGGTGTTTTGCCGCATAGCCGCTTGGATGGCATCAGCATTGGACGCATCCACGAAATCAAACGCAATGCCATATTTTTCGTACAACTGCCGGAATTGACGGTAGGTACCGCCGTACATGTCATTCGCTGCCACCACATGGTCGCCGGATTTGAACAGATTCATAATCGCGCTGATCGCCGCCAAACCGCTGGAAAACGCGACACCATAGGGCACGCCTTCCAATGCGGCCAAATTGTCTTCCAGCGCCTTGCGCGTGGGGTTGTTGGCGCGACTGTAATCAAATCCTTTGTGCACGTTCGGCGCATCCTGGGCATAGGTGGACGTCTGGTAGATAGGCGTTGCCAGGGCACCGGTGGCGGAATCCGGTTTTTGTCCGGCATGGATGGCTAACGTGTCAAAATGCATGTAAAACACCTTTTTTGTTTGAATCTAAGGATGCCGATTTTTTTCCCCTCGCGCCACGTCCGTTGCAACCAAATGGGCCGAAGAGGAGACATCCGAATTGGCGGATTGGTTTTGTTCTTCCAAAAATCCGTGCTCTCTCATCCAGTCGTCCGAATACATCTTGCTCAAATATCCACGCCCTCCATCGGGCAACAACACGACCGCCACGGCATCCGCAACGCCATCGGTGTCCAGTTCCCGCGCCACTTTCAATGCCGCAAACGTGGCCGCACCAGAGGAGCCGCCGGCCAAAATGCCTTCGGTCCGGGCCAACGCGCGGGCCGTGTGAAACGCCTCGGCATCCTGCGTGGTGACGATACGGTCAACCAACGACAAGTCCATCGTGCCGGGATAGAAGTCCTCCCCGATGCCTTCGACTTTGTATTGATGAAGGGGGCCGTCGGGTTTGGCGTAAATCGAGCCGGCCGGATCCGCGCCGATAATTTGGACGTCTGGATTTTTTTCCTTCAAATACCGCGCAATGCCGGAAATAGTGCCGCCGGTGCCCATCCCCGCGACAAAGTGCGTAATCTTGCCGTTGGTCTGCGTCCATATTTCAGGACCCGTGGATTCGTAATGCGCCTGCGGATTGGCCGGGTTGAAGTACTGGTTCGGCCGATACGCTCCCGTTTCTTCCGCAATATGCTCCGCGACTTTGTAATAACTTCGCGGATCAAAGCGGTCCACGTTGGTCGGCGTGATGACCACGTCCGCGCCATACGCTTTAAGCAGGTCAATTTTTTCACGGCTCACCTTGTCCGGCACCACGAAAATCGCGCGATACCCTTTGACGGCCGCGGCCATGGCCAATCCTGCACCGGTGTTGCCGGACGTGGGCTCCACAATGGTGCCTCCGGGTTTCAGAAGCCCCTTGGATTCTGCGTCGACAATCATTTTGAGCGCCATGCGGTCTTTGGTGCTGCCCCCGGGATTGAAGTATTCCACTTTGGCCAACACCGTGGTACGCAGTCCAGCAGTCAATTTTCCTAATTTGACCAACGGGGTGCCGCCCACGGTATCCAGGATGCTTTCCGAGTAGTCCATGGCGGAATCCGTGGCTAGATCAAATGCCGAAACGTTTTGCCTTGCCATTTAGACCAACTCCGACAACGGCACGCGGACGCCGCCGGTCAATGATGAGATCGGCTGACCATTGAACCGATGGCGCGTCGTCTTGGGAAGCAAAAGGTTTCCGGAGGCCGCCTCCGTCAGGATGGCTTCCTTGTCATAAGACTCGCGGTTCTCGTCCCAAGATGAGACTTCAATGGTACCATCGGAGTAATCCACGAAAAATACCGGAATGCGCATCAACCCCATCTCTTGCGCTACGTGCAGGCGGTGGTGGCCGTCCAGAACCACGCCACTTTGGCGGTCCGCCACGATGGGCACCAGGTATTGGTTGTGCCGGATTTGGTGCAACAAGGCGTTGCGATGGAATGCGTCGGTCATTTCATGCGGCACCAATGCCGACACGGGATGCAGTTCGAAATTAAATTGGATTTGGACCATACACATCTTCCTCCGGTTGTCGTTTTTGAATCAATTCAAAATGTTTTCAAAGCCCTGAAAACCAATACGGAAAACGCAAGAGCCAAGAAAGCGACTTGCAATCTTCCGAATCCGGGTCCGCATCTAACGAGCGGAAACGTCCGGACAACGACAGAAGGAAAAGAAAGAGATAGAACTAGCGGACGCTGGCAAAGAAAATACCAAGCGGCTTGCGTTCGAACGAAAATCAGAATCAGGCAAAGTCAAAGCTAAGGGAAAAGTCAAATCAACAGCAACGAAAACCCCTTACCATGACCTCACAGAAATGCTTTGGTGAGAACGGGTATAAAAAACCGGCGGCTACCACCGGTGAAAAAAACGAAGATAACTAACCTCCAGAAACGCATCCGCGTTACGCCGCAATGGCCAACATCACGGCGATCAAGGAACCGAAGGACACGAGCCAGACGTTTTTGTCCCATTGGTAGACTTTGTTGCCATCCAGCACGCCAAACGGTACCAGGTTGAACGCCCCCAAAAAGGCGTTGACAGAAACACCCATCAAACCCATTTCGCGCAAGCCGGGCACGTTGAGGGCGATGAAGCCGAAAACCAATGTGAGTAGCAGGTTCATCATGGGACCTGCAAGGCCGATTTTGCCGATTTGCTCGCGGGTTAAGTGCGAGCCGTGGAAATATACGGCTCCGGGTGCGGCAAATACAAGCGAGCCATTTGTGATTAACGCTAAAAGCAACGCACCGAAGAGACCGTATGTGGAGGCGCGGTAATACGCGTTGGCGCCGTAACGGTTGGCGACGTACTTGTGGGCCAACTCATGCAACACAAAACCAAGACCGACCGTGACGAAAATGAGCCAGAAGTAATCAGGAGAAAAGCCCGGTTCCTTGAAAAAGGAAAAGGCGAAGCTGATGGTCAGGACCGATACGGCAATGTGGAGCCATTCTTCGGGGTCGATTTTGAAAGTCGTTGCCATAGGAGGTAAAACCGTATGAAAGCAATGAATAGCTCAATTAAAAAAAGGCAAAGCAACGGCGCCGCGGGCCTTGGTTCATAACGCTTATTAACCGTTTTTGGCACGAATTGTTAGCTTCTGTTCCGTCAACGTACGGTTCGCGTAACTACATAGGTGAAAGTGAAACATGTCTACCAAAATGACTATAGCTGCAATGGTCGAAGGCGGCAAAGCCTCCGCCGGTCCCCCGTTGGGCCCCGCTCTTGGTCCAGCTGGCGTCAACATCGGATTGGTCATTGCACAGATCAACGAAAAGACCAAAGCCTTTTCGGGCATGAACGTTCCGGTCAAAGTGATTGTTGACACGAAAGCCAAGACCTTTGAAATCGAAGTCGGCACACCCCCTACCTCCGCCCTGATTAAGAAAGAATTGGGTTTGAAGGAGCCGGTCAAGGAAACTGATGGCGAAAAAGGCAAAAAAGTCATCGGCAACATCACCTTGAAGCAATTGCTTAACGTCGCAGGCGCCAAAAAGGACCAATCGTTGGCCCGTTCCTTAAAAGCGCGTGTCAAGGAAGCCGCCGGCACCTGTTTGTCGCTTGGGGTGACCATCGAGGGGAAGAACGCGAAAGTGTTCACCGCCGAAGTCACAGCCGGAACATTTGACAGCCAGCTCAAGGGCGACTGAGCAATAGAATCCGATTCAAAATGCCGGAAACACCGGCCGTTTATTTCTTATTTTTTATTAAAAGGCTTACTGACGGTATTCCACGGTTAACCCAACCGGAGTTGGTTTGACACTAAACCCATAGGCTTTATTGAAAGCAGCACGGACTTTTTTTTCATCCGTCGCATCGAAAACAATCGTGATGGAACCGGTACGACCACCCGCTGGACGATGCACTTCTCGAAAGCCATGCATACGCGCATCAGTTGCAGCTTTGTCCAAACGATTCCACTGGTCCGCCGATAGGTCTTTTTCATGCACTAATTTGAAACGGCCCAGCGTTCCCAAGGTCTGTTTTTCAAATTCAACACTATGCGTGTGATCGCCCCCCAATCTAGAGGCAATATTCCGCGCTTTGCGAAGAAACGTAAGCAGCGTGGTATGACGGCGGCTAGAGCGGACAGGTTTGATTTGAACGCGTTCAACAATGACCATGTGTTCCACTAGGAAGCAAAAAAATATAAGGCAACCGCCCAACGGCGGCATGCCGACTTCAAAAAATCAGTGGATGAAGCCTTTCAGCAACTCAACGGCTTTCTTGATGGACTGGCCGATTTGCTTCTCGCTTTTAGCGCCGGAACAGATGACTTTGCCGTTCTTGAACAACAACAACGTCGTGCCGATGTCCTTCAGACGCATGATGGCGCCGGGGAATTGTTCCGGTTCATATTCGACGTTGTCCACTTCCATGGCGATGTTGAACAGGTCCAATTCGACTTTCAGGTTAGCGGACGCGACTATGTTTTCGACTTTGAAGCCCATGTCTACGCGTTTGACCGTTTTGTTCGGTTTTCCCATAATAGTTTCACCCCAAGACGCGGCGCAGAGAGTACGGCACGCGACTTGCTTAAATATCCTTTAAAAGGTTATGGCCGGAGCCTTTTAAAGCCTTGAGTTTAGGCCTTTTTATAGCCAAAAAGACCAAGCCGGACCAAAACAACGCAAAACCGAGTCGGCCCAAAAGACGGACATGGCAAACGGCGAGCACCCAAAGACAACACATACGCGGCAACGGCCCAGTGGACAATACCAAGCGGAACGGACGGAAGCAATCGGTAATGGACCCTCGCGTCGCGAAGGCTACGAAACGGGAGTTTTATAAAGCGGAAATGGGACAAGAATACAATCAAGTACTTCTTGCCTAACTTGAGGTTTTTTACTATGAAACGCTCCCACGGTCCCCATTCCAAGCACTCCCGCAATTTGCGCTCAAAAGGCCGCGTCCCTATTACGCACCTGTTGCGCGTCTTTGAACCCGGACAGGTCATCCGCATCGACGTGAACCCCAGCGAATTGCGCGGCAGGCCGTCCACGTTGCGTTTCAACCACAAACACGGCGTGGTCTTGCGTAAGCAGGGCAAAGGCTACGAAGTCAAAATCAACGACGGCGACAAACCGAAAATCGTATTCATTACCAACGCGCACATGGTGAAAGCCTAAATGGAACTGTTAAAAGAACGCGCCGTTTCAGCACCTGAAGCGCTCAAAATCATGGAAAAACGCCAAAAAGACGGCGAACTGTCCTACGAGCAACAAAACACCCTGACGCACTTGGAAAAAATCGCCAAGATTCCCGCCAAAGAAGGCGACGCGCTGGAAAAGGCCCTGTCTGGATTGGACGTCAAATTGTCGGACAAGCAACTGGCCATGCTGATTACGCTATTGCCTAAGAACGCGGATGAAATCCGCCAGGTTTTGGCCCAAGAAAAAACGGACGCGACCGATGAGCAGGTCAAGGCCGTCTTGGACGCCATCAAGTCGGCGCAGTAAAAAACCAAGCTTTACGTTTTTAAGCGCCGACAATCCTAAACACCATTAGGGACGTTGCGCAAATGTTTTTCCAAAACGTTGGCCCACGCCGAGATACCCCAAATACAAACCAAAAACACATGCCATCATAAAATAAAAAAAAGGTTACGCACATGATGAACCAAAAACGCGAGGAAAACGCCATTGTCCTTGATTTTCTCCCTTACGGTCGATCCAGCGAAGCGCAACGCGAACCCGTCGGGCAACTGTTGGGCGAATTGCAATTCACTCTACTGGAGGCCATTCCAAAAGCCGGCACAACACTTTCAATTGGAGAGCGAGTCTACATCGGCCGGGGCGAGCGGGACAAAGTGACGCATATCCGCGGCCGCATTTTGTACAACCAGCTGACCAACGCGGCCCAGCAGGAACTGGAACGGCAAGTCAAGACCATCGTCATCAGCCGGGAGCCGGAGTTCATCCACTTCTTGAACAAAGCCGGCGCGATTTCCATCCGCGTGCACGCACTGGAACAGCTCCCGTCGATTGGCAAAAAGAACCTGCACCACTTATTGGACGAACGCGAAAAGAAGCCGTTCGAAACTTTTGCCGACGTCCACTCGCGTCTGCCCCAGTTGGGGGACGTGGCGCACATCTTTGCCGAACGGATCATCCGCGAACTCAAGGGCGATGAGAAGTACTTCTTGTTCGTGAAGCTACCCTCAAGGGAAGAAAGAGAGCGGTACTGACGAAAAATGGCCGAACGAGCGATTGAACGGCACGACTTCAGACATTTGGCAAGCTTGGTCCGCGATGAAACACGCGTGCGCCAACACAACATGTGGGACAATATCCAAGTGCTATTACCCTCCGCCAGCGAAGAGCAACTCCAAAACCTTCACAAAAAACTTGAACAAAAACTGACGTTCCGGGCCAAAAAAAAGCCATAACCGGCGATACTCCGAATACCACCTACTACGCGGCAGCAGAAAGTAAAATCAGTTTTTTTCCAACGACGGGGGCGTCACACCGAACAATTTGGCATTATACCTCGGCAGAATTAGCCAGACGATTGGGACATGCACCGGACGGGCCGTTCCTGGTATATGGCGGCAGCCAAAAAAATGTGAAAAAGCAAGGTGCCACGTTCTTGGACATCATGAGATTAATCAAAGGCCTGGGCATCGAAGCTATCGCCTATCGAAACGCATTGGACGGCACCGACCACGTCTGGCACATCAACCCGCCCAAAAGCACACCCGCAGTCAAGCCTTATTAGAGCATCCGCAATACGCCTAAAGTATGCGTCAAGAATACAAAGCACGATTGGATAAAGTAAGCGAACCCATCGTCCAGTATTGCGATCAACTTCTGCACGAGTATAAAGATCATGGAATCGCAGTGATGGGTACCGGCGGCCGGGGGCTTTACTCAACCATGAGAACACTGGTTCAACTTCCCGACCGCGGAAACCGCAACCGCGTGCAACTTTTCGACATATCCACCAAACTGCTTCTTGGAGAAAAAGGATACGATAGCTATATGATGAAATATGCGTTCACAGTGCCAACCAGCCACACACATGAGCCAAGAATCGAACATCGTGAACCCGATAGAGAGGAAAAAATATTCCAGTACCTTAAAAATTCCGGACTATTGGACCACGAACACGTGGCCTTGGTAGACGTGGGATTCTCCGGAAGCGTGATTTCCCACGTAAAAAGAATCATCGAAGAAAAAATGCCGGAAAAAAAAGGAAAAATCGATTTGGTCCTATGGTGTGCCGCACCCGGTTCATCGGTGCCACAATGGAAACGGGTCAACAAAAGTCACGCATTGGAAATAGCCAAAGCGCTCGAATACGAAAGTTACTTGCCTCTAAAGTCTCGCGTTAGGATTTTGGGAGAGCAAGGTGAACCCGTGAAAAATTCGCCGGTAAGCGTTGGTTTCGGTTTTACGGAAAAAAATGGAAAACCATACCCCAAATACCAACGGACCAACCCAGAATCAAGACAGTTGGCACGAATCCAGGCGCAAGTGCTGAGACAAAAAGCGACTGAATATATGGAAATGGTAAAAACAGACTATCGGAATTCGCTTGGCAGCCTCCACAAAGCGCCTAAACCCAAACCTCCGACAACCCGCAAGCGCACATAGCCACTCTTTTTAGTCCGATTCAAGCATTAACACATTCATGGGCGAACCGTTAGGCCAACACTTCCTCGGCGATTCTCAAGTGATTAAGGAGTTTGTGGGGTTGGCCGACATCAAAGGCAAGCGCGTATTGGAGATTGGCGCCGGCACCGGCATGCTCACGGTGGCGCTTGCAAATCAAAAACCCAAATGGCTCGTGGCGTTGGAAAAAGACGACACGCTTTTGCCAAAACTCAACGAACGCCTTTTGGATGCCAAAGCCAAGAACGTCCAAGTGGTTTCCGCCGACGTGTCCGACTATCCGTTTGCGGGTTTCGATTGGGTCATCGGCAACATTCCGTTCTATTTATCGTCCGAAATCATCTTCAAGACCATTGGTCCGGATTGCGATGCGAACGGACTGTTCTTCCTTCAGAAAGAATTTGCCGAGCGCCTCGTGGGAAAACCCGGCACGTCCGATTGGAGCCGCTTGTCGGTCAACGCCCAGAACCACGCGGATATCACGTTGGCCATGGACGTCTCCAGATACAGTTTCACACCCCCTCCGGAAGTCGACGTCTCCGTCGTCATCCTCCACCGCAAACCCCCCCAAGACATCGATGAAAAACTCGTGGAAGTCTTATTTTCCCACAAGAACCAAAAAGTCAAAAAAGCGTTCGAGCACTCCGCCACCGCGTTGGGTTTGTCCAAGAATGAAGCGAAAGAAAAAGCCGGAAAACTGCCGTTACGTGAAAAGCGCGTGCGGGAGCTGACGATGGCGCAATGGGTGGAATTGAGCAAAAGCTAACGTGGGCGGTTGGATGGAAACAAAAATTTCAGAGCAGGAATTGCTGAGGCGCCTCGTAAGACCACATCACCACGTGCTGGTCAACGGGCCCGGCCTCGACGTATTCCATGATCCAGCATCCGTCCAACTGTGCATGAACGTAAAAAAAGCCCGGAACGGCAAAGTCACTTTATTGGACCCGCAGATTCTGAACCCCAATTTGCGGAAGCGGTACGTCAACCATCTGATTCGTCGGGTTGGCAAGGTCGGAACCGTCCAAGCGGCGCGGTTGTACCAGAGGGCGCTGGATTTGGAACGATTTCCATACAGCCGATTCGTTTACGGTGGCGTGGATTACTACAAGAAAACCTTGCGTCAAAGGCTACGGCAGCTTAATCCCAAGTTCCTCCAACAGACCCGCATCGAAGCACACCCGGCGGACATCCTGAACAGCGGCTTGGACGATAGCTCCGTCGACGTCATCGTCGACCGTGGAACCCATGATTTTGTAATCCGTCGCTCACCCAAAAACGCGGCCATCACTCGAGAAATGATGTCCAGGCTTCGCGCATTGGCAAAAGAATACCGCCGCGTCCTTCGGGAAGGCGGCAAAGCCGTCTTGATGTTCGAGTCCGATCAAGATAATTCGGTCGCTACAACAATGCGGGAAAAAATGGCGCACACGTTCGGCAAGATGGGCATGAACGTGCAACACATCGAATTGAACGACGAGCCGTATCGGTTCCGTTCGAACCCGGTCAACAGCATGTACAATTATCCGGTGGCGTTGGTCGTAACGAAAACAAGACGCCTGAACCAATAGGAAAATAGAAGAAAACGAACGGCGTCCAAAAACCAAAGACGCCAAAAATCAAAACAACGCAAGTGCTTATTCCGCCAGGACCAATTTGATTTTCACGGCCGGACGCGTCAGGTTGCCGGCACGGATGCCGACCAAGTATTTGGCGCCTTTTTCCTCGGCCAAATCCAACAACCGTTGCGTCACGATGCCGTCCAACACGATGGCGTGCACCTTGTGCGCATCCGTCAGCGTCTTCATGATGTCCCGGATGGGCACTTCCGAAACGGGCTTTAAGGACTCATCCAAAAAGCGCGCCCGCAGGCTGCCTTCCAGTTCCTTCAGGATGCCTTTGAGCGGAGCGGCCTCCTCGGCGGCAACGTTGGCCTTGGGCGTGATTTTGGGCGGGTGCAACGGCGCAACGGCGGTCGGTGCCGGAACGTATTGCTGGTCCAAATCCAGAGGCGAGGGATTACGAACCGGGCGGCTGTGTTGCACCGGCGCGTTACCCATAGACGGGGTACCCATCGCACTTCCCATCGGGGCGCGGTTGCCACCGCCCATATTGGACGGAACGGATTGCACCATCATCGGATTACCCATGGAGGGCCGCGGTGCCGGCATGCTCGTCGGCTCGTCGCCAAAAGAGGGCCGCGGCACGTCGTTTTCCGCGTTTTCGCGGGATTCCTTGCGAGTGGCCATCATGGAGGCGTAGCCTTTGACTTGCTCAACAGGCAGTTTGCGCCGCAATTGCTTAATCAGTTCCTTGCGGGACAACTCTTCCACTTCGTGTCCCGGGGGAGCTCGGCAGACAAAATCGATGTCCGTTGCCGCCAACAGCTCGCGCAGGATGATGTCCCCGCCGCGGTCGCCGTCCAAAAAGGCCGTCACTTCCTTGCGGCGGCAGATATCCGCGATAGTGACTCCCACTTTGGCGCCGCCTACGGCGATGGCATTCTTGATGTTGTTCTTCAAGAGGTTGATGACATCGGCGCGGCCTTCGACCACGATGATGTCCTCGGAGCTCTCAACGTCCGGGCCGCAAGGCAATTTGTCTGCGCCGTAGGTACCGACTTCGGACACTTTGACCTCTTCACGCACCATTTCGGACAATTGCTTGCTTTCCGGCAACTCGGTGCCGATAAGCGATTTGAGCAAATCCTTTGCGCGGTCCAACACCACTTTGCGTTTTAAGTTGCGGGAATCCTCGATGCGGTGCACCTTGATGGCCGCTTCACACGGACCGACACGGTCGACCACTTCCAAGGCACCGGCCAAAATGGCCGTTTCCACCATGTCCAAACTGGATGGGACCACGATGGTGCCAAATGCTTTGCCGCCGCGCAATTGCAAGTCCACTTCGATACGCCCAATTCGGCCGTTCTTTTGTAATTCGCGCAAATCCAGCTCGTCGCCCAAAAGGCCTTCCGTCTGGCCGAAGATGGCGCCCACGATATCGGGTTTTTCGACGATGCCGCCGATTTCAAAACTCGCTTTGATCAAGTATTTGACTGTGTCTACGTACGTTTTACCCATTTTTTTCACCTTGAGGTCAATAGCAGTAAACGGTATTTGGCAGGCAGCTCTTCCACCGTCCGGACCCCGAAAACGTTCCGGATGTGCGTCCGCACGGTTTGGAGCGGGTTGACGCCGATGCTTTGCAACAACTCGGAAAAGACCGATACTTTGCGCAAGCCTTCGTCGTCAAAGTCGAACAGCAGGACGCAACCTTTTTTTTGGCAGGTTGCGGCGTGTTTTTCCACCATACGCAAGGGGACGCCGTGCGCGCAAACGAATTGCGCGTGGACGTGGAGCTCTTCCAGCGCGGCGACATCGTGTTTTCCTTCGACGAAAACCACGTGGCCGTCCAGGGCTGCAAGGGCTTTGTCCAATCGACGTCCGGTTGCGTCAGCGTCCGTTCGGACTATTATTGTGACCGCCTCAAATGACCTTTGACTGCTTGATAACGCTACGATTTGATTCGTTCGCGCTCTGCGATCAGGTCGTACAAAGAAGGAGACAGATCCACGATATCGCGGGCCGAAATGAGGCCCACTACGTCGTGGCCGCGGTTGAATACCACGAGCCGTTTGACCCGTTTTTTGCCCATCAATTTGGCCGCCTCAGTCAAATCCGACTCAGGGGGTAATCCAATCAGGGGTTTTGATGCCACGTCCTTCACTTTGGCGTCCAAATGCTTTTTAGCCAGGACTTTCCGGACAAGGTCTTCATCGGTAATCAGTGCGTATATCTTGTTGCGGTCATTCGTCACCACCAGGCAACCCACGTCTTGGCGGGTCATGATTTCGGCCGCCTCAAAAATGGTGGCCGTTTCCGGAATGGTGACTAACTCCGAGCGCATACAGTCTCCTACTTTGATTCCTGTATCCATTACGCTAAGTGTGCCAAAAAGAACTTAAAAAGCAATGCTTTGGAGACGGAGAATATGTCGACGGGTGACGAAAAAAATCACGCAGATGGCTTTCAAAAAGCTACCAAAAGGCCATTTATTCAAAGCCGTGAAGAACAACAAGATGAAGACAATTACGGGGGCTATCACGCTCCTTTTTGCCGCCATCCTACTGTTCGGCTGCACCCAAAGCCCAAGCACCCCAGCCGCCACCACAATGGCCAACAAGGAAGCCCAAAGCGCGATTGAAACATTCGGCACGGCAACAACAAACGCCGCCCCGACCACCGGCGGCGCCACCTCGATTTTGGCCAACCCCAACACCAATTGGACGCGTCCGCAATCTACACCCCTTCCGCCCAAACTGAACAACGACGCCCTATCCCGCTACCTTATCCAATACACCGATGCGCCGCATTGGGTCAGCTGGTGCAAATCAAGTTGCGAACAAGTCAAGTACGCCATCCAGGACGCGGCGTGTAGCGTGCCCCGGGTGGACGAATTCCAAAATCCGCTCACGGCGGCACTGAACCTCTCGACAGAAGACAAAAAGAACGAGACCAAAGTCGACCAATTCAAAGAGCAATGCCGGACCATCAGCCCGGAAGTATTGTTCGACTGCGACAATTTCCGGGAAGGCACCCTATCCTGCGGCAAGCAATTAGCCGGATGCCAAGACGGCGGCTTTTTGGTACAGTTCAACCGAACCGAATTGATGAACCTTACCAGTTTTGAGGCCGATGCGCAGATTTTCATCGATTCGCACGCGTTCAAGAAGTTATTGGACAAGGATGATTGCCCGAAGCCGGCCTAAGCCGCGCAGGGCCACGGAAGGAAACGCAAGGAAACGGTTTTTACCTTGTCGGCCATTGAATCATATTCCATGCCCCCGGAACCCGTTGGTCCGAAATGGATCGAAGAGCCCCACCTCATCACCAAACAGGTAGAGCCCCATCACATCGTGCTGCACGTGGGACCGTACGCGTTCGGTAAGGACCCGGTGCCGTTTTTTCTCGGCACGCACTTGAAGGAGTCGGAAGGCGGCATGCTTATCCTGCTGGACGCGCAGGGAAACGACAATGGTGCGAAAAATTGGCCGCGCCGGCTCCCTGCGGAATTCCTGCTGCCCCGCTATTCGGAAGAAAAAAGTAACAAAGATAGCCGGTTCGCCTCAAGTGCAGGAAGACCCAAGGTCTACGCCGAAACAATGGCGGGCCTGAACCGAAACGGCCGATATGGCCCACTGCTACTGCCCTATTTGCATTTCGAGAACGCGATGGACACATCCATCCGGGACGGGAAAGTGGACTGCATCATCGACCGCGGAAGCGCCGCGCATATCCTCAGCGGCAACGTGGACATCAAAAAATTGGAAAAAGAAGGCCGATTGGAAACCAAGATGCAAAACGCCATCCATCGGCTCGCAAGCGAATACCACCGCCTCCTCAAGCCCGGCGGCAGGCTCATCATGCTGTTCGATGACGCCCAAAAGTATCCGGAGAAATTCCACGAAGCGTTCCGCAAGATTGGCTTTGAAAAAATCGACGCTTACCGCCTCACCCCCGACGCGCCGTACCGGGTTCCACAGTTCGTCAACGGCACCAAAACAGAAGAGGTTGATTTGAACGTGAATAGTCACAACTATACCCATGCGCTGGTCGCGTTCAAGCGGGATTGAAAAAGAATAACGCCGATTGAGGGCTAGGGCCTTTCTTCGGAAAACTTCACCAATAACAAAAACGCAGGGGTACGCCCGGTTGAGCACCCTGAACCTTTTTTCGAAAAAGCTTCACCAAAAAATTAAGGATAAGCGCGGTTAATCACACGGGGAAACGGCGTGGCATCCCGAATATGCTCCAAGCCACAAACCCAACGCACCAAACGCTCAACACCTAAACCATAGCCGGAGTGCTGGACCGAGCCGTACCTACGAAGATCCAAATACCACGCGTAATTTTCCAGTTTCTCTCCGGCTTTTTCCAATTTGGCCTCAATGGTCTTCAAGTCCGTTTCGCGCTCCGAACCTCCAATCAACTCGCCAAATCCTTTGGGCGCCAATAAGTCGTGGTTGTTCGCAGTGCCATCCGGGTTTTCTTTCATGTAAAACGGCTTCATCGAAGCGGGAAAATGCGTGATGAAAATCGGTTGGGTTTTGTCATCCGTCAGGAGTTTTTCCTCGTCCGCGCCGAAGTCGTCGCCGTCCTTGATTTTGACGCCTTTTTTCTGCAAGCGTTTGATGGCCTCGGCATAAGGCACGCGTTCAAACGGCGCGGTTACGGCCGCCAACTCCTTGGCATCGCGACCCAATTCCGCCAACTCCTTTGTGTTTTCTTTCGCAATCCGGTGGCACACGTATTCCAGAAGGCGCTCCTCGAATTGCATGATACCCTCGTTGTCCACGTGCGCCGCTTCGCCCTCGAAGTGCCAGTATTCCGTCAAGTGTTTGTTGGTCCGGCTTTTTTCGGCACGGAAAGACGGCGTAATGGCGTAGACTTTCTCCAAGGAAAAGATGAGTGCTTCCAAGTGCAATTGGGCTGATTGGGACAAAAAGGCTTTTTTGCCAAAGTAGTCCAGTTCAAACAACGTGGAGCCGCCTTCGGCCGCCGAGGTGGTCAAAATGGGCGGCGTGGTCTCAAAATACCCCTCTTGCTTGCAAAAATCTCGGATAGCCGCCAACACGTTCGCTTTGATTCGCATAACGGCCGTCAATTCGCGCGAGCGGAGCCACAAATGGCGAACATCCAACAAAAACTCGGTCGATTGGTCCTTGGAAATGGGAAAGATTTCGGAAAAATGCAACACATCAAACGCCGAGGCGACCAACTCATAGCCGCCGTGCGCCCGGGCGTCCTTCTTGACGGTGCCCTCGACTATCACGGCCGATTCAATCAACGCCTTGGTGGCACCTTCAAAATGGTCATCCGAGACCACGCCCTTCTTGACCGCGCATTGAATGACGCCGCTGGCATCGCGCACCACCACAAAATTGAGCTTGCCCTGCTGGCGCGTGCGGTAGATCCAACCGCGAATCTTGACGGCTTTGCCTTCGGCGATCTCGCCATCCAAAATCCGCTCAATCGGGGTAAACATCACAACGTCAACTCAAGCAAAAGAAGGAAAAGGAAAAAAGGTAAGGGTTTAGTTTTGTAGGTCGACCGAAAGGCGTAAGTTCTACTTTTTCGTACCTCTTTTGCTTGGGCGTCCCGACCAGGACGCCCCGCGCAAAAAAAGGCCCACCCGCCATGACAGACGAAAAATACGTAC
>JACRGH010000020.1 GCA_016212375.1 Microcaldota archaeon
GCTTGTGCGCGAGGTAAAAGCGTGGACGATGCGGAGGAATCAGCAGCAAAAGAGGATTGAATGGACTTTTACCAAACAGAAAGCGGATGAAAAACTAGGAAAATATTATAAGTAAAAATTAATTTGTCATACTACTAGGACGGCTCAAATGAACGCGCAATGACAGTATAGCCTTACGGCCGGAACTCAAAAGAAAAAAGAAGAAGGAAAAGCGGCCCGATTTGGACCGCCTTTCAAGCGAAATTCAAACGTCTTAGCTCATTCAGCATAAATCTTTCGATTATCGCCGAATCAACCTACGCCAAAGCACGATTTATTGGTCCTTGGCCAAGCTGTAGATTTCCTTCAAGGCAATCAACACAGCACCAGGCGTCACAAAGAACACCAAGTTGCCCAAGATTCCTTGCAACATCGTGGCAATGCCACCCAAATTCAGGGGGGCGGCCAAGACGGTCAACATGCTGCTGAATGCACCGGCGCCGACCATTATCGCGACGTTAGCCAGCAAGTAGCTGTGCACTTCCTTGTCCGTAATGTTCAACACGGCGACGATAAGACCCAATACGGCCAACACGGCGACCATCCAAGCCTGAGCCGTCATGAAGCCCAACACGATTGACAGAACTATGCCGGCAAGAAAGGCATAAGATCCCATTGAATTACCACTGTTTTTAGCCATCGGTTTTCACCCTCGTTTTTACAGCCCGAACCATTCCCGGCACAAACCCCAAAAGCCAGTCAGTCCAACGACCAACAAATCCAATCGGGCCGCCCGTTCGGTACGGGTTGAAATTCTAATAGGGTTCAGGCCGATTTGGGCGTATAAAACCATAGCAGGTTCGACAGGTGACGAAGTTTTAGAGATTTTGGGCGGTGAGCGGGACAATTGAAATTTGAGCAAACCAATGCCAGAATCAACTGTGAACCCCTTTTCCCAAAAAATTTTCCATCGCTTCCGATAATCCTTCCGAAAGCGTCGGATGCGGATGAATCGACATGGCAAAATCTTCGACCGTTGCGCCCAATTCAATGGCCAAAACAGCCTCGCCAATGAGCTCGCCGGCATCCGGGCCCACGATCTGAACGCCCAAAATGGTGTTGTCCTGGGAGGCCACGACTTTGACGAAACCGTCCCCGGCATTCATGCTTAAAGCACGGCCGGACGCTTGGAATGGAAATCGACCGGTCTTGACCATCAACCCTTGTTTTTTGGCCTCGGCTTCGGTTAGACCGGCGGAGGCGATTTCCGGGTCACAAAAGATGACCGAGGGGATGACTTTGGCTAGGAAGGCGACATTTTGTCCAGCGGCATGCTCGCCCGCGACTTTTCCTTCCAAATACGCCTTGTGCGCCAACAAAGGACCACCTCGGACGTCACCAATGGCATAAATGTGCGGCTGATTCGTCTGCATACTAATATTAGTGGCGATGAAGCCGCGCTCATCCGTCAGGACGCGAGCCTTATCCAGAGCCAGTCCGTCGGTGAAGGGTTTGTGACCCACGCAAACCAGGATGTAATCCGTATACACGGACCCCATGGAGGTTTTGACAGCCAAGGCGGCATCTTGGGCACCGATTTCAAGAGTTTCCGGCCCGTTGGTTTGGTTTGAATTTTTGTTTTTTCCGCTTTTTTCGTTGGATTTTCCACCCGCGCGGTCGGTTGCGGCAGTTACAGTCGTTTCCGTAAACCCTTCGACCTTGCAATTGAGTTTGAGGTCAACACCCAGTTCCTTCATCCGCTTTTCAAGCAACCGGCGGGTTTCATCATCCACGTGCGGCATAAATGACGGAAGGCTTTCAATCATCGTGACATTGGAGCCCAATTTAGCGTACATGAAACCCAATTCCATACCGATGTACCCGGCTCCGATGACGACCAACCGAGGGGGGATTTCCGACAATTCCAAGGCGTCCCGGGAACTCCAGATGCGGGGATGCGAAAATGGGAATCCGGGAATTTCGATGCTTTTGGAGCCGGTGGCAATGATGGCTTTTCCAAATTCGATGCCTTGTTTGCCGGCACCGTCCGGCAAGTGGATGAGGGCCCGGTTGGGCGATTCGAATTGAGCCGTTCCTTGGATGACCGTCACGCCGCGCTTTTTACACAAATGCTCAATACCAGTACAGAGCGTGCCGATGACGCTTTGCTTCCAAGCCCGCAGTTTTTCAACGTTGACTGTGGTGGACACGGAAAGGCCGATTTCTTCGGCATGGCGGGCATCTTCCACGAAGTTCGCGGCATGAATCAAGGTCTTGGATGGGATGCAACCATAATGGAGGCACATGCCGCCGAGTTTTTCTTTTTCCACCAAAATGACTTTCTTTCCAAGCGTCGCGGCCCGAAGCGCGGCCACGTAACCGCCGGGCCCTCCTCCGATGATGAGGACGTCGGTTTCTTGAGGTAAGTCTCCCATGACCATGTGAACAAAACAACTCCAATTCAGGATTTATATGTCGCCCACAAGCAACCCGCTCGGATTTTCCAGGTGCTTCTTGATTTCCTGGACAAAGGCCGCACCTGACGCACCATCGTTAAGTCGGTGGTCAAAGGTCAGGCAAAGGGGTAGGAATTGGCGAGCCTCGATTTTCGGCACCGTCTTTTCCGATGGCTTCACGTCTTTGGCCTTCTTTTTGTCGTATGGACCTGAAACCGGAGCAAACGCCGGACGGGTCTGCATACGCATCACACCCAAGATGGCCGCTTCCGGAGGATTGATAAGAGGCGTAGCGTAGATGCCGCCGACCGAGCCGATGTTGGTGATGGTGAAGGTGCCGCCGGTCAAGTCATCGGCTTTCAAAGAGCGCTCTTTTGCTTTGACGGCCAAAAGCTGGATTTGCTTGGCAATGTCGAACACCGACAAACGGTCCGCGTCCTTCAAAACGGGCACCATCAAGCCGGAAGGCGTGTCCACGGCAATGCCCAAGTCGTAATATTTCTTCAGAACGACTTCGCCAGCGTCTTCATCCAAAGCCGCATTGAAATCCGGAAACTCCACCAAGGCCTTGGCAACCGCTTTGACCACGAACGGCAACAGGGTCAATTTGACCCCCATGTCTTCGGCACGCGCCTTTTCCTTTTCACGCAACGCCCAAAGCGCAGTGACATCCGCTTCGTCCACATGCGTCACCGTGGGCAACGTCGCAGACCATTGCAATCGCTCGGAAATGATGCGGCGGATGGGGGAAAACGGCTTTCGGATTTCGGTCCCTCCGGGTTTGGACACCACATGGATGCGACGGGCGGAAATGCTTGAAACCGAAGCGGGCACCGTTGAAGGCAACAGGGAAGAAGACGAAGGCGAAACCATGGCCGACCCAACCGCAGCGGGATTCTTGGCATTTCGCACATCCTGATCCAAAATATGCCCGTTCGGGCCCGTAGGAGCCACAAACGCCAAATCCACTCCCAACTGGAAAGCTAATTTTCGGACCGACGGAGTGGCTTTAATCAAAGCGGCGTGCGTAGGAGTGGACAAAACAGAGGATGAAATGACTGGCCGAAATGGGGCTGAAACGTTCGATGCGTGCGCACTTGAAACAGATGGAACGGAAGCCGAAGGATTGCCCGAAGATGCCGCCGCCTTTACATCGCGTTCCGTAACAAGGCCGCCCGGACCTGATGCCACAACTCGCGACAAATCAACACCCAGTTGTTGGGCCAACTTCCGTACGGCGGGCGTGGCTTTGGGTGCGGAAGAAGGCGCGGAGGTGGCGGGAATAGACGCAGAAGAACCGGTTGACGTGGGCGCAATAGAGAAAGAAGAAGCCGTCGAAACTTTTTGCGGTGCGGCCGATGCGGAAGAAACAACTGCGGAGGCGTCCACTTTTTCACCGGCAGACCCAATCGTGACCAGCGGATTGCCCACGTGCATCAAATCGCCCACTTGGCCATGAAGCAACAAAACGGTGCCCGTCTTGGATGACGGGATTTCCACGATGGCTTTGTCAGTTTCTATCTCGCACAACGGCTGGTCTTCCTTGATGGTTTGGCCTTCCGCAACGAGCCATTTGACGAGTTTGCCCTCATGGATGCCTTCGCCCACGTCGGTAAAGAGGATGGTTTCGGACATAGCCAGCATCTCACACATTGAAAGTTAAAAACGGCATTGACACTTTGGAAACCAAGACGAATTGGTTACGCTACAGGTAATCATTTTTTTATCGACCGAAAAGACATTGGACAAACGTCAAACCCATTCGTGTGCATACGTTCCGGAATGGTTTAGCAACGCATTGAAAGTCACACGATTAATTGGATGCGGACCTTGGACGCGTCCTGATTTTTGTTTTAGCTTAATTCCAGTCAGGCGGTTAAATTCTGCAGAGGGCATGACCGTGGAAATCGCCTTTCTTAAATTTGTAATCGAGTCACCCGGTTGTTTTACGACGACCAAAATATCACGCTGACCCCGGGTCCGATAATTTGGATTGCCTTTTTTACAAGCGAAGTGCTGGACAACCAATAATTCCATCGGTCCGCGCATCAATTCTTTTAACACGGGTTAACCCTCACACGCCGTTTGTATCGCTTTTCCAATCCGTTGAGGTGACGGGATGTAGAAGTCTTCCCGACGCGCCAAAGGAAACGGCACATCGTACGCCCCCACGCGTAAAATCGGCCCTTTGAGGTCGTACATGGCCTCTTGCGCCACGGTTGCCGCAATCTCAGCACCAAATCCGCCGCTTAAAGGCGCTTCATGCGCAATGACCAACCGGCCCGTCTTGCGTACCGAGTTGAGGACCATTTCTTTATCCCAGGGCGAGATGGAGCGCAAGTCGATTACTTCAACGGATTTGCCCGAATCGGCGGCGGCTTGCATCGCGGGCCGGACCATGGAACCCCACGTTACCAACGTAAGGTCGGTTCCCTCAATTCGCACCTCGCCTTGGCCCAAGGGGATGGCGTACAACTCGTCCGGCACGTCCTGTTTGAACGCGCGGTAGTACTTGGATGGCTCCAAAAAGATGACCGGATCCGGCTCGCGGATGCTTTGCACCAACAAGCCTTTGGCGTCGAACGGCGTGGAAGGCACAACGACTTTGAGGCCGGGCACGTGGGCATATAGCGCTTCGGGGCTTTCCGAGTGGTGTTCCAGAGCGCGGATGCCGCCGGAACAGGGCGCCCGCACCACCAACGGACAGGTGAACTGCCCTTGCGAGCGCATGCGCAACCGGGCCGCGTGATTAATCAGTTGATTGAAGCCCGGTAAGATGAAACCGGCGAATTGGATTTCCGCCACCGGACGCAAACCGCCAGCGGCCATGCCAATAGCCGTTCCCACGATGGCGGACTCGGCCAAGGGCGTGTCAATGGAGCGGTTGGTCCCGAATTTGCCCTGCAAGCCGTCCGTTGCGCGAAAGACGCCGCCGTCCAGGCCCACATCCTCACCCATGACCAAAACGGTCGGGTCGCGCTCCATTTCCTGACACATTGCTTCGTTGATTGCCGCAATCAAAGTTTTTTCACTCATGAAAACATCTCTTTGAATTTACTCGCCTTTGACAAACGCATCGCGCTGGGCCTGCAATGAGGGGGGGCGTTTTTCGAACACGAAATCGAACATGGCTTCAGGCTGAGCACTGAACGCTTCAGCCGTCTTGACCGCCGCCTCGATGCGGGCAGTAGCATCCGCCTCAACGTCGGCCTTGTACTGAGGCGTCCACAGTTTCCGTGACGCCAAATAAGCTTCAAAGCGTGCCAAGGGGTCTCGTTTTTTCCACTCGTCGACTTCCGCATCGGAGCGGTACTTTTTGGGGTCGTCCGCGGTGGTGTGCATGCTCATGCGGTAGGTCAGGCACTCGACCAACGACGGGCCGTCACCGGCAAGCGCGCGGCGGCGAGCCTCTTTAACAGCCGAATAGACCGCCAGCACGTCGTTGCCATCCACCTGTACGCCCCACGCGCCGTATGAAAGCGCTTTTTGCGCCACGGTTTCCGAGGCCATCTGTTTTTTCAAGGGAACGGAAATGGCCCAGTGGTTGTTCTGACACAACAGCACCAAGGGGGTTTTGTGGACCGAGGAAAAATTGAACGCCTCGTGAAAATCGCCTTCCGACGTGGCACCGTCACCAAAACACACCATCGACATCAACGGTCTTTTCCGGAGTTTCATGCTCCAGGCCATTCCCGCGGCCATGGGTAAGTGGTTGCCCACGGTGATGGAAAGCGGAAAAACGTTGACGCCGGCGGGCATCTTCAAGCCCTCTTCATAGCCCATCCAATATTCAAAGAGATTTTCCAAGGGTGCGCCGCGGACCAAGTACGAGCCGTGGTCGCGGTAGGTCGGGAAAACGACATCTTCCTGCGCCAAAGCGTGCATCGCGCCCACTTGGGACGCTTCCTGGCCTTCCAATGGCGCGTAGGTGTACATGCGTCCTTGGCGTTGCAGGCTCACCGCTTTTCGGTCAAATAGGCGGCAGAGCACCATGTGGCCGTACATGCGCTTCAGTTCAGCGTCATCCAGCTTGGTCTCCAACTTTTTGTCGGCCTTGCCGGATTCGTCCAACACTTGCCAGTATTCGACACTGCCTTCGAATGCGGTCTTTTTCACCATGGAAATCAAATCTTGTTTTCAATCGCCGATTTTTTCAAAATGGACGCTTCGTTAGAACGCGTTCGGCCTTTTTCAAGCAAACCGTTGAGGATAAACTCACCCGCCCGGTATGAACTTCTGACAAACGGGCCGGAAGCGCAGTAAAGGAAGCCTTTGGATTCCGCCATTTCCTTGAAGGCGTCAAATTGGGTCGGAGTCACGTATTCCACCACCGGCACATGCAACTTGGACGGCTGCAAATACTGGCCGAACGTGACGATGTCCACGTCTGCAGCACGCAAGTCATCCAACGCCTGAGCCACTTCGGCAGTGGTTTCGCCCAAGCCGAGCATCAAGGAGGACTTGGTGTACGCCGCGCCCAAGGTTTTAGCGCCTTTCAGAACGGCCATCGACTGCGCATAGCCGGCCCTTGGGTCGCGGACGGATTTCTGAAGCCGGGAAACCGTTTCGACGTTGTGCGCAAAAACATCCGGCCCTGCCGTTACGATGGCCTTGACGCAATCCAAATTACCCCGGAAATCCGGTGTGAGCACTTCAACCATCAAACCGGGGTTTTGGGCTTTGAGCTGGAGGATGCATTCCGCAAAATGCTCGGCGCCCTGATCCGGCAAGTCGTCACGGTCCACGGACGTAATCACGACGTATTCCAAGCCCCATTCTTTCACGGCTGAGGCGATTTTGTCAGGCTCCAAGGGGTCAACGGCCTGGCCCCGAAATCCGGTCTTCACCGCACAAAATTTACAGCCCCGGGTGCACGTATCCCCAAGGACCATGAACGTGGCTGTTCCACCGGACCAGCATTCCGTGAGGTTGGGGCAATGCGCCTCTTCGCATACCGTGACTAAGCCACGGGAATGCACGGCGGACGCGACGTCCTTAAACGCCGCGCCGTGACCGGGTTTGATGCGGAGCCAATGTGGTTTGGATAAGGTGGAAACGGATGCGTCCGAAGGGATGGAAGACGCGAAATAAGAGGGAGAGGAAATGGCGGAGGAGGCAGACGAAGTGGAAAAGGAGTCGGACGCGCAAAAGGAGTTGGAAACGCCGGAAGAGCCGGATAAACCAGATGCATCGTGCGAGCCGGAAGAGCGGGTTGAAAGAACAGTAAGAGGTATGGACATGGGTTTCCGGTAGCTACAATGCGGCAAAGCAATAAATACGAAATAGGAATCGTCAATCAACGTCGAACATTGTCGGTTGCAGAGGCTTGAAAAACATAAAAAAAGATGAAATCATTGGCTAATGAAATGAATACCGAGCAAACTTGGTTATCCGAGTTGATGACAAAATCCGGGCACTACGCCGTCGTCGGCCCAAATGAGAGCCACCATTTCGACCCACGCCTGGCCCACATCTGCATCCAAGCGGTGCGATTGAAAAATGGCAAAACAAAGCCAAAAATCACCATCGTCGATCCCCGCATTGGAAACCGAAAACCACTGCCTCCGGCACTACAATTGCGTAAAGACCAGCTAAGATTGCTCTCAGCAGGCGTCGGCGACGCGGCCGCACACCGAAAAGGGCTGAGGGAACTAAAAAAAACGAAAATGGTTTTACCCAAAATCCAACTCGGCACTTCCCACGATACGGGGCTGCCAAGTGAATCGCTCAGCGGATTATTCAACCTCGCCGCGGCGTGGTCGCTCATGGCCTGTCCAAATGGGATTACCTACCAAAATTTGGTTGAAAAAATCGCCGAAGAAACGATTCGGGTGCTGAAACCCGGGGCCAAAGCGTACTTCAAATTTGATCGGGACGACCAGGGCTTGATTCACTTGTTTGATTACGCGTTCAAAAACAGGGGCCACACTACCTTGCAAACCCAATTCCAACCGGAACCGTACAGACTTGGCGGAAAAGCCATTTACCCACGTTATCCGTCCACGGTCGGTCTGACGGTAACCAAAACATCACGCAAACGTGAGTAAAATCAACGCATCCGCAGCCATTCATCCGACCGGTACCGCTCAGCGAAACCCGTTGCCAATGAAAGCTGTTCGTCCGTCAATTCCATCGGCTCCATGTTCAGGCCGAAATGCGCTTCAAACCCGTCCACCACGGCACTCGCCGTTTCATCGAATGTTTTGTGGATGCCGCACACGCGTTGCTTCACGTCGGAAATCAGTTTGCCTTTGAGTTTTTCCGAAGGCACCTTGAGCAGGTCGAACATCTTGTCCACATCGGTTTCCAAAAGGATGGTACCATGTTGAAGCAGGACGCCGCCGCGCCGGGTCTGGGCGTTGCCGGAGAACTTTTGGCCGCTATCCAGGACCAAGTCGTTCAACGGCGCAAAGGAGCCATCAATGCCGATTTTTTTCAAACCCACCAGCACACCGGCGCAGATGTCCTAGTACGATGCCAAAATGTTGCCATCGAACTCGCGGCTCACGAAAGAATAGGTCAGTTCTTGGTCGTGAAAAACGGCCCCGCCGCCCGTAACGCGCCGAACCACATCCACGCCATGGTTGTGGCAGGCATCAAGGTCGACTTCTTCTTCCAGACCTTGGAAATAGCCAATGGACACGGCCGCCGGTTTCCAGCCATACAGCCGCAAGACCGGCTCGCCGGCAACCGCCGTCCGCATCAGGGCCTCATCGATTCCCATGTTCGTCGCGGCGTCCTGGTGGCCCATTTTAAGCAGTTTCATCCGGTTTTGACCTCATTTTTCGACGCCAACAGGATGGCATCGGCCAAATCCGGGGCATTGAAGCCAAAGGCCTCTGCGCCGTTTCGGGCCAAATTGGAGGAAATGGCGGTTTCCAGTTTTTCTTTATCCAACGAAACGCCTTGCAGTGCCGTTTCAAGCGTGAGGATGGCACCTTCCGGATACAAAAAGAAATCACCGTGGATTTTCACGGATTGGACTTGCGCTCCGTCGTGCTCCAAGCTGATTTTGAGCATTTTTTGGGATTTGAACAACGCGAAGCCTTTCATCGGGTCACGATTACGGCGGGCGGAAAATAAAATCATGCCGATTCAAGCGGGCACAAGTGGTCGGACGCAAAAAGTGCCAAAAAGGGGCCACAAAGGAGACAAGCAGGAAAAAACAAAAAGCCGCCACAAAAACCGGGAAAAAACCGAACAACATAGGGTGAACCCGCAGGTTTACCAGATAACAATACTTGACCAATGAATCGGAATCGTTCAAGGATTGTTATATATACGAATCCAATGTAAGGCACTTGCGAGGGGAAAAAGGGAAAAACAATGCCCAAAATTTGCCTCGGAAACAACAATAGCCCGTCGACGTGCCAAAACACCAAATTTGACTGAACTACGATGGACAAAGTCAGCGTGTACGAATTCGCCCGCATGGACGCGGCAACAGCATTGCAATCTAGGAAATCCAACGAAAACGGCCTGGGTGAGCGGGAATCCAAAAAACGGCTGGAAGAGCACGGCCGCAATGAACTGGCCAAGAAAAAAGACGACAGTCTGTTTTCCGAAGTATGGGACTCCGTTTCCAGCCCCCTGACCCTGATGTTGTTGATTGCGGCCGTTTTGGCCGCCAGCCTCGGGGCCCTGACGGATTCCATCATCATCGTCCTCATCCTGACGCTAAGCACCGTCATCACGGTGTACAAGGAACATACGGCCAATGAGGCCGTTAAAAGCCTCAAAAGCTTGGTGGCCGTCACATGCACCGTCCTACGCAACGGAGAGCGCAAGGAAATCCCCTCCGCCAACGTGGTTCCCGGCGACATCGTCCTTCTGTCGGCCGGCGACTTGGTGCCCGCGGATGCCCGCGTCCTGTACGCCAACGACTTGTTCCTGAACCAGGCATCCTTGACCGGCGAGTCGTTCCAAGTGGAAAAGACCGCCAAACCCATTGCCGAGCAAAGCGTATCGTTCACCGAACTGACCAACATCGTATTTTCAGGCACCAACGTGGTGACCGGCACCGGAAAAGCGTTGGTCCTTGCCACCGGACCCAAGACGGAATTCGGCAAAATCGCGCACGAATTGAACCTACGCCCTCCCGAATCGGCATTCCAGCGCGGCGTCAAGGCATTCAGTTTTGAAATCCTCAAAACGACCCTGTTCATCGTCCTGCTCATCTTCCTCTTGAATTACCTGCGTCATGGGGCGTTTTTGGAAGCGTTTCTCTTTTCAATCGCCATTGCAGTAGGCCTTACGCCAAGCCTCCTGCCCATCATCATCACCGTGAACATGGCCTCCGGCGCCAAAGAAATGGCCAAAAAAGGAGCCATTGTCAAGGCGCTCTCCAGCATTCCAAATTTGGGAAGCATGGACATTTTGGCCACGGACAAGACCGGCACCTTGACGTTGGGAAAAATCGAATTGGTCAAATACGTGGACCTTTCGGGCAAGGATTCCGAACAGGTATTGCAATACGCGTACCTGAACAGCTATTTCCAAACGGGAATCCGGAACACCTTGGATGACGCCGTCCTGGATTTCCGCAAGATTGACGTCACCGGAGCTGCCAAGATCGACGAGATTCCATTTGACTTCGTCCGCCGCCGCATGAGCGTGGCTGTTTCGCACGGCGGCAAGCGGTTGCTCATCACCAAAGGCGCACCGGAGGAAGTGTTCAAGACCTGCGACAACTACCAAAGCGCCATCGGCGGGGCCATCAAGCCGCTGACTGACGCCAACATCACCCAGGACACTGAATTATTTTACAAACTCTCTCGCGACGGCTTCCGAGTCTTGGCCATCGCCTCCAAGGAAATCAACGACGGCCGGACGCTATACACCAAATCCGATGAGGCCGGCATGACCTTGTTGGGGTTCATCGCGTTTTTCGACCCTCCGAAGGCAACCGCCAAAGTGGCCGTCAAGCGCATGCGGGATGCCGGAGTTGAAATAAAAATCATCACCGGCGACAACGAATTGGTCGCCACGAAAATCTGCTCCGAAGTCGGATTGCCCCTCAAAGGCATCCTTTTGGGACAGGACATGGACAAATTGACGGATGAGGCGCTGCGGGTCAGAGCGGAGCACACCACCATATTCGCCCGCGTCTCTCCGGCTGAAAAAAGCCGCATCATCGAGGCCATGAAAGCATCAGGACACGTGGTCGGCTATCTGGGGGATGG
The DNA here is from genome assembly GCA_016212375.1 of Microcaldota archaeon. Classification (GTDB taxonomy): domain Archaea; phylum Micrarchaeota; class Micrarchaeia; order Norongarragalinales; family Norongarragalinaceae; genus JACPGT01. The sequence continues at coordinate 11,618 of JACRGH010000020.1, forward strand.
CATCAACGACGCCCCGTCATTGAAGATTTCCGACGTGGGCATCTCGGTGAACAACGCGGTGGACGTGGCCAAAGAAGCGGCGGACATCGTGCTGACGCGCACGTCGTTGTCGGTTCTATTGGACGGAATCCTGGAGGGCCGCAAGACGTTCGGCAACACCATGAAATACGTACTCATGGGCATTTCCAGTAATTTTGGCAACATGTTCAGTTACACAGGGGCCGTCTTACTCACACCGTTCCAGCCGCTTTTGGCGGTCCAAGTGCTGTTCAACAACTTGTTGTACGACTTTTCCCAACTGACGATTTCCACGGACACCGTGGACACCGGGTACCTGAGCCGTCCTAAAAAGTGGGACATCGAATTCGTCAAAAAATACATGATTACGTTCGGCCTGGTCAGCTCGGTGTTCGACTTCATCACATTCGGTGCATTGTTGTTCGTCTTCAATGCGGGTGCGGCCACGTTCCAAACCGGATGGTTCCTAGAATCATTAGCCACGCAAGTCTTGGTGGTCCATGTCATCCGCACGCGCAAGACGCCCTTTTTGGAAAGCACCGCATCGCCATTGCTGTTGTTGGCATCCGCCGCGGTCATCATCATCGGCTGGATTACGCCCTACTCGCCATGGGCCGGCCTGTTCAACTTCATCCCCCTCCCCGTTCCCTTGTTGCTCGTCATCGGCGGCATCACCTTGGCGTATTTGGCGGTCACGGAAATGGTGAAGCGGCGGTTTTACAAACAGAACCCGAATTGAAAAATGACAGCCTCCCCGGCCTAAAGGCCGAGGTATCCTCGCGCCTTCCGTAAGGTGAACAACCTAAAGGACGGGGCACTACCCTCAAAGGGGATAACAGAAAAAAAAATTGGCCGGATCTGCAAACCTTCGCAGGGGCAAAAAAAAAGATTGGACATTGGTTAAGCACAATCGTAGCGGTTGGCAATACCCATTAGAACAGCTTATGCCCGCCTTGCCCGTCCAAAAAATCGTTCGCTTCCTCGTCTTCGAATTTGCCCGATGAGGACGAACCCGAACCAAGGCCCGGCGCAGGTCCCGTGGCACCGGAAGCCGCTTCAGAGAACATGTCCATGCCACCGGAGCCGGATGCGCCTGAACTGGAAGAGGATGATTGGGAAAAAGACGAGCCGGAATCGGCTGGCAAATATTCAAGTGCTTGGACCAACGCGCGCTGCAAGCTTTCCGCCACCTGCTCATCGCGCACATGGACGTCCTCGATGACCAAGAAGACGTATTTGGCTTCGGCGATTTCCACGTCGGCCACCTTGTCGCGCAAAAAGCCGATTTCCAGCTCATTATCGCTTTCCGTCGTTACCGCGGCGATGATGGTGTCCACGCCCTGCCCAAATAGGCGCTTGCACGCGGCGGGAACCTTGAAAGGGTTGGGGCACGTCAAGTGAACGGCCTGGATGTTGGCCTGCTTGTCCGCCAGTGCCGAAAAGATGGCCCATGCATCCTTCGAATTGGTCTTGCAGTCCAAAAAGCCGATGCGCATACCGATTCCAACGAAAGCCAACTTAATAAACTATTTTCCGCCAAGGCATCCATACCTCAAAGGGATTGGCATGGATTTGCAAAGGAAAACCTGGAAAAAAAGCACGCGGCAAGGAATCTTTGGCTTTGAGCGGGCCACGTTGACCCACCGGCAGGACCATCCCGTAGCGGACATCATACGCGCCGTGAACACGACCCCGATTATGAGCCGACCCATCAATTTCGGAATGGAAATACCCCCCGGCCAAGTGTCGGTCCACCCATATGGCGAAAAGCAAATCGTCGTCCGATGGCTTAACGACGGAAATTGGGTTCGGAAAATATTCAGAAAGGTCGAATCCGCCCGGAAGCGTGAGTCTGGATTCGATGAAGAGCATATCGCGTTCATCCAACCGCATGGCGAATCCAAAGCAGCGCTGGTCACGTTGGTTTTAGCGGATGAAAAAAACAAGATGCTTCCGACGTTGAAGGATTATTTCAACAACCACCAAAATCCGAAAGAGCGATTGCTCGAAGTTGGAATCCAAGCCATGAAAAAACTGGCCGAATTCCATGCAAGCGGGTTTTCCCACGGCCACCCCAACCGTGAAAACATCCTCATTGAAAGCCCGAACGTCGTCCGATTGATTGATCCAAAGGACCTCACGCGGTTGTATAGGATTGGCAAACAAGCCGCCGGAACCCTTCGGGAAAAGGACCGCAACGAATTAGCCGAGCACATCCTGGATCTTTTGGATGACCGAAAAGAATTCATCGACGAACAAATCGATGCGTTCAGCGACAAACTGGATGAAGAATACGCCAAGCATTACCAGCATTCCAAGGAAAAAATTGAGAAAAAGGTAAGGGTTTAGTTTTGTAGGTCGACCGAAAGGCGTAAGTTCTACTTTTTCGTACCTCTTTTGCTTGGGCGTCCCGACCAGGACGCCCCGCGCAAAAAAAGGCCCACCCGCCATGACAGACGAAAAATACGTAC
>JACRGH010000021.1 GCA_016212375.1 Microcaldota archaeon
GCAATCGACAAAACGTATCAAAACCTTCCAATATGGCCCGACGAAAACGTCGTTTTCAATCTCATCCGGAACGGTGCTCGTGCATTTATCGGAAACAGCCGCCTTGGCGTCCCAAGTACGCCCCGCATGGACGATTATTATATGCTTTTAAAAGAAGGGAAAACACTGGGGCAGGCGATGACCGTTATCAAACAGGAAAAATGGATGGGCGACAATCTCCTTTATGCGAAATCCGGGAACAAATATTCCTACGTTAAAGGGCAAAACCCCACCGATGATGCGCTACGGTTGAGTATTCACGAATTGACCCTCTATGGGGACCCTACGCAAAAAATCGATGAGGGTTGAGTGTTTTTTTTGATCGAGTTGTTTTTCGGTTGTTTGGATGCTCGGAGTCTTTCGTCCCGAGGCTGCACTTCCGATTGAATCGATTCAGCTTCAAGCCGGTACCTTTTTTTTATTTTTCTTTCTGATTTTTTCCCGTCTTTTCCGCCCCTCTTTCATTCCGAAAACCCAATCCGGGCATACTGGTTTATATCCGAATCCCACTATATCCAATACTGATATATCCATTTCTGAGGTGTTTCCATGGTCAAAGCCACATTCAACGTCGAGGGCATGCACTGCGCATCGTGTGCCAACAGCATCGAGAAGGTGATGAAAAAGGTTGCCGGCGTCAAGGCATGCCAGGTCAATTTCGGTGTGAACAAGATGAACATCGATTACGACCCCCGAACGGTCAGCGGCGCGCAGATCCGGCAAAGCGTCGAAAAAGCCGGTTACAAGTTGAGCTGAATTCCAATAAAAGCTCCGTGAACGGATTTGTGCCGAATTCCAATAAATGGGCCGAAAACAGTTTTGAGTTGATTTCCAATTATTAATCCGTGTCCAATCATTGCGCCGATGGCCTTTGATCAGACCATTTTCAAAAATATGAGTTGATTTACACCATGAAAACCACCCTCCACATCCTCGGCATGAGTTCGCCCCATTGCCAAAATCTTGTCCAAACCGCCCTGCAAAAGATCCGCGGTGTAAAAAGCGCCCAGGTCGATTTGTCCAAGGAAAAAGCGGTTGTGGAACATTCGGACGCCGTTTCCTTTGATTCCTTGCGTGATGCCGTCATCGATGCCGGTTACGATGCCGAACCCTTTGTGGAACAGGCGGATACCTTGGAACAACGCCAACAAAAGGAAGTGGACGGCTACAAGTTCCGGTTCTTTCTATCGTTGGGTCTGAGCCTTCCCCTGTTGGTCCTATTTTTGGTCGAACAAAAATTGCTCCCGTTGGCCTTGCCGACCTTTGTTGAAACCAACATGGCCTGGATCGAGTTCGTCCTGGCGACTCCCGTGCTCTGGATCAACCGCGTCATCTTCACCCGGGGCGCCAAAGGCATCCTGAACCGCAACCCCACCATGGATTCTTTGGTTGGCATCGGCGTGGGCGCCGCTTACGTATACAGCCTGATTACGGCATTTGGGTTTCCCGGTGCACTGTATTTCGAGGTCGGCACCTTCGTCCTTACGTTCATCGTTTTAGGCAAATGGATGGAAAGCATCGCCAAAGGCCGCACCTCCGAGGCCATCAAAAAACTCATCGGTCTGCAGGCCAAAACCGCTACCATCATCGTCAACGGACGGCAAAAGACCATCCCGATTGAGCAACTCAAGGTGGGTGATGTCTTTTTGGTCAAACCGGGTGAAAAGTTGCCCGTGGATGGCATCGTCGTGGCCGGTGATAGCGCGGTGGATGAAAGCATGGTCACCGGCGAGAGCATGCCCACGATGAAGCGCAAGGGTGACCGCGTCATCGGCGCGACCATCAACAAAAACGGCGTCTTGACCTGTAAGGCGCAAAAAGTCGGCTCGGAAACGCTTTTGGCCCAAATCATCAAATTGGTCGAACAGGCGCAGGCCAGCAAAGCGCCCATCCAGGAAGTGGTGGACAAAGTCAGCGCCGTTTTCGTTCCGGCCGTCGCCTTCATGGCCGTAGCGGTATTCCTAATTTGGTATTTCCTCCTGGGCCAGACGTTTACATTCGCATTAGCCGCTTTCATGAGCGTCCTGCTTATCGCTTGTCCCTGCGCCTTGGGTTTGGCCACCCCTACCGCAATAATGGTCGGCACCGGTCTGGGAGCGCAAAACGGCGTGCTATTCAAGACGGCTAAAGCTTTGCAGCAGGTGGAAAAAATCAACACCGTTGTTTTTGACAAAACCGGTACTTTGACCAAAGGACAGCCCAGCCTGACCGATATGGAAACTGCGCCTGGCGTAAGCGAAAAAGAATTGCTTTACCATGCCGCTTCGCTTGAACACTTGTCCGAACACCCCTTGGCCGAGGCCATCGTCAATGCGGCGAAAAAGAAGAAAATCCGCCTTGGAAACGCGACCCAGTTCAAGGCCGTCACCGGCAGCGGCGTCGTTGGCCGTGTGGATGGCAAAATAGTCACGGTCGGAAAAGCCGAGCTTGCCAAAAAGGAAGTCCCAGCGGAGATGAAAAAACGCCAAATTGCCCTTGAGCATGAGGGTAAGACCGTGGTGACCGTCTTCGTGGGTGGCCGCATCTACGGTGTTTTGGCCATTGCCGACACCCTCAAGGAAAGTTCGCCGGAAGCGGTGTCGCAACTGAAGAAAATGGGTCTTCGCGTCGTGATGCTGACGGGCGACAACCCCCGGACCGCGCATGCCATTGCCAAAAAAGCCGGAATCACCGAGGTCATCGCGGACGTGCGGCCGGAAGAAAAGGAAAAGGAAATCCGGAAACTGCAACGCAAAGGTCGCAACGTGGCCATGGTGGGTGACGGCATCAACGACTCCCCCGCATTGGCCGCCGCCGATTTGGGAATTGCCATGGGTGGCGGCACCGACGTGGCCATTGAAACCGGTGATATCGTCCTGGTCAAGAACGACGTGCGTGACGTGGTGACGGCTATCGACCTGTCGCGCTTTACCATGCGGAAAATCAAGGAAAACCTGTTCTGGGCCTTTGGTTACAACATCCTAGGCATTCCCGTTGCGGCCGGCCTATTGTTTCCGTTCACCGGTTTCCTGTTGAATCCCGCCATCGCCGGCTTGGCTATGGCGTTTTCAAGCGTCTCGGTAACGGCCAACGCGGCATTGATGAAATTGTACAAGCCACCGTTGCGAAAATGAGGTCGGATTTTTTTCATGACCGATGCACGCCCCGTTGTTTTTGCATGCCCCGATTGCGGCTTAACCTACGTTGAGAAGGTTTGGGCGGACCGGTGCGCTGCGTGGTGTCACGAGCACAAAACATGCAACATTGACATCATTGCGCATGCGGAAAAGAGCCATTGACCCCTTTTCCCCGTACGTGAAACTAAGACGTCGTTGCGCAACGCGCCCTTAATGAGCCGAAAAACAAAGAATGGAAGGAAACACTATGCCCAAAATACACAACCTGCTCCGCGTTTCCATCCTGCTCCGGCTTTCCAAAAAACCGGCTCATGGCTACCAGCTCATCCAGGAAATGGAAGTCGCTTTGCACCAGAACGTCAGCGCGAGCCACGTTTACCCCTTCCTGCGGGAGTTGGAAGCGAAAAAGTGGATTACGGTCAAGAAAAGCGGTCGGACCAACGTATTTTCCCTAACGGCAAGCGGCCGTAAGGCGGCGGACGAATTGTTGGGCCATTTTTCAGGTCTGGTGGAAGCGGCCTTTTCTTCCAAGATTTCCATATGTGCCCACTGCGAGTGCAAAGTGTTTGACGGCGGATTCAAAGAGGCCGGAAAGACGTATTGCTGCCCCCATTGCGCCAAAGCCATGGCGCATTGAACCGACCGTTCTGCCAAATCCATGGGGTTGCTTTTTGGCAATTTTCGACCGGTTGCATAGCTCAATTCAATTCTGCTTCAACGCATCGTAAATGGGCTCGACCAGTTTCAGCTTGTTGGCCTTGCCGAGCCGCTCGGTTTCCAGGATTTTCTTTTCATGCAGTTTTTGGACCACCCGGTGGGCTTTGAGCCGGCTCATGCCTTCAATGCGGCCGATTTCGTTCTGGTACGCACGGCCCCCGTTTTGGACCAAATAATGCACCGTTTTATGCTCATCTGGCGACAAAAAGCCGAGCATCATTTCCGCGTTGATTTTGGATTCAACCGTCTTTTCCTCCACTTTGTCAAAAGCCAAATAGGCGATGGCCATGCCGGACAGGACGCCCAACAAGGCAAGGCCCACCATGAATTCCACGTGGAAATGGATGAACGGTAAAAACCAATCCGGCGCCTGACCCGGCCCCAAATAATAGCTGGCAAGCAGGCCGATCGTTAGTAAGACAAATGCAGCCACGATTCCCATGGCCGCTATGATGCGTTTGTTAAGTTTGTTTCGCAAATTGGATACACCTTTTTTTGGGTCTTATTTACGTTTCCGATGTTTGAAACGGTTTTTTTATTCAGAAACCATTGTTTCACAAACTGATTAATATTGTTTCATCATTTAGAACCCTATGGAATTCAATATTTTCCGCCCTGGTTTGGAAATCGTCCGCGAAATGTGCCCGAAATCCGGGCCTGATGGATTGGGTTGCTCCGCGATCTTCCTGACGCGTTCCTCCAATCCTGCAATCGAGGTGCAGATGAATGAATAAAGTCATATTGGGTCTTTCCGTCGTCCTCATGGTCGGCGTCGCCATCGGGTTTATTTCCTTGGTGATGGCCACTACGCCTACGGCCGCGCCTGTGGTTGGCGGTCAAGGTCAAGCTGTGGTCCAACCCCCTGGGAATAATCCGGGTTCAGGTGTCCAGGACGTCTACGTCCGTGCCCAACCGAGCGGACGATATGATTATGAGCAGATTACCGTCAAAAAAGGCATTCCGGTGCGGTTTCATTTCACGGCCGAGCGCGGGTCCGGATGCGGCGCCCAACTTATCATGGAGTCATTCGGGGTGCGTTTGATTTCCAGGGGCGAGGAACAAGTGGCCACCTTTACGCCTACGCAAACCGGCCAATTTGCCTATCATTGCGGGATGAACATGTTTCGCGGGAGCATGACGGTCGTATGAGCGAAAAGGACTGGTATGTGTTCGCTGCCGTGGTGCTCATTTTTTTCAGCCTGGGCTCCGTCGGCGTCATGGCTAGTGGCGGCATGATGGGCCGCTGGAGTTATCCGGCCGTCATGACTATGGGTTGGGCCTACCCGATTCTGGGCCTGGCGGTCTTGGTGGCTATCCTTTGGTTTTTTTTCCGAGGTTCGAACGGGGTTTCCCAAAAAAATTCTCATTGCAATTGTTCCAGTGATCTGCATGGTGTTGGAAACTCCCTTCATCGGCTAACCAAGAACTCAAAACGGGCGGATGCGCATGATTGAATTGAACGTCACTGGTATGCATTGCAAAAGTTGCGAGATGCTACTCCGGGAAGACCTCGGTGAGATTCCGGGCGTGAGCGGTGTCCGGGCCGACCATGTGGCAGGCATTGTGTCGTTCAACGGAAGCGAAAGCGTATTGCCGCAAGTCAAGGCGGTCATTGAAAAAAACGGATACAAGGTGGGATGATGGAAAAAAGCTTTCTGGCGTATAATCTGACGTGCGATTCGTGCCGTGAACTCATCGGTAGGGCGGTATCCAAGTTCCCCGGTGCTTCCTTAAAAAACGTGGACCTGTCCAGCGGCGCCGTGGTGGTCGATTGCAATGAATCCGATTTTGATAAACTCAAGGCCGCCGTGTATGAAAAGGGATTCGGTCCGACCGGCTCAAAGTCCATCCGGCACGTCGTCAAGGGCGTACTGGGTAACGATTCCGCCTTTGCCGCGGAGCGGACCATCCTGGAATATTCCTTGGGCTCGCTTGTTTTGATTTTTGCCGTGGAATTGGTCCTAGGTGTCATGTTCTTCCAGGACGTCAAAGGTTTTTGGACGATTTACGCGCCCTTGTTGTTCCTATTGGCCATGGGCATCGAAGCAACGGTTGCCGCGATGGCCCATTTGCAATTTTTCAAAACCGACGTCAGCGGCATGACCGGCATGATGATTGGCATGACCATCGGCATGGCATCGGGCTTCATGTTGGGCGCCTTGGTGGGTGCGACAAACGGCATGTTCATCGGTAGCTTGGCGGGTATGTTCGTCGGCATGGCCTTGGGCGCGTGGGCGGGCAAATGTTGCGGCGTCATGGGCGTGATGGAAGGCATGATGGCCGGGCTTATGTCCGGAACCATGGGCGCCATGTTGTCGGTGATGATGTTCCGTGAGCCCATCATGGTGTTTTTGGTGCTGTTGGTTGCAACCTGCGTCATCATGTTGGCCGGCCTCTCCTATGCTATTTTCAAGGAATCCGGAAACATCCCGCAGGAGGCATTCAAGGCCTCCTTTGTGGAATATGCCGCCATCTCGCTGATTATCAGTATCGCGTTTACGTTGTTGATGTTGGTGGGGCCCAAGTCGGCGGTCGTAATCGGGGTGTAGCCAATCGTGTGACCGGTAGTCGTCGTTCGGTTCATCCGGTTTTCCTTAAAAGGTACGTTTGATTTTTTTTCGGGGGGTGGATGCGGTTTTTTTACTCCTGTTCATCCGCGCACTTGGCACGTTTGGAATTGGTTTGAGCAACCATTTGCAACGGTTTGGATTTGCTCCGTCTTAAGCCATTGGAGTCGGAGTACGTTTGGGTCCATCAATGTCGGGCCCGTTTGGAATGGTTGTAGGAACCACCGCTTCGCGGGGGCTATTTGCTTTGCGATTTTGTTGAGGTCTTCGCTGGTGAGGCCAGGCGCGACCGTGGTGCGGAATTCGTAATCGATTCCGGAGAATTTGATCAGTTCGACGCTTTGTTTGAGCTTTTCAATGTCAATCGGCACGCCCGTAATCTGAGCGTACTTCGCCCATGGTGCCTTGATGTCCATGGCTACATAATCCGCCAAACCCGATTGAAGAATCGGACCTAGCCTTTCGGGCATCAGGCCGTTGGTGTCCAATTTGACTTTGAATCCGGATTTTTTCAATCGTTCCATGAACGGGGGCAAATCGGGCCATATCGTCGGCTCGCCTCCGGTGATGACCACAGCATCGATGTATTTTTGGCGGTCCATCAGTTGTTGCAGTACGCTTTCGGTGGTGATGGTGGGTAAGCGTCCGCACGCCAAATCCGCGTTATAGCAATAGCCGCACCGCATGTTGCAATTGGACGTAAAGACAATACTTGAGACCCGGCCCGGGTAGTCAACCAAGGACGTTTTCTGGAAGCCGCCGATTTTCATGGCTTTAGACGACGGCCTCGATAGTGGCGACGGTTTGTTCCGATATATCGTCCTGCGACGTTGCCGGCTTGATGACGTACTCTTCCCGTTCCGCGAATTCGGCTTGTTTCCCTTCGTTCCATTGGTCAACGGGGCGCAGATACCCGACGACGCGGCTGTATACTTCACAACGGGTGCGGGTTTGGACGTTTGGATTATTTGGGTTGGCTTCCATTGGTTCCACCTCTTGTTTTTTTATTTTCCGGATTTTGTTTGGGTTTTTTTCTTGCACATTGCATCGATGTTTTTTTCTGGTTTCAGCACTTGCGGGGTCCGCAACGGCTTTTGGATTTCGTGCTTTTCTTCGCGGTTTTTTTCGTTGCCATACGTTTCATTCCTCCATTTTTGCCTCAATTGGCGCTTTCCCTAACTTTTGGCTTTTATGGATTCGGTTTGGGCTTTCAACGCGATGGGCACTTCCGCGGTTTCCCCTTGAATCGTTGCCACGAATCCGATGTCCTCATCGCACCGTGGGCAAAAGACGTGCTCACCGGCCAAATAGCCGTGTGTGGGGCAGACGCTGAATGTCGGCGTCAACGTGAAGTACGGCAGGCGGAAGTTGTTCGCGATTTTTTTGACAAGCTCGCGTGCCGTCTTCCAATCCGTTATCCTCTCGCCCACGAAGCCATGCAGGACCGTACCGCCCGTGTACTGCGTTTGCAATTCATCCTGGTGCTCCAACGCTTCAAAGATGTCCGGGGTGTGGCCCACGGGCAGGTGTGACGAATTGGTGTAATACGGTGCGGCATGCTTTTCCTTGAACGCTTTGGGGTTTGCGACTTTGATGTCCGCAAACCGTTTGGTATCCAGACGGGCGAGGCGGTATGACGTGCCTTCGCCGGGCGTGGCTTCCAAGTTGTAAATGTTGCCCGTCTGTTGCTGGTATGCGGACAGGCGCTCGCGCATGTGCTGCAATACGCGGACTGCGAACTTTTTGCCCTCCGGGTTGCCGATGTCCACGCCCAAGAGGTTCTGGACCGATTCGTTCAGACCAATGAGGCCAATGGTGGCAAAATGGTTCTTCCAATAGGTGCCGAAGACCTGCCGGATGTCGCGGAGGTAATACTTCGAATACGGATACAACCCTTTTTCCGTGAACGATTCCAGCACTTCCCGTTTGATTTCCAGACTCTTTTGCGCCAAATCCATCAACGCATCCAGCCGCTCAAAATATTCGCGCGTATTTTTTGCCAAATGGCCGATGCGCGGCAAGTTCAAGGTGACCACGCCGATGGAGCCCGTGAGGGGGTTTGCACCAAACAGGCCACCGCCGCGCTTGCGCAATTCGCGGTTGTCCAACCGCAGGCGGCAACACATGCTTCGCGCGTCCTCGGGCGACATATCGGAATTGACAAAATTGGAAAAATAGGGGACGCCGTATTTGGCTGTCATCTCAAATATTTTCTGGGTGACGGGAGTTTCCCAGTCAAAATCCTTGGTGATGTTGTAGGTGGGGATGGGGAATGTGAACACGCGGCCGTTGGCATCTCCTTCCATCATCACGTCCGCAAAGGCCTCGTTGAACATCTTCATTTCCGGCTCAAAATCGCCGTAGACGTCGTTGGTGAACGTCCCACCGGCGATGACTGGCTCACCTTTCATCATATTCGGAACTGTTAGGTCCAACGTGACGTTCGTAAACGGCGCTTGGAAGCCCACGCGGGTCGGCACGTTGATGTTGAACACGAATTCCTGCAAGGCCTGCTTGACTTGCGTGTAGTCCAAGCCATCATAACGGATGAACGGGGCCAAATAGGTGTCAAAGCTGGAAAACGCCTGGGCCCCTGCGGCCTCGCCCTGCAAGGTGTAGAAAAAGTTGACCACCTGCCCCAACGCGGTACGGAAATGCTTGGCCGGCTTGCTGGCAATTTTGCCGTGGACGTGGCCGAAGCCGTTGAGCAACAAATCCTTGAGGTCCCAGCCCACGCAATACGCGCCCAAGATACCCAAGTCGTGCACGTGGAAATCCCCAGAATTGTGCGCGTCGGCGATTTCCGGAGGGTAAATCTTGTTGGCCCAATAGTTGGCGATGATGGCGGAGCTGATGTGGAAGTTCAATCCTTGGAGGCTGTAGCTCATGTTGGCGTTTTCCTTGACGCGCCAATCCGAGCGGTCCAGATACGATTCGACCATCTCGGTGGAGCTCAATAGCGAAAAGACGTTGCGGATATCCTCGTGTTGCTTGCGGTACAGGATGAACGCTTTCGCCGTTTTGGCATGTCCCTCTTCAATCAGGACCTTTTCCACGGTGTCCTGGACTTGCTCGACCGTGGGAGTCTTGGCGGGTTTCCCCTCTTTGTCCAAGACGGCGGCCAATTGGTCGATGACCACGCTACAAAGCCGCTCAGCGGCCGCCCGGTCCGAACCGCCGACGGCCTGGGCCGCCTTGAAAATGGCATGGGTGATGCGGCTTTTGTCGAACGGCACCATGCGGCCGTCGCGTTTTTTGACGAATTCGATTCCCACCATATGGTTTTCACCCAATTCCCAGAATTGCTGTATATTGTGTTTTTCCAGCTCTTCAACTACTATATGTTGGTATATAAGTGTTATGTTGATTTTTCGCATAGTAACGGCGTGAACGGGCAAACTGGGTAAAAAACTGGATAAATATTCGTTGGCTGACGATATTTCGGTTTTTTTCCCCATGCCCTTTCCTTGGTTCCAATATTCAATCGCGCCCGGGCTTTGGGGTTGAAAGCGGGCTCGCTAGGCAAATCACTGAATCTTTGCAAAGCTGAATTAAAAAAAAAGTCGGGCTCCCGCCTGTCCGCCTCTATGGCGTTAACGGTTTTTGGGTTTTTTATCCTTTGAAAATTCCAGCGTCCGTATGGGGAATGGGATGTTGATTTTTTCCTTCCGGAAAATGCGCAGGATATTGTGACGCAGGACGGATGCGACGGTGAACCGCTCCCCGTAGTCCTTGACGCGCACCAATGCGGCCAATTCCACCGCAGAATCCAAAAATTCGTTGATGCGGATTTCCGGCTCGACGCTCGAATCAGCCGCCGGTGATTGTTTGATTGCATCTTGTGCCGCCGCTTTCAAAGCTGCCAGGGCCTTTTCCACGTTTTCTCCGTATTCGATCCCCACTTTGACCATGACGGTGCGCGTGTCGCGGCCCTTGCTGTAGTTGACGATGACGCTGGCTGCAAGTTTCTCGTTGGGTATGATGTGGATGGCATTGGCCACGCCTTTGATGCGCGTGGCGCGCCAGCCGATTTCCTCAACCGTACCCTTGACCTCGGATTTGTCGCTATCCAACGCGATGATGTCGCCTACGCGAATGGGCTTGTCCGCGAGCAAATAAAGGCCCGCAAAGAAGTTCTTCAGGGAATCCTGCAGGGCCAATGCCACTGCCAAGCCCGCGACTCCAAGCCCTGCAAGCAGCGGACCGATTTCCACGCCCAACTGGCTTAAGAAGATGACGAATGCGGAAAAATAGACGGCCGCTTTGGCCAATTTGCGCATGATGGGGAACACGTCGCCGACACGATTTTTGTCCTGCGCCCCCACTTCCAGCAAATACCATTTCATCAACGCATCGACGGTCCTGGCCAACGCATGCCCAACCGCCAGGATTAATGAGAGGAACAACAAGCCGTCCAGGGAGTGGCCGTATAGGTTGAATTGGGGGGAGACCGTTTTGAGGCCGAAATAGGCGCCCGTGATGGCGAAAAACAATTTCAAGGGCCCGCGAAGCGCCTCGAACAAAAAGTCATCCAATTTTGTTTTGGTCTTTTCGAACAAGGGCCGAACCGCTTTGTCAATAAATGCAACCACGATTTCGGCCAAGATGATGGAGCCGATGAAAAAGCCCGTTGCTAATGCCCACTGTGCCAGGTCGATGTCCATTCCAGCAATCAATACCATCTCGTTCCGAATCCTTTACGCCAAGGCGAGTTTTAATCCTTGCACCCGCTTATTCGATTTCAAACCAATCCATCCAGGCCTTTTTCCAAGCCGATTTTCGGCTCAAAGCCAAGTACTTTTTTGGCTTTGGAAATGTCAAAAACCCTGTCTTCCGCCAAGAAGTCCACATAAAGCTTCAATAGCTTGCGCGGCTTTCCAAACAGGCCTTGGAGCCAGTCCATGAAGACCAAGCCATATGCCAGAAAAACCGGTACTTTCTTTGTCGGAACTGCCACGCCCACTTTATTGGCCACGATGGCGTACGCCTCCTCTTGGGTCAATTCCTCACCCGACGTGACGATGAACGCGTCCTGATGTACGTTGCGGTTTTCAAGTGCTAAAATGAGCGCTTGGACCACGTCATCCACGTGGATAAGTGGCACCCTGTTCTGTCCGTTGCCGATGATGGGCATCGTGCCTTTTTTGACCCAATTGATGACCATGCGGAATCCTTCATCAAAACCGGGGCCGTAAATTGCCGGCGCCCGAATCATGACGTAATCCAATCCGCTGGGTTGCACCACGGCTTCGGCTTCAAGTTTCGTGAGGCCGTACCCCGCCATGGGTGTGGGCTCTTGTGACTCGTCAATGGGCAATTTGGTCGGGTGGTGATAGATGCCCGTAGAGGACATATGCACAAAGCGGCCGACGTGTTCGGCTTTTGCCGCTTCAACCACGTTGCGGGTGGCCTCGACGTTCGCGGCGCGCAGCGAATCCGCGGAGGCCCGGAAATCCACGGTTGCCGCCATATGGATCACGTCTTTACCGCGCAACGCGTCCCGAAGGCTGTCTTGGTTGATGGTGGATAAGTCGCCTTGTACCAATTCGACGTTGAGTTCTTGGAAAATGTCGTGGGCCTTGGCGATGTCGCGCACCAATGCCGTGATTTTGTAGCCGCGCTCCAAGGCGGCTTGGACGAATCGAACGCCCAATCGGCCCGTGCCTCCGGTGACGAATAGTTTTTTCTCCATTCCGTATACTAAAAGGCGAAAAAAGCCTTAATAACCATCCGTTTCAAGAACGTAAAAGTCACGCACGCTAAAATGAAGCTTGTGCGTTTTGCAATTCCGTATTTTCAACGTGGTTGAGGCGGAATCGCATCCATTTGGAGGGGTAGCAAAGCCTGGTCAAACGCGACAGACTCAAACTACCAAAAACCGTACCGTGATTGATATCAATTCCGGCGCTTGGTTCAGGGGATATCTGTTCCCCTAGCGGGTCCGAGGGTTCAAATCCCTCCCCCTCCATATTCTCTTTCCTCAAGAAATAGTGTGATTCTTTTTTTACTTTTTACCTTTTACTGACGTTTTTTTCGGAACGGCTTTCTTGGATTTGGTCTTTTCTTTCGGTTGTTCCCTGATCGTTGTATCCGTTTTTTCCGCTTTGCTTTCCGGCTTTTCTTTTTCTTCACGTTTTTCGTTTTCCGTCTTTTGCGCGTCCAACCAATAACCCGTTGCCACCAATGCGCTTAAGGTGCCCACGAACAGCTGGACTAGCAATTCCAATACGCTTCCCATCGGTCCGCCAAGCGCGTTGACGATGGCGCTCAAAATCATTTGGGTCATAGCCGCCAGCAAGACCAATCCGGCGCTTGCCATCTTGTGTTGGTCCACGAACCTAAACGCGCTTTTCAGGCCGTCCCAGGCGCCCGATTCTGTAAATGCCAGGATGGGCGGCAGGAAAAGCATCGCCGCGGCAACAGCAATGCCTCCGACAATGAGCGCCAATCCGGCGGGAATAGCCAGAATGGCCAACACGATGATGCCCACGATTGAGATGATCAGGACGACGGTGATGAGTACCGCCAAAAGTGTGATGGCCAATACAATGAGCAAAAGCCATATTTCCGCAACAATAAGCGATAGCCATCGCTTGCGTGCCGCGGCAAACGCGTCGCGGAGGCTCAGTGTTTCGCCTTGGTGGAACTGTTTGGCTGCGTGTGCCAAGGCCAACGCCACCCATGCTTTGGCCGATACCGCTACGATGACCAAGGCCACCAACAGGCCCAAAAGCGGCACAATCAGCCCCAGTATTTCCTGGCTGTGGGCCATAATTGCGGAAAGCGGGTTTTTGGAGTTGGATGCGATGATGTCGCGGATCCATGGCGCCGCGCTTACGGCCACGATGGAAAAGACCAATCCGGGAATCCAGTTCAGGACGCCGGCCAAGTATATGGCGGGTTCACGTCTGGACCATGCCACTGCCGCTTTGATGCTTTGTTCCAATCCCATCAGGTTTTAAAGTTCCCCGCGTTTTTTAAACGAATGGATGAAAAAACGGCTCGCTTGGGCCTTCTGGGTTTGGCCGTCCTGACCGTGATTGGCATGGTGTGGGTTTACCTGGCCTATGTGCCGGTCGTCCAATCGGTTGCCGCCCCCCTTCTGACGCCGCAATTGTGCGCCAATATTAATGGCACCGGGACCGTCTTGTTCGCAAGTCCTACTTCGGCCTCCCTTTGTTCGACCTTGAGCAAGACCGCGCGCAATCTGGATGAAAAAATCTGCGACGCCTACCCGGCGGCTCAGCAACCGGCGTGCAAGGAATTGTTCGGCGCCCTGAACGACCGCCAATCGGATTGTCTGGGTTATTTGTTCATGAACCGGACGGAATTCGGAAACGGAGCTCCGGCCGTGGCAATGGCGTGCCAGAAATTGAAGCAATAGAAAAATGGTTGGCCCTTTTTTTTGGTTTTTTTTCTTTCTTGCCGATATGCCGCTTGTCGATTTTTATCGGCCTTTCAATTCCTTCATCAGTTCATTGAACGCGGCAATGCCGGAATCCAAGGCGCTATTTGCTTTGGCATCGGCTTTCCGTTGCAAGTCCTCTTCGTCCTTGATTTGTTCCGGCTGTTTGAGCGCCAACGCGTAGTGGCCGTAGATGTCGTGCGTCAGGGTGTTTCGGACCTGTTTGAACTGGCGGATTTTTTCGTACAGCGGTTTTTCAAGATGGCCCGAGCGGTGCAGAATCTGGGCGGCTTGCCAGCCGGAAAAATCATCATTGACCAACGCGGAGACCAAGTCGTCGGCTTGCTTGAACTGCCGGTGCATGAGACCATAGAGCGCCTGGTCCATCATCTTGTCCAACCGGCCGAAACTTTCCAAAAAGTAGCCGTTTTGGGCCAATTCCTTGACCTCGTTCGTCGTATATGCTAACGCGATGGCGTGTTTGCCATTTTTTTGGGTGAATCGGACTTGGGGCATATGGTTTATGTGTTCTTTTTGGTTTTTATGCCCCCGGCTAGGCGGTCGTGCTACCTACGTCGAATCCGGAATGTCTTCGGGACGGACCAATTCGCTTACTGTTGCCCGCCACAGTCGGTGTTTCCGGCTAAGGGCAGACGCATCGATGGGTTCCACGTCAACGGAATATCGGACAATGGATCGCTGTCCGCGGGATGCGCGAAACGCCATCAAACCTTTTTTTATCTGGTCTTCGATTTTCATCGCTGTTTTTCCAATTCGGTCCGGTTTTACCTGTGGTGTTTGGATGCAATAGGAATGCGCTCCGATGATGAAGAACGTTTTTTCACCAATTTGGTTTCCTTCTTTGTCATGGAAAATGAACGTTCGATTGAATGGGAATCGTTCATATGTGCGGGAGAGTTCATGCTCTATTTTCCATAAGGGAACCTGGTCCGAAATCATCCGAAGGCGGCCTTCCACCGGTCGGGCCAGTTTCATTACCGCGCTATGCACTTTCTCGAATCGTTTTGGAACCATCAATATTCTCCCAGCATTTTCTGTTTCTTCTGCAATCCCTTGATTTCAGTCGTCGCATCCATATGGGCCGTTGTACCGCTTTGGCCCGTTGCATTGGTATTCATGTTCGGATGCGTGATTTCATAATCCAGCTTGAAATACTCCAACCCTTCCTGTTCCAACATGGTCCGAGCGTTGGGCGTGATTTCCGGCGCGCACAACAAGCCGCGGACTTTGGCACCTTTCCGTTGGGACAGTTGCTTGACGTACCGCACCAGTTGCGTCACGGCATCCAAGCCTGCATTCCGGCGTTTCAATTCGATGGCCACCAACCTGCCTTGTGAGTCTTGAGCCAAAATGTCGATGGCGCCTTTGTTGAAATGCGATTCCGTCTGCAACGGCCGTAGTCCCTTTTCAATCAAATCCAAATCCTGCTCCAACAAGTCGGCTAATTGCCGTTCCGAGCCGAACAGCTTCAACGTGGAATCGTCCTGCATCGGGAAGCCTTGGGCAAATGCGAGGGAGTCAAAACTTACCTCGATGATTTCTTCAATGGGCTTTTTACGCATGGCTTTGACGATGAGTACGATTTTGTTGTCGTCTTTTTTTCCAAGCGGGCCCTTTGTCGTCAATTGGTCCGGGGCGGTTTTGTTTTTCCGTTTCGGCTTTGCGTCTTCGGTTTTGATGCCCTGCGCTTCCTTCCTTGTGTTTCCATCGATTTCCAGAACGCCCGCCATGGCCGTGGAAATGAGGCCGCCGGGCCCTTGGTAGTTGATGGCCGCCATCTTGGCGTTCTGGTGGACCAAAAACGTGCCGTCCGGCTTGATGACCAACAGGCGGTCCCCTTCCGAGAGCTTGGACGCGGCACGGCCCGAATAGCGCACTTGGCAATGTCCCACGATGAGGCAAAGCTGTTGCTGGGAAATGGCGCGGTCGATAGAGGCTTTGCCTTCCTCCAGTTCCATCTGGATTTCGATTAAGGATATTTGGAGTATTAAGGCTTTTTCGACGGTTTTGTCAGTTCGAGCAAAGCGTCATTGGCCACGAATCGCGCTGCCTTGCTGTTCGGATTCGTCTTGAGTATCAGCCGGGCCGTGGCAATCGCCTTTTTCCTCAAGAACGAATTTCGTTTGCCAATCTGCCGCAGGGCCCAATTGACCGCTTTTTTGACGAAGTTGCGCTCGTCATCGGCGTATTGTACGATGAGAGGGAAAAAGGCTTCGAATTTTGCATCCGTTGCGGGGTCGGGTTTGGCTATGCCGTTTCGGTCCGCTTTTCCGGCTTTCTCATGCCACGCCAACGTCGCCATCAAGGCAAAGCCGGACCGACGCTCAAATTCCTTATCCTGGTGGGCCCACTGAACCGCTTTTTTCCACGCCATCGGGTTTTTGTCAAATAGGTTGCCGCACGTCTGGTCGCACACGTCCCAGGAGTCAAAGTCCCGCATCCATGCGTCCATTTGTTCGGACGTCAGTTCGGTTGGGTCGCCGACCATGGACGCCAACAAGCGGGCTTCATGGATGCCGCTTTGCCACAGTTTTTGGGCCAATTCGTGGTTGCGGCCGATTTGTTTGGCCATTTGGCGCAAGACCGGAACGGGAATGCCCAATACTTGGCCCCCTGTGATGCCGAAGCGCTTCATGCCGGCGATGTTGGTGGGGTTTTGGAGTAATTTGAGTTTGGCCAAAATCGTTGCAATCGATGGCGATTTTGTTGTTTCTTTTTTCCTTGCGCCCATGCAATCGCCAAATTTGTTTTGTTCTGCTCTACCGCACGAACTGCAACCCTTCCCTTGTGCGCACGGCAACGGCCGGAATCAGGTTGCGTACCACCATGGCCATGTCGGCTAATGTCTTATGGGGCGTTTCCGGCAAGTTCTTGAAATCGGGGTTGACCAAGTCACCGTCCGGTATGAATTGCTGGAGGATGAATAAGTCGCAATATTTACGGACGTATGAGGCAACGTTTTCCACGATGTCCGGTGAGTCGTTCAGACCCGGTACGATGGTCATTCGGAACTCCTTAAACACCGGGTACTCCGTGGACTCCACGAACGCGAGGGTCTTGTACAATTGCATCAATGCCAGGTCGCCTTTGATGCCCGTCATCCGGCTGTAACTGTCGGCGTCCAGGCGCGTTTTGATGTCGATGCAGATGTAATCGGTCCAAGGCAAGGCCGCGCGCACGCTTTCCGGAAAATAGCCGGACGTTTCCACTTTGGTCTTGATTCCCAGCCCTTTGAGTTGTTTGAATAACGTAATCAGGGCGTTGGCCTGTACAAAAGGTTCACCGCCTTTGATTGAAACCGCTTGGGTGTGTTTGTGCGCAAAGTAGGCCGCCATGGCATCAACGTCCTTGTCTTCGCACGTCTTGGTGTGCAACAAATCCGGCACGTTACAAAAGCCGCATCGCAAGGGGCATCCGCCCAAATACATGACGTCCGTCACGTACGGCGGGAATTCTTCCTTGCTGTCGGCAACCAGGCTTGCGAGTTTGAAGTACATAGGCTTTGGGTAAGGCGTAGTGGGCTAAAAATGGTTTGCAGGAAGTTTGTTATGCTGACTCGGCGGTTTTTGTTCAGGGTTGGCGGATGACTTCGGTTGTAACTTGTCCTTCGCTTTTCAGGCGGCTGATGTTGTCCAGTGTACGGGTGTCCGCTGGATACGGGTAAAAACCCATTTGACGGGCGCGTGTTGCAAAATCCCTTGCTTCGATCCCCTGTTCCGGCGCGAAGTAGTCTACCACCAAAACCGTTTTACCGGCCTGGCGGATTTTAATCAGGGGCGCCAATTGCTCGTCTAACGTGGTGTCAGCTTGCTTTGCGGCCAAGGATCCGGGCGCGTTCCGGTCATCGTAACCAACATACCAGGTGTCTTCGCGACCAATGCCGTCCATAGCGTCCAGATAACCCGGATAGTCCACCAACTCTTGAGCGTTCTGTGGGAATACCAAAAAGTCCGGGTTTTTTTCCCTGGCATGCTTTCGGATGGCTGAAATGAACGCAATCATGCGGTTGGCGGCATCGTCCTTGCTAAGCACTTCGGTTTCGCCATTCAATGGGTCGGACCAGTACTCGTAGGCGTCGACGATGTCCAAATAGGCGCCGTCAAACCCTTGTTCCACTTCCTGATCTATGTAGGAAAAAACAATTCCCTGCCATAGCGGGTCCCAATAGCGGACTTTGACGTTTCCGGTCCAATCCGGGTTGACGCGGCCCATCCAGCTTGGGGGCGTGGCATTCCACTCGGGTTTCCAATACGGTCGGTAATCTTCCGCCTCACCGATGCTCAAATAGGCCAAAACGGTAGCGTGGTTTTTTTTGAACGCGTTTACTTGTTCTTTTGAAAACGGCGTGTCGGGCGTGCTTTGGAAGGCGTCGACCACAAGGCCGCTTGCCGGGGTGTCCATAATTTGTTGCAACAATCCGGGTTTTTCATATCCGGTCAAGACGTAGAGCCATGATGTGTTGGATGCCGACGTGGCTGTTTTGTTTTGGACCGCGGCGTTTGTTCCGTTTTGCGGTGATGCCGTTGGGCTGGTTTCTTCAGGCCACGGCGTCAGGCTCGGTAACGTGGTGACGGTTGCCGCCGGCGTGTTGCAGTTGCACGGGTAGCTTTTGTTGGCGTGGTCAAACGTGCCGTTTTCGTTGAACGGGCCGTTTCCAGGCCGGTCCGGCTGAGGCAGGTAGCAGGTCGACGCGTTGAATGCCGCTTGGAGGCATGCCACGCGGTCAAATCCGGCTGGCGTAGGAATGGCGGACGGGCTGGCGGTTGCCGTTGGTGTTATGGGCCACTGCGTCAGGGCGAACCAGATAATGGCGCCCAGAAGCAGGCCGGCGAAAAGGCCCATGGTCCAGGAGGCCTGAGCCCGGGTCGTGGTGGTTTTGGCTATTTGCGGCATGTGCAATTTGGTGTGCGCGGTGGAACTTATTTGATTGGTTCACCGCCCGGTTTGCGTCCATCTGCCTTTTCTTTCAAATCGGTTCTTCCTGGTGCAAGCAAATGGGTTATTAGCCGTGGGGCCAAATTTTCTATTCCCCATGTCCGAAACTGAATTTGAAAAAGTCAAAGCCGTCCTGGATGCGGCCTCCGTGCCCTATGCCGTTTTGGACCACGCCGAGGTCGTTACGAGTGAGCAGGCCGCCGTGGCAACCGGTTCGTCTTTGTCGCAACGGCTCAAATGCATGCTTGTGAAATTTGTGCGAAACGGAAAGGACTTTTTCGTCATGGTCAATCTGCCGGCCGACAAACGCTTGGACTTAAAGAAAGTCAAGGACGTTTTGAAGGCGCAAGATGCCAAGCTTGCAAGCAAAGACGACGTCTTACTGCAGACGGGGTGCGAATTTGGTGCCGTCCCCCCGGTGGGCCATTTGCAGAAATTGGCGGTCATCGTGGACTTGACGATTTTCAAGCCGGAATTCGTGGAGTTCAGTGCCGGACTTAAGACCAAATCCATCCGCCTCAAATCCTCGGACTTCCGGGCGGCACTCAAAAATATGGGCGCGGCGGGTTTTGAGCTGACGGAATGATTGTTCCGGTTTACCCGTAAATAATCAAGTGGGCAGTTGGGCTTTGGCCCATTGGTAGAACCGTTCGGCCTGTTCCACGATGGTCCGTGCCTTGTTTTCGGACATAAGGGTCTCTTCGTATTCGACGAGGTTTTTCCGGTCCAAGACGAACAGAAAAAGACGGGTTTTTTCCCCGGCATCGGGTTTCGGGATTTTTTTCACCAACTGGGCGGCGTCCTGGTGGCGTTGGCTTTTCGAACGCAACCCTTGGAAATGGACCGTCAGCGCATCGGCTGAGGAAATCGCGCAGTGGATGGCCAAAAGGCACGCCGCATCCCACTCGGATTCTTGCAGCGCTAGCTTCATCAGCCGTGCGTTTTGGGTGGCTTTCCTAAGGTAACTGGATGCCTGGTGCCGTGGAACTGCCGTGGTTTCAGTCATTTTTACGCGGCCTCGTATATCGTGATGCCTTCCCGCTCGATGTTTTGGACCAAGGGAAGTTTCCGTTTTGCGTCGTATTCCTTCCGGTCGTACACGATGATGGCGCCGATGTTGCCCCATCGGTCAGCCATGTGCAATTCGACGTCTTTTGACTTTGCTTCGATGCGGTCCTTGTCCCGTGAATGTCTGACGATGAAAAGCATGTCGACGTCGCTGGAAACGGATTCATCCCCGCGGGCCATGGATCCGAACAGGCGGATGCTCCGAATGGGCGATATGTCCATTGTTTTTTTGATTTCCGATAACAAAAATTCCTTTTGCCTTTGGGGCAATTCAGCCATCGGTTTGAGGTAATCCAAAACCACGTGCCTTTGGTTCAGGCTCCAAATCGAAGCGCTTCCTGTGACGGCACGGCTGACCAGCCCGTATTTCTCGAATTCACGCAGGGCCTCCCCGGTCTGGGGTGCCGAGATTCCGGCGGCTTTGGACAACTCGCGCCCAGTCCATGTTTTTTCGGGCCATCGGGCCAGCACCTGTAGTGCGGCGGCCTTTGCTTTGGTTCCGAAAAGGGTGACGAAGAGATTGCGGAATTGCATAATGGATAAGTAAATCCTTTTGAATATAAGGTTTTCCTTACATCGTTATTCTGTTGAGCCCGGTTATTATTTCGCGGTTGGTTTGCCTTAAAGGTTTCCATAAAAATTTCACCCTCCGAGTCCGTCAATTTGCTTCAAAAACAAACCGACCAGCGTTTCCGGCGGCATCTTCCGCTGAAACGCCTGGGC
>JACRGH010000022.1 GCA_016212375.1 Microcaldota archaeon
GTACGTATTTTTCGTCTGTCATGGCGGGTGGGCCTTTTTTTGCGCGGGGCGTCCTGGTCGGGACGCCCAAGCAAAAGAGGTACGAAAAAGTAGAACTTACGCCTTTCGGTCGACCTACAAAACTAAACCCTTACCTTTTTCCAAGTACGGTCCGTATAACGCCATGGCCGCCAGTGGCCAATAAATGACCCCGAAATTGTCCCTTTTGCTTTCCGCGCGTAACAGGTCAAAGTAACTGGACGCTTGGGCGGCGTTGAACGTGATGACCGCCGGGTGTTGGGCTTTGATGTACGTCTGGTGCTCGTCAATTACCTCTTTTGCATTTCGGATGGCGCGTTCCGTTTCCTCCGTTTTGGGCTCCTTGTTCAGGCGCATGAGGGTTTCCTGGGCCACGACGACGTTGCGGAAGTCTTCTTGCAACATGCGGGACTCCACTAAGAGGTGTTTGACTCCGTTTGGGAGGTTGTGGCGGTTTATGTCCATTTGGATTAGGCTTCGAAGTTGGCTGCGGGTGGGGTGTTCGGCGAATTTTGGGTAATCGTTCGCCGTGTCGATTGCCGTCTTTGTCCATTTGAGGTGCGCGTCATCATGCGCCAAAAAAGACAGGTGTGAGGCCCGTATGAATTCCTCATGGGTCAGTGGCGCCGGGAAGTTTAGGACGGTGCCCGGAACGTCGCGCCTGCCGTTGTAAAGCCATCTTCGTAAAAGTTGGGCGGCGTTCTGTCCCCGTTCGATGATTTTTCGGGCGTTCTTATCTTTTGTGAGCTCGCGTTGTCCGTCGGCATGGCCCCGATACTGCTCTGGTTTGAGCGGCTCTTTTGGTATCACAGTAGGCGCAATGAGGCGGGTGGATTATTTGGCTTTTGCTTGCCTATTGGAATGGTCGTTTGGTGGTGCTGCGGGGTTAACTTCGGATTTTCTGCCCCAGCATGGCGACCGCGGCTTGCGCTTCTTCCGGCTTGAATCCCCGCACCAGCACCCGGCCGCTTCCAAACACGACCAGCTCGCCTTCTTTGAGGCGGATTTTCATCACGTCGCCGAATTTTTTGGCTTTGGGTTGAACGAATGCCAGCGCCTTGAAGTCAATGGGCCCGTCCAGTTGGAATAGGTACTCGCGCTCGCCGCACAGTGTGAGGACTTGCGCTTTTGGCAACCGGAATGAATTATTGACGCACGCTGGACAATCGGGGTTTTTCAAAAGGGCCGTTGTGGCGCAAGTCTTGTTGGTGATGTCGGTGAACTGCAGTTTTCCGGCAAGCGTGGGCTTTCCTTGAATCAGGGTGATGAGCTCGCCGACCTGGGTTTGTGCGGCAACCGCCGTGGTTTGCTTTGAAATTCCCTCGACGCGGCAGGAGCGCGGCGTTGCAGGATTTGGATTCCAGCAGACAAAGCACGCCGTTTCGGATGTCAGCGTCGTTGCCATGGTCTGGGTGCGGATGGCCGAGGTGAAAATCCACGGCTTGCTATGTTCGATGGCCCATTGGTTGATGACGCAACGTGTGGCCCAGTTGTCGGTGCAATCCATAACGACGTCGGCGTCCTCTAGTAATTGGTCGGCGTTGTCTTCGTAGAGATGTTCGCTGATGCCGACGAATCCGGCGTCCGGCTTTGTGCCGGGTGCCCCGTTATGCTTTTCCGCTGCTACTTCCGCTTTCAGGCGGCCCAAGTCGGCTTTGTTATAGAGGGTTTGGCGTTTGAGCGTGTCGGCATCCACGAAATCGCGGTCGATGATGCGGATGGTCGCGTTGAGGCGGCCCTCTTTTTTGGCTTTTTTTAAACGCAGCAGGCTTTCGGCCCCGACCCCTCCGGCTCCTACGACTATGATTTGTTTCATTATTGTAATTTGCGCCGCTTTGAAGATATAGTACGCGACACAATTTTTTTTTGACGGATATGCGTCGCTTACTTGATAGCAAGTGACGCCAAATTGTCTTATCCGTTGCGTCACTTGCTATAAAAACAAGAAGTTTGAGGAATTGCAGTAACCGGATTCCTACATTTTTGGGCGTCGATGGGGTCTTCGGTTGTTTGCGTCACCGGATTTATTTCGTGTCCAATCCCGCGGCTTGGATGGCTTGCAAGTCTTCCCATGTCAGCTTCCCACCGGTTCGGAACCTCTCCAGCGCTTTTTCGGCAATCCCGGCCGCGCGAGACTGGGTGGCTTTGTGTTGGGCGTCCTTTTCGGCTTTCAGGGCGTCGGCGTCGGCTTTTTGCTGCGCCCGGTATTGGGCTCGCTCGGCCCCTTCCGCGGTGCGGACCTGTCCTGAGATTTGGAAGAATTCCTTGCGCTCCTCGTCCAACAATGCCTTTTTCGCGTCCAATTCCTTGAGGTTCTCACCGATTTTCTTTGACAGGCTTTGCGCTTTTTTGTACAGTTTGAGCATGGCCTCGTGATGTGCATCCGATGCCTTGGCGTGCTTCGATAGCTCGTTGCGGTAAATGCGCACTTCGGCCGATGCGGCGCGCAGTTGCTCCTCCAATGGATGGATTTCGGCGAACACGCCTTTGAGCTTCTCCGCGGGGCCCAGTTGGTTCCTTAAGTCGTTGATGCGGCGGGAAAGCTCCTTTTCGGCCTTGGCGGAGACCGCTTCGGTCATCTGCTCCCATTCCAATCGCTCCAATTCGGCTTTAAGGTGCCCCGGTGATTGCGCTTTCGGGAGGCTGTCCAGTTGGCTCCGGAGGGCTTGCAGTTGCGTCAGGATTGCGTTGGCCTTGGTTTCGGCATCTTTTCGTTTTTTCTTGAATTCCTGGACTTTTTCATTCTGACTGTCGCGGCTCTTTTTGAGTTCCGCGGCCTCGGCATAGAATTGCTTGACCTGCGTGATGGCCTCGCGGCTCTTGATGCGCAACGCGTAGGTCTGCTCTTCGACGCTACGGACGTCCGCTTGGGCTTTTTGCAGTTGTTCTTTCAGTTCGGTCACGACGATTTCACGTTTTGAGTCATTGGATGAAAAAATCAAAAAAGGGCGGAATGCTGCCCTGTTTCAGACTACGGATTCTCCAACTCGATTTCTGCGATGATTTCATCCAGTTCCGCGCGCTGCTTTTCCAGCACTTTCTTGATGCGGATGATGCGCTTTTTGTTTAACCCAATTTCGCGGTATTTGCGCGCCGCCTTGTTGAAGTGCTCGATGGAGAGGGTGAAGTATTCCTCGTTATCCATGGTTTGGGAAATATCCGAGAGGATTTCGCCCAGAAGTTCGTTGGCCGCAAGCTTTGCTTCCCTCTTGACCTGGTGTTCGCGCTTTAAGTTTTCCTTGATGATGTGCACGACGCGGGCGTTGGGGAATGGCAGTTTTTCGCTTTCCTCTTCGGAGATGTCATCGGCTTCCACGCTTGGGACGCTTTCGGTCGGCACGTTGGCGCCGGCTTGTGGGATAGCTTGGGAAGTCGCGGTCGAATCGTCCACCATGGTTCAAAATCACCTGAAATTTAATGCGAAAAAAAAGGTTTTTTCCCTCGTAAATAGTTAGGGTCGGACTCTATTTTAAAGGGATGCTTTTTGGTTGGTCTTGGGCCGGTTTTTTGTTCATTTATTATCCTGTTTAAATGTTAATTGGGCCTTTTCCAGCCGGTATCTCCCGTTTGCCACGTCCAACCGGTCGTTGGCCGGTTGTTTGCCGTAAATCATGTATAGTGTCTGCCGTACCCATCCTGGTGCGTGTGTAATTCCGTTGATAAGGTGGCCATGTCGGTCCGCGTAGTGCAATAGGGCCATAATTCGCGCCAATTGTACCTCCGTGCGCTCTTCCGGTTGTCGGTGAATTCTCTTTGGTAGCGGACTCTAATATTCTGGCTTCAGGCTTCCTTCCGATTTTTCCGATTGGGAATGAACGATTTTCATGATGGCGTGGTCCCGAACCGGGTTAAGCGTTCCAATTGGAATTTTGGCCTTTTTTTCTTCGGCGGTCAATGCCGGAGTTGCTGTCGGCGGTTTTCGGTCTCCTCGCTGCCCATTTGAAAAATTCCGCGTTTGCCCATCCGAATTCCCTCAAAGGATGACGATATCCTCAAACCGCACACCAAATTTTCCCGGCACATAGATGCCCGGCTCGATGGTGAAGCACATTCCCTTCTTGAGCACCTGTTCTTCCAGTCCGCCGGCGCCATCATGCACTTCCAATCCCACGTGGTGGCCTAAGCGTAAGCCGATGGATGCGTGGCTGTATTTTTCGTAGCCGTATTCCTTGATGACGGCGAGGGCCGCGTCGTTTAGGACTTTGCCTTTGGTGCCGACTTTGGCAAGCTTGCGTGCGGCTTTGTAGGCTTCCTGCACGGCGTGTATGGCATCTTTTGTGTATTTGTCGGAGCCGTTGTATTCCGTGTGGGTGAAATCGGCGCAATAGCTTTGGTATTTCACGCCGATGTCCACCACTACTGTTGCGTCGCTTGGGCGGATTTTGCTGGCTCCGGGCCGATGGTGCGGCGTAGCCCCGTGAGCGCCGGCCGCGATGATGGGTGGAAATGCGTCAAATCGGACGTTGCGCTTGCGCGCTTCCAACTCCAACAAACCGGCGACGTGGTTTTCGGACTTGCCGACCATGTGCGGCTGGACGGCGTTGAAACATGCTTTGGTCAATTGTTGGGCTTTCGCAATGCACGCTTTTTCGTAAGGGTCTTTGAGCGTGCGGATTTCGAGGAATTTTTGGTGCAGGCCGACAGGTTTAATTTTTTTTTGTTGGAGGCGCTGGAGCAGGACGCCGTCGGATTCATCCACGCCGAGCGTCTTGATCTTGTGCTTTTGGAGGTACTCCCAGAAGTGCTTGCGCATCTCGCGGGGTGCAATGGTCTGGTCGGCAAACTCGTAGGTGCCTTTCTTTTGGCTCCGTCCTTTTCCGCCTTTGTTTTTCCTATCCCTTTCAGGGCCCATGCCGTAGGCGACAGTTTCTTTTTGCGTCACCAACACGGCAAACCAGTCGTCTTCCACGCCTGTGAAGTAGTATGCGTTGGGGTTCTCGTGCGCGAATGAAGAGAGGAAAACGGCGTGCTTGGACAAAAGCGGCTTGAGTTTGGACAGTCGGACGGGGGGTTGGGCTACCATGAGGTTGAATCCAACCAAGAAGGGAGGTGGGGTTTTTGTTGGTTTTGGACATTAAACTTGTGCAACGCGTGCGATGATTTGGTTGCCTTTGCGTGTTACGTATACTTTTTCTTTGGGCTTAAGGTGCAGTTTGTCCACGATTTCCTTCGGAATTGACAATGCCAAGGACGAGCCGACTTTGATGAGGCTCCGCAAGTGGGCGTCATGGCGTCGCATGGCCTCGACTTTGCGCATAATGGCTTCCGTGTATTCGATTTCCTTGCATGCGTCGCATTGGTATGCTTCGACGAAGATGCCCGGCTCCGCCTCGTCCTGCATCTTGTGCAGTTTGCCTTTCATGCACATCCCGCACGTTTTTCCCTCCAAATTCATGGTTGCCTTCCTCCTGGTTGATTCCAAAATGCCGTAATGATGAACGTGCGGTCATCCAACTCCTTGTAGACGACGATTAGCTCTCCTTTACGGTATTTCTTGCGGGCGATGAACTTGTCTGCTTCGTGTTGCCGCTCCTTTTTTCCCGTATGCACGCAATCCTTGGCCAGGTCAATTTCGACGTCCTTGTCATGCTGGAAATGTCTCGAGAATGAAAATTCCCGCGGAACCACGCCATCGCCTCGTTAATACTGATATAACTCGTATATATTATTTTCGATTTGTTTCTTATCGCAATTGGCTTCCGCTCGTCGTACATTTAAATGAAAGGAGGGTAACTGGCCGGTGAAGCCGTTGAATGTTTAGGTGGCTGTTTGGAGTCGATGCTCGCGGCCCCGAAAAATCAGGCTGGCCCCTTTGGGCGTGAACTTGAGCGTGAAGTGCTCGCTTTGGTGGATGCCGCGTGCTTTGAGCTTTTTCAACAATTCAAGGCTTCGGCCCAACTTCTTTCTTTGTTTTTCCACGCGCTCATGTAAGGCCTCATTTTCAGGACTGTTGGCAAAAGCGATGCGTATCCTTTCCAACCGTCTGGCTTCGTCCCAATCTCCCTTATCCTCTGCCCTCTCTTGCTTTTTCCACATGCGGTCCGCCGTTTTGAAAAAATTCCGCTGTTTCGTGGTTCGGCCCAAGATGCCTATTTTCTTTTGAACCCTATCAATTCGGCGTTGGATTTTCGCCTCGCTGCTCTCAAAGCTGTCCGGATTCATTATCCGTAGGTTTTCAAGTATTGGTGCAAGTACCTCGACATGGCTTACGAACAGGGCATGCCTTTTGTTTTGACGTGAAAGTCGGACGGCTAGGTTTAGCAAATCGTTGAACTCGATGGATTTTTCAGACCATCTACTGGCTCTTGTGCCGTCAATGAAAAGTGTCGCCGCTTTTTGAAGCCCGATTTTTCTTATGCCTTCCGTCAGCGCAGGGTGACTCAGTTCGTCCGGTTTTTGATTCAACAAGGTCCGCAAGCCGGGGTGGGAGGCTTCCGAAAGCGCCAACGCCGTCTGGATCGTCCGAAGACTCTTGCTTGAATATGTGCGTGAAATCAGGCCGAAACGTCGCTTCAATGCCTTGCCTTTTTTTTCAAGATTGCCCACTGGTTGTCCAACAAACAGCCCTGAAAATGATTTCCATGCCGGGCGAACGTGAGGTAAACCGTGCCTTGCAGCCCGGCGGACCTGTGGGGGGACGTTTCCATGTCCAGTAGTTCTTGGATTAAACCGTTATTTGCGTTGCGGAAACGCCTCAATCACGCCCTGCAAAAACTTGACCGTCTGCACGATGTCGCGCACGTCAATCACTTCCACCTGCGAGTGCATGTAGCGCAAAGGCACGCCCACGGATGCGGTGAGCATGCCTTGACGGATGTACTGCATACGGGAGGCGTCGGAGGCCCCGCGCTCGGAAATCTCCATTTGCAAGGGCACGTTGGCTTTCTTGGCAATGGTTTCAAGCCATTCGACCATGTGATTCGACGTAATCAGGCCGTAGCCACCGCCTTCCAAAACGGCAAGCGCCGGACCTTTCCCAAGGCCTACGGGAATGTCTTCTTCACTCTCTCCGGGCGCACCAAAGGCGTGCGTGACGTCAATGGCAATGGCCAAATCCGGCTCCACGGCAAACGTTGCCACGCCCGCTCCAAAAAGACCGCTTTCCTCTCGGACCGAGCCGACCAGGCACAATTCCACCGGCGGCTGTTTGTCCGCATACGCTTCGGCAATGCCGCAATTCACGGTACAGCCCACGCGGTTGTCAAAGGCTTTTCCTGCCACCCAGTGTTCGTTCAAGTGGCCGAATTCGCCGGTGAAGGTGATGTGCGTGCCAGGGCGGATGCCTAATTTTTCTACTTCCTTTTTGCTGGCAAGTCCGATGTCGATGTACAGGTCTTTGGCTTCCTGGATTTTTTTCATTTCCTCGTTTTCCATCTGGTGCGGCGCCTTGCTGGCCACTACGCCCATGCGACGCTCCTTGGCGTGCACGATGACTCGGGCCCCAATCAACATCGGGTCGTAAATCCCGCCCACTTTGACGAATTTCAAAAAGCCTTTTTCGGTGATGCTTTTG
The DNA here is from genome assembly GCA_016212375.1 of Microcaldota archaeon. Taxonomy (GTDB): domain Archaea; phylum Micrarchaeota; class Micrarchaeia; order Norongarragalinales; family Norongarragalinaceae; genus JACPGT01. The sequence goes on from JACRGH010000022.1 coordinate 7,532, forward strand.
ACGGCCATGGAAATCTCATCCATGTGCGAGGCGATAAGGACTTTGCGGCCTTTGCCTTTACGGGCGATGACGTTGCCCAACGTGTCGCGGGTCACGGAAAAGCCGCAGGACTTGAATTTCTTTTCCATGAAGTCGGCCACTTCGTCTTCCTGTCCGGTGGGCGCGTGCATCAAACTTAAGGTCTTGAGGGTCTCTTCGGCGTTTTTCATGGAAATCATCTCCTGGAAGAATGAGTTAGTGATACTTTCGCCAATTCGGACTTTTAAAGCCGTTGCCGTCGGGTTGGTTTATTCTTCCACGAAACGCTTTTAACGCGCGGACCTCCCAGTTGTCTTTACTTAAATCAAGTGGGTGGATTGCATGAAGATCAACGAACTTACGCCTGGAACGGGTAGCGTCAACTTGGATGCCGAAGTGGTGGGCATCGAGCCGACGCGTGAAATCAACAAGATGGGCCGCAATTTGCGTGTTGCCAACGCCACGATCCAAGACGATTCCGGTACCATCACATTGGTCCTCTGGAACGACCAGATCGACCATGTCAAGGAAGGCTCCAAGGTGCGCATCACCAACGGCTACGTCAACACGTGGCAGGACAAGGCGCAACTGACGTTGGGCAAATTCGGCAAGATGGACGTGCTGGGCTAACCTTCATTTTCGTTTTTTTATTTTTGGAGGGTTCTTTTCGCTTTTTGTGCATCTAGAACCAGCCTGTCTTTTGCCCATTTTGGAATGTTGCCGACTAGGTGTTGATGGAGTGGAGGGCAGGTTTTTTGTATCTCCGTCCATTGGCCTAAATTTTTTACTACGGGCAGCGCCACCTTTTCGTCAGCTACCGCCGTTCTTATTCCGCTTCCTCGGATTCCGGCTTTTAATGCTTTTCTTACCGGTTCGATCCCATGCCATGATGCCGCAATGATGGCCTGTTCAATGTCGATTGGTTTGAGGTTGCCAAAGTCACCTTTGGCCAAGTCCGTCAAGAACCGATGTGAATGCTCGTTTACCAGATAACTTGCGTGGAAAAACAACGGACTGGCTGGGTCAAAGCCTTTCTTCAAGGCGGAAATGCATCCCCGTGGATAGTACTGCCAGCAAAGTCCCAGATGTGCAATGGTATCCGCATCTTTTTTGTCAAGTTGTTGGGCCGTTCTGACCGCCCATCGCAGTGACGAGGGTTGCAAGTTCGTCATTTCCAAAAGCTTGGTTCGCGTTTCCGGATCCAAGTCGTATTTTTCCAGTATGGCCCTTCTTTCGATTCGAGTCCCTTCTTCTTTTTGAACGGCTCTGCCCAACGATCCGACGTCATCACGGTGGGCTACGCTGGACTCTACGGACCGTCTGGACTTTTCATTCAGGCCCTGTCCGAACTCTTCCAACGCTAGTCTATCCATTTTTATTTAATCTGCGGTGAATCCTTTTCCTTGTTCAGCCTGTTCCACGGCGAATCGGACTCTTTGTATTCCCCCTTCTCTCCAATGGCTCAAAAGCACGGTAAGTTCGTTTAAATTGGCATTATCCTTGCCGGATACTCGTTTGAATAGATTTCCGATTTCTTCCGCTTGTGCGTTGATTTCTGAGTGAACTTGGGCAAATGCATGCATGTGGGGGGTCGCTTGTTCATCCAACCAGTTTTTCCATGGTGTGGCCCCTTTTTTCCGGGCAAGCCGCTCGCCCACGGCTTTGGCTGCGTTGAACAGCGCTTGTTTTTTTGTTTGGGCCTCTTTTCTTTCTAAAAACCCTAGCGCCAGTTCCACTTGTTCTTTTCCGTGGTTCTGGACCATTTGAATAATTCCGTGGACGTACCCGCCAGTATAGCGACCCTCGTCGTCTCGGGGTGGCTGGTCTTTCCAAACGTAGTCGCCTTGTTTGCCTATGTTCCAGTAGTATTTGTTGCGTTCTGTTGGGGTTTTGTTAGGATCCCATTCCCACTTGCGGGCCATGCTGAATGGCTCAAATCGTTCCAAATAGTCGGAAAGCCGTTGTTCGGTTATTCCATGTCGACGCGCATTTAATAAAAATTTCGTTACATTCGGTATTGCGCTTGGCCTAATTCTTTCTTGCAATACTTTCAGATTCATTTTACAACCCCAAACTCCCAAACGCCAGCACGCCCATCAACATCCCCGCTAACGTCAGCTTGCGTGCGGTGTTGAGGTTCTCGAATTTCTGGCTCAAAAGAACGTAATAGGTGGAGACCAAAAAGAGGGCGTCGGTCAGGATGGCCAAACCAATGTAAATCGGGCTGACTGGATGTAACAGCGGGACTAAGGAGAGCGCGGCCGCTCCGTAGACCAAGACCGAGGCGGCCACTACCGTGTTGCGCGGCCCCAAAAGCATCGGCAGGGTCTTGGCTCCGGCTTTTTTGTCGCCTTCCACGTCGCGCAACGTGATGATGAGTTCCCGTCCAAGACCGGCCAAAAAGGCCACGCCGGCAAAAAGCAGGACGTTTGAATTGAGGTCCGAGGAAACGGAAAAGTTTCCGTACAAAAAGCTGATGCTCATGGACGATGCGATGAATAGGTTGCCCAAAAGGGGCCGGGTTTTGAGGAACAAATCGTATGCCATGCTCATAAGCGTGTAAATGGCTGCGATTTCAAAGGCCACGATGCTGACCGGATAGGTTAGTGCCAGACCCAACAGCATCAAAAATCCGGCGGCCCAAAGCGCGGTCCGCGGGGCAATCGTGCCGGCCACAAGCGGGCGGTCCATGCGCTTGAGCGCTTTATCCGATTTGTAGCCGAAATAATCGTTCCATGCAAAGGCGCCCCAGGTGATCAACATCGGTCCCAGTGCGGGCCAAACCATGGCCGCCTCGAGGCGGTGGGTCACGACGAATTGGCTCACGAGAATTGCCAAAAAGACGATAAGTCCGTGTTCGGCGCGAGTTAACTTCCAGAATGCTTTGAGCATAGTGACCTTTGGGTTTTGCACGGTATAAAGCCGTTTTGAGGGGCAATGGGGTGGTCATTTTTTTCTTTCCTTGGATGTGTGTAATGTGGAAAGACCGTGGCGGCGCAATTGTTTTTTATTCACATTTTTTACAACCGAGGATTTATTTGGCCTGCAGGCCTACGTTTTCATTTCGTATGGCCATCAACGTCTTCGATGAATTACCGCCTTCCGGCGTCTTTGTCAACGAATCGGTTTTGTCGCCGGAATTTCTGCCGGATGTGCTTCCGGGCCGCGAAAAACAGATTGAACAACTAGCCATGGCTCTTCGACCCTTTGCCGTTGGCCGTAAAGGCGCCTCCGTGCTGATCTTTGGCCCGCCTGGTACTGGCAAGACCTCTTCAGCCAAATCCGTTTTGACCCAGTTCAAGGATTTCGCCCAAAAGGCGCAGGTGGCGTACATCAACTGCTGGCAACATTACACGCAACAATCGGTGCTCGCCGAGGCCTGCCGTTTGATGGGCCTTGCTGTTCCCCGCCGCGGTCTTGCAACGGATGAGGTGCGGAGCGATTTTTTCAACCATTTACAAAAACACGGCATCCAGTTGGTCTTGGTGTTGGACGAAGCGGACCGGCTATTTCATAAAAAAGAGGAAGCGCTTTTGTATGACATATCCCGTGCCACCGTGCCCATCATGGTCGTGGCCATCACCAACACGCCGGACGTCTTCCAACGCCTGGACCCGCGCGTCAAAAGCTCGCTGTCGTTGCAAGCCATTGATTTTCCCAAATACAATCCCCTGGAGCTCAAAACCATCCTGCGCGAGCGGGCCGGCAAAGCCTTTCGAAAATCCGCCTGGTCCGAGGACGTCGTCGGCCTGTGCGCCGCGTATGCGGCGAAAGCAGGCGGAGATGCCCGCGTGGCATTGGATGTGTTATGGAAGTCCGGACGGCAGGCGGACCGTCGCGGTGCCCTGATGGTGCAGGAACAGGACGTGCGGGCGGCGATGGCGGAGCAGGACCAGCTGAACGCCTCGGTTGCCAAGCGCCAAGCGGGAGCCAATGATATTGAGCAGTCCATTTTGGCCGCTTTGGACGGCGGGCCGAAGTATTCCAGCGACTTGCAAAAGGAGTTGGACGTGCCGGAGCGCACCTTCCGTCGGCATCTGGAACAACTGGCCCAAAAACGCGTGGTGAGCGTCGAGGACGAGCAGAACGTGGGAAGCGCGGGGAAGCGGCGGTTGGTCAAGAAAGTCTAATGTATTTTCTATTCTACAAAATTTTCGTGCCCGAATATATGGATGACTTTTCGGATATCGTCCTGCGACAAACCGGTATTTTCAAGGTATTGCGTCATTTCCGCATGGGAATGGGGGGGCTCAAATCCCCATAATCTTAACCCGTAGCTTCGCATGATTTTCGTATTCCTTTCCATGTATGCGTCTAGCGATGTTTTTGTTTTGACTCCGAAGTTGACTGGTGATGCAAAACTTCCCGGTATGACGTCATAGTCCTGTATTTGTTCGGCCAAATCGTTTATTCGTTTGACTTCATCCTTTCTTCCTTGCTTTGTCGCCGTTGCATTTGTCCTGCCTATAAACGCTGCGCTTCGGTTATGCTCTCCTATTAATTCATAGACTGGGTCGGCCCGACCGCATTCTTTGGCGCGGTCGTATATTTTTCTAAATGTTCCTTTTGAGACGCCATTTTCTTCGTCAATCTTTCCGCTTTCTATTTTTTGTCTAAGTTTTTGTGCGAGTTCTTGGCCGTATTCGTAGGTGAGTTTGATGATTTGGGGTTTTCCATTGATGAATATGGGCAAACTGATATGGTCATGCGACGTATGTTTTCCCTCTTCAATAATTCGGAGCAGGTCGCCTACTGGCTCCCCCCATCCCCCCTGCGGGGTTTCTACGTTGTCCGCGCCCGGGATTCTTTCCTTGTTCAAAAATTTTGTAATGATGTCCAACATTCCTAGGTGTTCCCTATAAATCGCCCGCGCCTGCGTTTCGGGAACGTCTAATTCGTCGAGCGGCTGGTTCTTTGCGGCAACGACTCCTCGCGGTAAGCTTTCGACCTCTCTTTTTGCGGTATGCTCGCGTTCTTCTTGTGGTTTTAAAAATTCGACCGCTTTGACGCGTGTGAATTTATGTTCCGTGTCGATTATTTCCACGATGTTTTTTATCAGTCTTTCATAAACGACATTGCGTGCGGCGTCCATTCCTGAGGATGTTTTTTTTCTTTTTCCTTCGGATTCCGCATCTTCGGGCAGTTCGAATTCTTTTTCATTTTCCTTTGGATCCAACTTGTTTCCTTCGGCCCATCTCATGAGTGTGGCGTGGACATTACTCCAGTGGTCATGCGCCCATTTCAAAGGGTGTTGGACGGGGTCCGGGTTACTTTTTTCTTTCAATTCGCTTGGCTTTCCAAAAAGCGAATCGAAATGTGTTGGTCCGAGTTTTCGTAGGATCCTTAAGACGCGGAAATCCCTTGGAAGGACCGTTTCGCCGGACAACCAATCGCCGATGGCACTTTCACTTCGGAACAACAATTTGGAATCTTGGCCGAACCGTTTTCCGAATTGTTTCGAAACGTCGTTCAGCCGTTTTTGTATTTCCTCGACTCGCTCCTTTCGCGTCATCTGCGCTGATGAATTGTCCTGCGCGACGTTTTCCAAAAATACCTGGAGCTTTGTTTTTTCCCCGTTCGGGGTTTGGATGTACAGTTGATGGTGTGCCGTCCGATACGTTACTTCTTCTTCAAGCAATGCTTTTTTGATGTCCTGGAGGCTCAAGTGGATTTTGGTTCCCCGTTCCAAAACACGTTCACCCGGTTTGACATCTTCCGCTCGTTTACGGAATGCGGAGTCTCCAAACCGGCACCAAACCCACGTTTTTCTAGGGAAAATCGTTTTGCTTCCGTAGGTGTGGATACGTATAAGTTTTGGATAATTGGCCATTCGTTACCTATGTCGTGCGCATTTAAAGGGTTATTTCGCCGACACGATTTTGACCACGTCGCCCGTTTTGAGCGCCGTGTCCTTGCCCAATCGCATCTTGGTCCGAGCATCGATGGCGTAAAGGAAACCGCTTGCAAGGTCCGTGTGGATTTTTTCGGCAAGTTCTTTTCCAGTGGCCCCTTGGTTGAGCAAAAAGGCGTCGGGGAGGACTTTTCCGAAGTTGTTGGCGTATTTCTTTTCGTCTTCCACCGGGTACGCCACTATTTGCTTGAGGCTGTTGAACACGACGTGGTCCAGCATGGTTTGCACCCCGTCGTCGCCAAAGGCGTTGATTCTGTCCAATGCCTTTTGGATGGCCGGCTCCTCGCTCTTGGCCACTAATTTTCCGCTGGCGGCGTCCAGGTCGGCAAAGCCGTTTTTGACCGCTTTTTGTTTGGCCAGCGCCATTTCCGCGGATGTGGCGAAAACGGGGTAGCCGCGCTTTTGCAAAACCTCAAGGACGGCACTTCTGTTTTCCGCGGCATCCATCTTATTGGCGGCAATGACGATGGGTTTGCTGATTTTTCGCAAGCGTTCGGCGTAATCATGCACTTCCTCTTTGGTCCACTGGGACGACTCTTCCGGAAGTTCCAGGTCCGTGGCTATGTGTGCGGCGTCGTTTTCCGAGACTTTGAGGCCGGTTAGTAACGTGAAAAATTCCTTGAGGGGTCGGCCTTTGTTTTTCAGCGCGTTTTTTCGGACTACGCTTTGGAACCAGGCTTGCAGTTCCTCTTCCAGGATGCGCACGTCGCGCGCCGGGTCGTGCCCGGTGGTGGGGTTGCCTTCGTCATCGGTTTTTCCGGACGCGTCGGCGACGACAATCAAAGCGTCGGCTTGCGCCAAATCGGCCAAGAATTGGTTGCCCATACCTTTGCCTTCATGGGCCCCTTCCACAAGTCCTGCCACGTCCAAGAGCCGGATGGGCACTTTGCGTATGCCGTTCTGGCAGCCGCTGTTGTTCGGGTCGCATTTTGGCAATCCGAGCGCCACGTGGGGGCAAGGGGATGACGCAAAGGCGACGCCTTCGTTGGGCTGAATCGTTGTAAACGGGTAGTTCGCCACTTGGGCGGACCCTCCGGTCAGAGCGTTGAACAATGTGGACTTTCCCTTGTTGGGTAAGCCGACTAAGCCGATAAGCATTTTTTTCAAATCCTCGTTTTTTTAGCCGCGTCTTGTGCGCGGGCTTCCTGACGTGCCAATTCAATCACTTTTTCAGCGCCACTACGAATATGCGGCAACTGTTGGGGTGAACTCCAGTATTCGTGCGCTTCGCGCGTGGCTTTCTCCAATACCGGTTCATACCCTGGCTTTGCTTTCCGCCGTACTTCTTGGACTGCATCGCTCGGCGTATGTGTTGAAAAAACGGAAACTGCCGCAGAAACCGAGTTTTGGATGTCTTGTTCCGTTTGGGCGTTGTGCAAAAAATGGGCTAAAAAAGTGGCCATGGCTTTGCGCCGCGGTGTGGAACCCGGATATTTGAAAAGTTCCTCTCGGATACGTTGGGGATGAATGTCGGTAGGTTGCGCCTGCCGTTTGTTAAAACCCGCGATTTTTTTCCGAATCGCGTCTATAAATCTCATGGTTTGATTCGGTCTCCCTTTGCTGATTCGTCTTTTTTTCCGTTTAAATAAAAAACGGGCCCGCGGGGATTCGGAACGGTCGCCCCTGGGAAACCGAGGTTCCACACAATTCCTTAACGGAATTGTGGGCTTCGCAAGTCTTCCAAAGACTTGCGTCGTCCCCTGGCGCGGCCTGCGCCTCGCCCCTTCCTTTTTGATTCGAGCGCTAAATGCTTTTTCTTTTGGTCGACCAGATTTTCTTTTGCAAAAGAAAAAATGGGCAACGGGCCCGCGGGGATTCGAACCCCGGTCTGAAGCTCCGCAAGCTCCCATTCTGTCCAGGCTATACTACGGGCCCAACTGAGCAAAGCGGTTGATGCAGCTATGTTTCCATTGCTGCCTGCTGGACTTGATTTCCATCAAGTCTTCGCACCCTGCCGGGTACAACCGCAAGCTGATGTTCTCTTTGGTCTTTGCGGTTGGCTTGGATGGTGCCAAAATGACGACGGCGCGGTAACGCCGCAACGCTAAGACGTGAGAAATAAGAGGTGGCTGGCGCGTCTTTTAAGGCTGACGAATCGGGTCGACCGGCGTGACGCCGTTTCACTTCGGTTTCGGCTGTTAGCGCCCTTTTCACAATGTATAAAAGCCGTTTTCTGCACCGTTTGTTCACTTAATCGATTAGTCTACTGAAGGTGTATTGCATTATGAACTCGTGTGTCAGTTGCGGCCGGGACTGTTCCATCGGCGCCACCAGCTTTTTGTGCCCCTCGTGCGGCAACAACTTGTCGCGTTGCGACGACTGCAAGTTGCGCGGTACGCACTTTTCGTGCCCGCATGACGGCTTTTCCGGTCCGTAAAACGGTCTTTGGAGCTCTGCAATCATGGTCCGCGTCATGGTCGCAGGGGCGTTTGATTTTTTGCACCCCGGACATTTGGACCTGTTCCGCCAGGCGAAAAAGCATGGCGACGAATTGGTCGTAGTTGTGGCCCGTGATGCCAGTGTAGAAAAAACCAAAGGCAAAAAACCGGTTTTTTCGGAAAATGAACGTTTGGAAGTGGTTCAATCCGTCCGCTTCGTGGACCGCGCCGTCTTGGGCGGTATGGGGCATTGGTTCGACGTGTTGTTGGACGTCAAGCCAGATGTGCTGCTTTTGGGTTACGACCAAAAAGTCGATGAAACCGCGCTGGCGGCTTTTTTGGCCAAACGCGGGTTGAAAACCAAGATCCTGCGCGCCAAAAGTTTCGAGGCGCACAAGTTCAAAAGCTCGAAACTCAAAGAACATTTGGGAATATAGTTAGACGATTTTCAGCATTTTTGATTTATTTTTGGAGTGGTGGATGTTTATGGGTAAAGTCATGGTTGTCATGAAAGTCTTTCCGGACGAAGGCGTCAACCCGGACGAGCTTTGTACGCGCGTCAAAGCGGTTTCCGAGTGCAACACGGCTAAAGTCATCGATTACGTTTTCGGCGCCAAAGTGGTCCAGGCCTCTTTCGTGACGGAAGACGGCTCGGGCCGCGATTTTGAAACCGAAGTGCAGGCCTTGCCGGGCGTGTCCAACGTCCAGGTCGAAGAAGTCGGACTGATCGGCTGATTTTTCGGCCGTTATTTTTTTCCTTTTTTAGGCGTACTTGTTCTTTTTTCCCAGCCGTGCGAAATGTCGTTCGGCCGGTAACTTTTCTTTTCATTCCGTCTTGAGGACCTGCACGCCCAACGCATTTTTCCGGTCCTGCACGGAATCTTTCCGGATTACATAATTCGTGCCATCGCAACTGTAGCGCGCCGGCGTGTCGTCCAGCACGATGCGTTCCGTGGGGCAGGGGCCCTGCCAAGGACCGATGTAAACCACGTCATCGTTTCCAAGCTTTCCATCGTATTGCATGATTAGCGGCAGGTGGGAAAATGGCACCGGCATGCCCTCCGGCAGGACGTAGACGATGTTCTTCGAGGGGTCGTACGTCTGGATTTCGAACGCGCTTTGGCGAACCGCCAGCTGGAATTCATCCGATTTTTCCTCGTAGATAAGGAACAGGTTGGCCGTTCCGTTGCACTCGAACACCGTCCATTCCGGCAACGCCAATTGTTTGGTGCCGCAGGAGGCGTTCTTGACATTGGACGCGTTCAGGATGAACGAGCCGTTCTTTTTCCCGAGGTATTCGTATCGCGTGCCATCCGAGCCGGTGGCCGCCGCGCCCAGTGGAAGGATTGAAACGCCTTCGGGTACCGATGTTTTTGGTGCCGTTTCTAATTCCGCGGGTTTTTGGAGGTCCGCTGCGCCCGGCACGTCCTGGAATTTTTGGATTTCCTGCGTCATAATCATGCGCAAACCGCGCAATTTGTCATCGTTGCGTGCCTTGGACAGGTCGATTTCCAGGCGCGCGTAGGCGACATAGCCCCGTTCGCGGTCCAGGCACGTTTTTAGGGGTGTGGTGATTCCCTTGAAGATGACCGCTTGTTTGACTTCTTTGAGGTCTTCCAAGTCACCCGCCGGGATTGAATACAGCGTCCGGTTCAAGTACGTGTGGTTCAGCAAAAGGTCGTATCCGTCGCATGTGCGGCCGGCTTTTTGCGCGTCTCCCGTGGGCGTGGCAATCCAGGCCAACGTCGGGTCGACGCTTTTAGGCATGGGTAAGAAATTGTACGGGCTTTGCAAGGCTTTGCGGGCGATGTCGAGGCGCTCTTCGGTATCCTTTAGGTCGGCTGTTTCACATTTCCCATCCACGCACCAAAGCGACGCGTTTATTGCAAGGTACGTCGTGTGGTTCAACGACTCGCCCAACAGGCCCACGTGGGTGTCCAGACGGAATATGCTGGTATTCCATGCCGCGGTTGATTCCTGGCCTTGCAAAAGACCTTTCATGAATTCGGCGATTGGTCGCTGCTCTTCCGTCAAGTTGGTTGGGAATGTTATAGCCACGGAATATCGGGCAAGGCCCGGTTTTGTGAACAGGTTTTCGGCGTTGGCCAAGTGCGTTGAGAGGGTTGGCGCAGTTGTGAGCGCATCTGTTGCGTTCGGAGTCGTGGATGCGGGCGCCGGTGCCTGCGTACATCCTATCGCCAGTAATGCGAAAAGTGCGAAAATGAAAAGACGCATTTTCTTTTTGGTGCCACCGGCGCTTTTATGCGTGTGGTATGGATGGTAGTGGTCCCGTTTAGCGTTGGTGAATTCGGGAACCGAAAAATTTTTCGCCTTTGACGACGTGGCTTTTCCAACAATCGTTGTGCAATGATTGGAAAAACCAACGCCGCGGCTCAAAGGCGATAGTAGTGAACCCCA
>JACRGH010000023.1 GCA_016212375.1 Microcaldota archaeon
TCGCGTACGTATTTTTCGTCTGTCATGGCGGGTGGGCCTTTTTTTGCGCGGGGCGTCCTGGTCGGGACGCCCAAGCAAAAGAGGTACGAAAAAGTAGAACTTACGCCTTTCGGTCGACCTACAAAACTAAACCCTTACCTTGTTTTTTTGTTTTGAGATTCGGTTTCGTCAGGCTTTCCGCATCCAACAATCGGTCCAGCTCCTTTTGCGGCAATAATTTGCGCTCCTGCACCAGTTGGCGGACGGGCTTGCCGGTGCGCACCGATTCCTGCACCAGCTTGGACACGGCCGAGTAACCCAGCACCGGGTTCAATGCGGTAGCCACGATCGTGCTTTGGTCCACATAGTGCTGGATTTGTTTTGGGTTGGCCCGGATGCCGCCGATGCAATCGCGGCCCAGCATGGTGGCGGTGTTGGTCAGGAGGTCCATTCCGTTGAGCAGTTCAAAAGCGACCAGCGGCGTGTTGGTGTTCAGGTCCAACTGGGCGTTCAGGCAACACAGTTCCACGGAGTGCATCGCGCCCATTACGTGCATGGCGGCCATTTCCGCGGCTTCCGGAACTGAAGGGTTGACTTTGCCGGGCATGATGGATGAGCCGGGCTCCACGTCGGGCAGGATGATTTCCGCCAAACCGGCCTTGGGTCCGGACGAGAGCAGCTTCAGATTGGTGCAGATGCGGCAGAGGTCGGTGGAAACAAGGGACAGGCTTTGGCCGAAATGCAGAAAGTCATTGTGGTTCTGGGTCAGTTCAATGGGGTCGTCCGTGGGCTGCAAAGGCATTCCGCAGAGCTTGGACAGGTGTTTGGCCACGGAGGCGCGGTACGTGGGCGTGGTGTTGATGCCGGTGCCCGCGGCAGTGCCGCCCAGATGGATTTCCTTGAGCGCGTCCGATGCGGCACGGATGCGGTTATGGCTTCGGATGATGGCCGACGCATAACTTCGGAACTGTTGGCCCAAGGTCATCGGCACGGCATCCTGCAGGTGCGTACGGGCCGGTTTGACGATTTTGGCGAATTGGTGGGCTTTCTTTTGGAAGGCGGATTCCAACGCAATCAGGGCGCGCTCAAGTTCAGTCATTCCCAGGAGGCACGCCAATTTGGTCGCCGTAGGAATGACGTCGTTGGACGACTGGCTCATGTTGACGTGGTTGTTCGGATGCACCAGATATTGGCCTTTGCGGCCGCCCAATAGTTCGGTGGCCCGATTGGCGAGCACCTCGTTGACGTTCATGTTGTATGGCGTTCCCGCTCCGGCTTGGAAGGCATCCAATATGAATTGGTCGTCGAATTTTCCGGCCAATGCCTCGTCCGCGGCCTGGAGGATGGCGTTGGCCTTGATGGGCTCCAACAGACCTTCGTCCCGATTGGCAAGAGCCGAGGCTTTCTTGATCAACAAGATGGCACGGATCAGCTGAGGCGGGGCCTTGTGGGCCGAGAGTTGGAAGTTTTTCGCGGCGCGGACGGTAAAACCGCCGTAATAGGCGTTGTCAGGCACTTGGACGGGCCCTAAGAAGTCGGATTCGGTGCGCATGAATGGCTTTGAGGAAATGGGATTGAAAAAGGTGCCGGGATTGTAGTTTTGGTTATTCGATGAACCGGCCCGTTTTGATCCTTTTTCGGATTTCCTTTCCTTCATCAAGGTACCTTTGCATTCGTTCTTGGTAATATGGCCTCAATTTCGGTTCCAACCCGGCATGATCGACCGGAGTATCTCCAAAGAACATTAACTTTTCAAACGGTTCGCGTATGTTTTCAAGCGTGTGGGCGCGAGCCTCGGCATGTGTGAAAAGCACCTGCCGGGGAATGGCTTGCTGTCGGTAACTTCCATTAGGATTGACAAACATGCGATGGATTGCGGCAAAATAATTCGCATCACGTTCGGCTTGGCTTTTTTGGCTGATGGCCGTCATCAACCGGTTCGGGTCCATTGATTCCGGTATTCCAGGATACAATACTCTTTGCCGGAGATCCACGTGATGTTGGTCGAACGTCGTCCTGGATTCAGAGGGATGCATTTTTACGATTCCGGCTAACTGGTTCAGAAACCGGATTGTTTTATCCACTTCCGCACGGTTTTTCTTGGCTTTTTCAAAAAGCGGATTCCGGTTTTTTTCCAGCCATTGTGCTATCAGAACGTCGTGGATGAGGTACGGATGTTGGAGCCATGCCGAACCGGCATCCCAAAATGTGTTGTTTTTCAGGTATTGGCTCATCAGATCCCTGTAGAATGGCCGCATGGCGGATACGCCGGCCGGTTTGACTTGCTGTGCAAGCCGTGTAAAAATTGCGGGCAAATCCATGCCTTGCTCCAGCATCTGGGCGTTTCCTAACGTATTGTGGCCCAGGATTTGGGCGCGTTGCATCAGGCTGATGCCATGTCCCATCTCATTTGGCACCAAGTCCTCAGTTGTCTGCTGGACCAATTCCGGGTGGATGATGAACTCGCTGGTGTATGCCAAAGGCTCGTTGAGGTAGTGGTGGCTGCTTAGGAGTAGGTCGTGGATTAGTTCATGTTGGACGACCCGGTGGGTTTTGGGATTGATTAATTCCGGAAGGCCGAACGATGCAAATGCCGGGCCGCCTACGCCTTCCACGCTGGGTCTGCCGGGTATGGGGTGGTGCGTTGGCGGGAAAACGAACACCGATTGTCGGACGCGGTGATGGAATGCGTCGGGTCCGAAAACGTCCTCCATTTCCTTTTGGAGTTTTTCAAGAGTCTGGCGCGTCAATACGTCCGCGTCTTCATATGTGTGGCATTTGAGGCAAGCGCTGCTGTTGGGGTATATGTTCAGGCCGACGGTCCTGTATTTGGTCTTGAATTCCGGTTTTTCCGCATCGACTTCCTGGTTTGCTTTTAATTCGCCGGCGTTTGAATCAATGTCGTGCACGCGGATGATCTGGGCTAGGTCCCGATCCAAAAATCGGTGTGCCCAATGGAAGCCACCGACCGCCAATAGTGCGGCAAGCGGTGCGGCGATTAGGATGGTCTTGATTTTTGAAGCGGTTTTTTTGGCCGCGCTTGCCTTGGGCGTTTTGGTCCCGTCCGATTGTCTTTCATTTTTCTTGCTTTTTTTTGCCATTTTATTCGCTTCCACCCCCTTATCCGTCGCCTTACGGTTAATCGGACGTTCGGATGACTTTGCCTCTTTTTTCATCGTACCGGTGCGTCTTGAGGAAACTGATCAGATACTTCACTGCGGAATGCGCGTCGTTTTGTGTTTCGCCAAATGTTTTCGCGTTTGTCGTCCTTACCATCCGTTCCAACGCATGATACTGCCGACGGATAATCGCGTCAGAATGCGAGACCATGAGTGCGTGCGCCGCGTCCAACGAAACCGGTTGTCCGATTTCGTCCAGTCGGACCCGCAGTTTACTGGCGAGCATCCGGGCATCCATGGATTTGATTTTCATCGTTTTTTCACTTCAGGGGTTGTACACATTAATCGCCTTGACGTTGCAAAATTCCCGCGCCCCCCATTTTCCCAATTGCCTTCCATGTCCGGAGCTTTTCGTGCCACCGAAGGGCAAGCGAGGGTCCGAGCGGACGACGTGGTTGACGAAGACCATGCCGGTTTGGAGTTGGTCGGCGAGCAGTTGTCCGGTTTCCAGCGAATCGGTCCAAACGGACGCGCCCAGTCCGAATTCCGTGCCGTTGGCCACTTGGATGGCCTGTTCCAGATGGAGGACGGGGTAGATGGGGGCGATGGGGCCGAAGCTTTCCTCGTTCCAGATGCGCATGGATTGGTTGATGCCCATCAGGACGGTAGGTTCGTAAAAGAAACCCGGTTCTTTCCGCGAGGCTCCGCATCGGGCTTTGGCGCCTTTTTTTTGCGCGTCCTGTACCTGTTTTTCCGCGTCGTCGCGGATGGCCGCAAACGCCAGGGGACCGATTTGCGTCTTTTCGTCCATCGGATCGCCCAGGATCAAGGATTGCATGGCTTGGTTGAGTTTTTCGGAAAATTCGGGAACGATTTTCTCGTTGACGATGATGCGTTTGGCCGCCGTGTCGCGCTGTCCGGCGTTCTGTGTTTTTGCGTGCACGCAGGCGGCAACCGCCGCGTCGATATTGGCGTCTTCCAGGACGATGAATGCATCGGAGCCGCCTAGGTTCAGCACGCACTTCTTGGCAGACCCTGCGGCTAGGCGCGCCACGTGCGTTCCGGCCGATTGGCTGCCGGAAACCGAAACCGCGGCAATCGTTGGTGAGGCGATAAGGGACGCGACGGTGTCGTGGTCCGTGAGCGCGAGATTGAAAACGCCTTTTGGAAAACCGGCTTTTTCAAACGCATTCGCCAATGATTGGGCGCACAGCGGCGCGCGGTTCGACGGCCGAAGGACGACTGTATTGCCCGCCGCCAATGTCGGGATGGCAAACCGCAACGCTTCCCAAAACGGGTATGTCCATGGCGTGATGCCCAAAATGGCGCCGAACGGCTCAAACCGGATGAGGTGCTTTATGCCGTCCGCTTCGGCCTGCTCATCCTGCAGCCAAGTGGCCGCGCTTTGGATGAATACTTCGGCGGCCCAGGCGCATTTTTCAATCTCATCGCGGCTCTGGGTGATGGGTTTTCCCATTTCGCGGGTGGCTAACGAGGCGTATTTTTCCTTGTCTTTTCGCAAAACCGCGGACAGACGGGAGAAGTGGTCACAGCGTTGGCTGATGTCCAGTTTTTTCCAATCCGGAAATGCCGATGCCGCGGTGCGGCAGGCGTCCAGCGCCTGAGCCGTGCTCATGGCGTCGATTTCCGCGTTGACCTCGTTGTTGAAGGGGTTGATGGATTGGATTTTCATGTGAGTTCTTGACCCCGTCGAGGCTTTTCTAGCCTTCGATGAACTTGCCTAATCGGTTGCTGCGACTTTAATGGCGTCCCAGAACTCTTCGAAGCTTTTGGGTCCTTTTTCCTGCGCCTGCAATGCCGCCGCTCCCAAGAAAACGCCGTCGGCGCCCGCTTTTTTGAGCATCCGCACGTCGTCCGCCGTCTTGACGCCGTATCCGCAGTAAACGGCGATGGGTTGGCCATTTTTTTCAGCGACGCTTGTTTTTGAAATGGCTTTGATTTTTTCAATGGCGTTTTGGATTTTTTCTTTTTCGAACAATTCCCCTTCCCGTTCGTGTGCGACTTTGAGGTAAACAAAACCCGCACTGGCCCGCACCTTGTCCCCGACGTCGGCGTCCATCTCATTCGGTCCAATCTGGGCGCCGAATTGCGTCGCCGGAAAAAGCGCATCGTTTTTTTCTTTGCGTGCGGCGGTCTGGTTCAGTCGTGTCACGGTTTTGGCGTCAAAGGGCGCGATGGCGTAATCAAACGCGGTGAGGATTTGGCTGAATTGGTGGCCGTCCGGTTCTGTGTGGAGCATCAGCATGCCGCTTTGTGTTTTCCGGTCTTTGCGGAAGGTGGCCATGACATCTTCAGCCCGGATGCCGGCGCGGTTGACTGTTTTGCGCACCTTTTGCACCAAGGTTGAGCCGGAAGGCGCAAGGGTCGGAAGGGCGGTCTCGACGATGACGTCTTTTTGGCCCTGGAGGAATCGGAAGACGTCGCGGGAGGCCCCGATGGATGGGAATCCGGGCATCAAGAAGGGAAGAAGTTTCATGGTTGCACGATTGTGGCAATGGGTGGTTTATTGGGTTTTGTTTTTAGATCGTCTTTGACGTTTTTATCGGCGTGCCGCTGGAGAAAAGATAAGGTGTCGAACATTTTCGGTTTTTTCCGTTTATTCGTTTTCCACTCGGGGCGCCAAATAATAGGTCAGTTGGGCGTCTCCGATGGCGTAGCTGATCCTGACGGGCGCGTCGGATTTCATACAAAGCTCTAGCGCCGAGTCATCCGGGCAGGCTTTGGCGATGTCGTTGAGATATTCATAGGGGAACATGGCGCGGCTTTTGCCTTTTGCAGTGATGGATGCCATCAAGCCGGAGTCTTTCGTGGTTTCCGAATGCAGGTCCCCGGAGTCGCCTTTTGCCTCTAAGGTCATGCCGGATTCGTCGATGCTGAAAATCACGTGGGAGGAAAGCATACCCGCATCTTGCAACATGGCCTTCAGCGCACCGCCTTTCATCTTGATGGTCGCGTCAAAGGGCACGTTGGGCTCTTTCGGCATGGTGGTATTGGCATCCAATAATGGCATCTTGAAGACCCGCTTGGAGTCGCCGGAAAAAGTCATGTGCAGTTTGGATTCTTTTTCATCCAACAACACGTCGAGGCTTTCGTCCGAGCGGGTGCGGGCTAAAACTTTGGAAAAATCGGCCAAATTGAGGGTGACGGAGGCTTTGCCGTCCACCTCCATTTTCTGCAAGGCCGATGCGGGTAACTTGAAGTCGACCATGGCAATCTGCGAGGGGTCCATGGTACGCAAATGCAGGCCGTCTTTCGTGGCCTCGAAGCTGCCTTCATCCACGAGATTGGCAATGGCATCGACGCAGGACTTGAAAAAGCGCGCATCTTTCACGGCGAATTGCATAGGGGTTTGGTATTGTGGTATGGGCATTATTAAGGTTTTTGTGGAAGTTTCGAATTGCTGGTTGTTACGCGGCTTATTGTGCACCGTTACTTTTTCCAACCCTCTGGCCGTCCACACCTCCTTTTAAATTGCTGTTTTCATCATCCTTTTTTCATGGTTGGACGATGTGACGTGTGCAAAAAACCCCCAGGCGCGGAGCATGCACATCCA
This sequence comes from Microcaldota archaeon, assembly GCA_016212375.1. Lineage (GTDB taxonomy): Archaea > Micrarchaeota > Micrarchaeia > Norongarragalinales > Norongarragalinaceae > JACPGT01. The sequence continues at coordinate 6,673 of JACRGH010000023.1, forward strand.
ATCTGTCGGGGACTTGAAATTGCTCAAACGGACTTCCAAAGCTATGTGCAAATTTCCCCCTTCAAATTCTCAAATCTGCTCATCGGCAACCCGAAACTCCATAGCCAGCAAATGCAAAATATGGATGCGTTGGCCGCCCGAATCCGCGCGTTAAAAACCCAAGCTAAAACATACCACGAAACAGCGCCAATTCCACTGACGTTGATAAACATTGCTGACTTGGCCGGAAAATTGGATGCACTACGCGCTACACTTTACCCCGCGGCTACGGCTGATGACTTCGTCCAATGGGTGGCTAACCGGAAAAAGGAAAATCCGTCCATCCGATGAATCAACATGCGTTGGCTAAGTATTGAAGGATGGTGCAATGGACCTTTCCGGACAGCGCGTTTTTGAAATCAAAACCGGAATCCTTCGATGGTGTTACGCCTATTTCCGCCGCGTATTTTGACACTCCGGCCAAGGCGCTGGAGCGGACCGAATCTCCCGTATACTTTTGGTTATAAACTCCAGCTAGGAAATCGTGGATAACCGCGAAAAAGTTTCCTCTCCCCGTTAATGCGTCTTTAACGGGTTCGCCCTTTCCATTCTTGAAATAGGTGAAATCCGTTAGGTCAATGTCTTTCGCATTCGGGTCGCCCAAGTGACGTTGGACGTCTGCAAGCATTTCTTTAAAAACATGGTCCCCCGTCTGGTCTCCGAGAGTGCGCTTGAATCCGGAATGGAGTTTACTTAAGTAGGGTGTCAAATCCTGGCTGGGAAAGTCTAATGACCGTAATAAGAGTTGATAGTAAAGCCAACGATTGGGCTCACGCAAGCTGATGAGTTTGGGATCCAAATCAATTTGGACGGCTCGCCCAGTGTTTTCAACACCTACTTTCGGTTTTTTACGGATGATAATGTTGCCTGAGTCGCCGTCCTGGACAAACGGCATTAGGATTTTTCCATCTGTGTCCACGACGGCACCATGGGTTACGAAGATAGCGTCCATCTCCCCCAATTCAGCCAAAATGCGTTGTTTTTCCGTCAGAGTTGCCTTTTTAAGCACGTCCGCTAGCAATTCGCCGTCAATGTACTCCTGATAAAATACCGAGTCCTTCAGAGGATTGCCTTTTTCATCCACACGGTCAAGGTGTCCATACGGTTTCGGTGCCACGCCGTATTTGGAGTTGCGTGCAAGCAATTCAGCTTCCATTTTGTCCGTCTCGCCTACTTTGGCTAAAATGTTCACCGGCGCCGTTGAGTCTTCGAAGGCAGGTTGTTCCAAGTAGGCGGTACGGAATCCACCTTCACCTTTTTTGTCTAGGCGGGTGGCTTTTGTTTGTCCGAGCGTATGTGCAACGTCTTGATCCCTGGCGGCGGCTTCGAATGTTTTAGAGTAAATGCTGGGTAGTTGATCGCTGAACTCAGTAGTCCGCTGTTTCAGCGTCGCTCGGGAATTCAGTTTGGAGTTCGGATTAAAATCGTTGCCAAGATTGTAAAGATGGTCGATTTCAACTGCGCTTAAAACCGGTTTGCCTGTATCCGCTGCATCTCGTAGCGCGCGGGAAGACACCATTGAATAGGCGAAGTTGTCGCCTTGGTTGAAGTCCACGACGGAGCGGAGTAATGCGTTGTCCTGTCCGCTCACGTCAAACCGCTTCAGTTCTGGATCGACCGATAACAGGAACGTCTTGGCAAAAAGCTCGTCGTATGGGTAATTCTTCATGAAATCCATAGAGGCCGTATCGTCTACGTGAATCTTATCGCGGTAGTATTCCCGGGCCTTCTGGAACCCGCCGGGAATCTCTTCCATTGTTTCTGGGTTGTACAACCGGCTCATCAGCTCGTCGAACGTTCTTTTCTCCTTTTCGTTGAGCGTGTTTTTGAATTCGCCGACGACAGTTTTGCGCAGCACAGCCAATTTTTTTGTGCTGGCCCGTACGTCCGGCGTTCCCATCGCCTGCCGCAACAACGACATCCGTTCAGAGGAATGCTCGGCTTTGCGGATGGCTTTGGCAAAGTCGGATGGCGTGAATACGACCGTGCCGTCCGGCGTGGTCTTAGGAGACACCAACGTTTTGAGTTTGTTCTTTGTTGCATCAAAGAAAGCAGTGAAACGTTTCACAATGTTTTCTTTCAGGGAATACCCGGACTTGTCCTTGGGCACGTACACTACTATGGGCTCACCCGACTGGGAGCTCATGTGCGCGTTCTGGCCATCCGTTGCCGCATCCAAAGCCCGCGTATTGGCCAATCGTTCTTGCACCGCCAAATCGGATTCCGCCGCTTTTCGAATTTTTGTGTCCGTAGACTTTGTATTCGCATGAAGCTCATCAAGTTTCGGTTTTTCCTGCTCGACCACCGTGGTCGTAAGGTCGGCACCCGATTCCTCAAGCGTTTTTTGGGCTTTTTTACGACTGGCTGGTGATGGGGGTCTATCGCCCTGTATTGCCGGATTGAAATTATCGGGGTTGTTGTCCACCCATTCTCCCGATTTTTTGGTCAGACCATCCGGCGTATTAATGTCTTCAATCTGTTGGTTGGCAGATGTCCTTGTGGGAGTTTGTTCCTGATCAAGTGCGATTTTTTCTATTGGCGTTGTGGGCACTACGTCCGCCTTGTCGATCTTTATTTTCGCGCCCTTGGCTTTTAGCGCTTTTAGCATTTCAGCGGCATCTGGTGCGGTTTGGATAGCCTGTGAGACCAATCCGCAGATTTCTGAGACTTTTTCGTTCAAAGGTATGGTTTTGTACGAACTGATCAGACGGGTGGTGCTGCTGATTGTTTGTATGGTTCCCCATGCCGTGAGGCTCAGAGTGGCCACAACTCCGACGGCTTTCCAACCGCCTGGCAAGTTGCCTGCCGCGCGCAAAACCGGCGTCGCAACTGCACCAAACCCGGCTCCGAACACTTCGCCCAAGGCACATGAGTCAAGTCCGGCGGCGTACGCTTTGAGGTCCTTGACTTTCTGGATTCGTCCGGCGTTTTCTTTTAGGAACTTCTTTTCCAGTACATCCGCGAGCACCAGCCGCATTTCAAGGGAAAGGCCCGTTGCGCCTTTGAACGAAATCCGGTTCTTTTGGCCCTCACGTAGTCCTGGCAGGTGGGTGTTTACGAATAGGTCCGTGGCGATGATTGAATCCGCCGCTTCTTGCGCTAAGTGAGTATCTGTCGCGCGCACAATGTCATACACGCGTGACGGGGTGCTAGCGTAGGGAGAGCGCAATAAGATGTTGTGGCCCACAATGGCGTGTCCCATGGCGGCCCAGTTCGCTTGAAGTTCGACCAGCGTGGCCGATGGGTTGTCGGATACGCATTTGAGCCGACGTAGGTACATCTCGGGAGGGAATTCGCCGGCTTCCGCATATGCGATGAACAGTTTCAATGGGACTTTCTGTTGGACGCACTGGGCCAGGATGTGGATTCCTTTGCGGTCTTCATTTGAAAGTAGTTGTTCGTCCGCATACTCCTTCAAATCTTTCTGGCTTGCGTAGCGGTATTTGGTGCGGGCCAAATCTAGGTAAGCTTCGCCTAGGCGGGCGCGTTGCGTTGCGGCAAAATAAAGGTTGTTCTGTACGCGTTCCTCAAGCAGTGCGTCGCTAACGGGTATTTTTTCCCTGTAAATCTGGAGAAGTGCGGCAAGGGTCGGGTTGTAGCAATTGGGTTTTTCCACTTCTCCGTAACGCAAAACGGGCAAACGGGATGCGCCAGCTACGCATGCCCCTTCAAATGGTTGCAATTTGTTCGGTTGGGCGCAGTTTAATTTTAGCGTGCTTGAGTCGGCGGAGGATATTTCATCCCAGGCTGTTTTGATTGCTTGCGGACTGGTGGCATACTGGGCGCATGTGAGCACGCCGCGCAGACCGCCCAAGTGCACGTCCAGTTGCATGTTAGGTATATCGTAACCGTTTAGTTTCGTAGGCGGTTTTCCGCCAAATCATGGACAAACTCGATGAAGTTTTCGTTCTGCAAACGCGCCGTCTGGAAAAAACTCATTAGCACGGCTGTATCGTTCGCGCCGTGCTCCGACTGACTCCCA
>JACRGH010000024.1 GCA_016212375.1 Microcaldota archaeon
TCGCGTACGTATTTTTCGTCTGTCATGGCGGGTGGGCCTTTTTTTGCGCGGGGCGTCCTGGTCGGGACGCCCAAGCAAAAGAGGTACGAAAAAGTAGAACTTACGCCTTTCGGTCGACCTACAAAACTAAACCCTTACAATAATTCTAAGCACTCTCACCGGCCAGCTACTCTCTGTTTGTTTTTAAAGAGTCAAAGACACGCCTTGGCGGCAGTGGCAAACAGCTCCGTTTTGTCTGGGGTCTACTCATGGGTCGAAGCATTCCGAGCATTTCCAATCGGCTGGACGCCAAGTTGGCTGAGTTGCAACACTTCGCCAAAACGCTTCGAGGCAAGGATAGGGAAGCGTTTGAAGAAATCGTGAAAGACATTCGGGATCATCGGACCGAAATTGACGCATTGAATGAACCCGATTTGACGGGTACTATCAATTTCATGGCGTTGGTCAATCTCAAGAGGGAAATCAATGAACACAACCGGCCTAAAGACGGGCTTTCCAACCCTGGACGCCTGGACTGACCTATCTTCCGGCATTTTTACCTTCCAATGCACCGACGCTGAATGGATGGGCCTACTGGTAGACCAAATGCTTGTCCGCAACTACGTCGAAGGAAAAAAGACGCTTTTGTTGCATTTTTTGGATTACCACGAACGCTACTGGGCACTCGACTTCGATTTCATCATCAAAACCGCGAAAAACGCCGGCGTGCCGTTACGTCCATTCATGCAAAACACCTACGTCCAACGCGCCTTTTCCCGTGACACCGTGGAAAATCCTGAGTTTTGGCGCCGTACACTGGACTTCTCCCACAACGTGGGACTCGTCATTTTGGACTCGGTGGGCGAATTGTACACGCCGGACAAATCCAAAGGCCCCAACTCAAAACCGCTGTCCTATCCTTTAGGCAAGTTTCGGCAGATTTGCCAGCAAAACGACAACTGCCACGCCGTGGCCTTGGACTATTCGGATTGGTCGGCGTACCCATTCCTTGGCGAATGCTCGTCCGCCATCATTCGTTTTGAAGTTGATTTAGGCGTGACGGCGCAAATCTTGAAGCACCCTTGCAAGAAACAAGAAAATTTCGAACTTCAAATCGTGCCGCAAGAACGACTCAACAAGTGGTTGGCATGACGGAGGCCTGGCTCACCAATCTTTCAACCCGCGGCCGTTTGGTTAACCTCCAATTCAAGACGCCCACTGGCCAATGCTTCCTGCTGACCGATTCATTCTTGCCCTACTTTTACGCGCAATGTCCGGATAATGCGGACCAAGTCGCGCACATCCTTTCCCAACATCCAGATGTCGAGAAAACCGTTGTCGAAAGCAAATACGCCACGGTTCAAAGCTCTCAAAAAGAATTCGTCGTCAAAGTCACCGTTGCCTCATCCAAAGCGTTCCAGAAAGTGGCCGCCGATGCGTTAACCATTCCCGGCGTGAAAGAAACCTGCGAAACGTCCTTGCCGATTTATTTCAAATACATCATGGACAAACGCATATCCTTTTTCACACGGTATGATGTCAAAGAAAAAAACGGCAAACTAACCAGCTTTGAATCGTTACCTGATGGCGATTTGCCGCCGTTCAACACCTCGGCCATTTACTGCCGCAAATCCGGAAAATACGTCGTCGCCACGTCCAAAAGCCCGGCGGTCGAGTTAACGCTCGCGCAGGCCGTGTGGAAACTCAAAAACGACCAAACCGACGTGTTGTTCTCCTGGGACGGCGACGACTTTTTCCAAAAAGAATCAGCTTACGGCATTTTTCCAACGCCCAACGGCTGCTTTGTGGACGGCTGCATCCATCTGGATTTGAAAATCGATCACACGCGCGACATTTACGCCGATCCTCAAGAAAACGTGCCCAACATACCCGCATTGGAATTCATGATGGACCTAGGCCGCGAACGCCTCTCCCGCGTCATTGAACTATCCAAAATTACGGGTGCCAAGCCGGATGTGGTGTCGCGCATCGCTCCCGGCCGTTTAAACACGTTCTTGCATGCGGCGGCGGCCAAGCAAAACGACATTTTGGTTCCGGATTTGAAGAAAATGACGGAACAGCCCAAATCCTTGCAACAATTATTTGAATTGGACAAAGGCGGCACGATTTACTACCCACCCCCCGGCGTGTACCACGACGTGGCCAAATGCGATTTTTCCAGCATGTACCCGTCCATCATTGTGAATTACAACTTGTCCCCGGAAACGCTGAACTGCGAGTGTTGCAATCCGGGCCAATTGGTGCCTCAAACCCCCTGGCACACCTGCATCCGCCGGACCGGCGTCATCCCGCTAGGCATCCTAAAAGTTTTACTCCGTAGGCTTGAGTTGAAACACCTCATGAAAGCGGAAAAAGACCCCGCCAATCGTAGGGCGTTGGACGTACGGCAAAAAGCGCTCAAAAACATCTTGGTAACGTGTTTTGGGTATTTGGGATTCAACAATTTCGTTTTTTCCAACGTGGAATGCAAGGAAGCCGTCATGCTTTACGGCCGCCATATCTTGGAAAACACGAAGCTGATTGCGGAAAAACACGGTTTGGACGTCATTTACGGCATTGTCGACTCCGTTTTCGTCCAAGGACCACCCGAACGATTCATTCCGTTCACGTTGGACGTGAAAGAACAAATCGGCATCGAACTCGACCTAGACGATACGTTCAGCACCATCGTTTTTCCAGCGTCGGCCCGGGAAGGCCGCGCCGCCAACCGCTACTACGGCTTAACCACGAAAGATGAAATTGAAGCGCGGGGCATTTGCATCCGGCGGTCGGATTCGCCTAAAATCGTGCGTCAATTCCAAGAAGAAGCCATCCGGACGTTAATTACAGACGGCCAGCTGTTCAAAAACAAGACGGCCGCGTTCCAATTGTTGCAAAGCTACTTCAAAGGCATCCAAGAACGACGCTATCCGTTAGGTTGGTTTGCCATTACTCGGAATCTTCGCAAAAACCCGTCGGCATACAAAGTTAAAGTAGCCCATGCCGAGGCGTTCAAACTGGCACCCAACGCGGATGGCATTGTCGACTTCGTTTTTTCCGTTCACGGGCCTTTACCCTACAAAATGGCCCGTTTGGACCAACTGGACGTCAAACAGTACCATCACTTGTTGTCCAAAAGCTTGGCGGAACTAATCCAGGGAGTTCAACCCTTGATTTTGGGCTGAAAAAGGGAAGTATAAATCCGAAACCGGACAGATTTCTCGTATGTGTGGTCGTTTTTCGTTATTCACGCCGCCGCGCGAAATTCGGGAAAAGTTCAAGTTGACGGATTATCCGGATGTTGCGCCGAGTTACAACGTGGCCCCTTCCCAGACCGTTGCTGCCATTTTGAACACGAAGCCGGACAAAGCCGTGGCTGTCCAATGGGGTATTGTGCCGCATTGGGCCAAAGATGAAAAATCGCCTAAGGGAATAATCAATGCCAGGGCTGAGACGTTGGCCGAAAAGCGCACTTTCGCGCCGCTGCTTGAGAAAACGCGGTGCGTGATTCCGGCAGACGGTTTTTACGAATGGAAAACCACGGAAGAGGGGAAACAGCCGTACCGTTTTGAATACAAGAAAGGATTGTTTGGGTTTGCCGGGTTGTGGAATGAGTGGCAAAAAGAAGAAGGTGGGCCCATGCATCGGTTTTGCGCCATAATTACCTGTGCGCCGAACAAAGTCGTTCACGAAATCCATGACCGCATGCCCGTCATTTTGGATCCAAATCAGACGATGGATTGGCTCGAAAAAGGCGACACTTCCCTGTTGACGCCGTTGGCGGACAAATTGACTGATTCATGGCCCGTCAGTAAAGCCGTCAACAGTCCAGGAAATAACCGGCCCGAAATCATGAACCGATACGAACCGCCAAGTAATCAGTCAATTCTTTGAAAGTGCGTTAACCTCATTAGAGGTCTTTATAGGCCATGTCAAATTCGCCTCTTTTTGACATCGTGAACCCTAATTTTTTATAAAAATTAGCTAGAATTTCTCCCCTGCCGACGTTGTCAATAATCACTGATTTTATTTGATGGTCAATCAAAAACTTTTCGAATTCAAAATACAATTTTGTTCCCCATCCTTTGTGTTGCTGCGAATTAGGTGAGACAATAATTTCTTTGATTCTTGCAAGTTGAATATCCGGGAAGACATACCCAATAATTTTAGCTTGTCCCCCTTTGAAAATTATCAACGCTTCAACCCTACCTGGGTGATGTTCTTTACGATTTTTATGACAGTGTTCATTAAAGAATTCTTTCAGAAAATCTTCAGCGGTCAAATTAATTCGGCAAGAATTAATTGGGGGGAATGAATTTCGATCACGTCGCGTAATATCCACGACATCGAATTCTTTTGTAATTTTAAGCCTCAATTTTGGTGTGAACGAATTTTTTATTTTAAGTCACCATTTATCTGCCCAATTCAATTCCGTTTTTAATTCACAATATGGGCATTTGAAACTGGCATCCGAACCTATACTGCAACGGAAGTATTCCAAATAATGAAACTTGGCGTACCCGCATTTTTTGCACTCACGCGGATACGCCACCATGAGACTTTCCAAAGAATCAACCGGAATTTTCACAGTCAACTTGCCAGTAAAATCCGTCAAAATGCCATCATGCTTAATGGCGGCTTCCAAGTCATCCAAATCCACCGGAATATTGAACTTATACTCCAACGGAGTGGTTTCCACCGAATAATAGCCATTACTCAACTCGCCTTTAGCAAACGCCTCTTTTGCCTCCTGTTTCAACTTTAAATCAGGCCGCCAACCATAAATCGTGCGGATAATCTCATTATCCTCCGCCCGATCTTTCCCAAAGTCTCTCATACTTTTAAGAAAAGAATCAGAGGCATTCGGTAATCCAGGCGATTTTTTAACTTCACGTTTTTTCTCCATTTTTCTACGACTCCGAATGCTTTGAAATTACTTCTTTTTTCAACTTTGGCGAACAACCCGAACAGAATTCGACCGATTCCGATAAATCTTCCATGAAGTCTTTCCCCGAATCCTGGTCATACCGCTTTAGTTCAAAAGTAACTACCGCATGAATATCCGTAGTGTCAAAAATTTGATGGCAATGGTAGCACTGTGCTTTTCGTACTTCCCCGGTTTTCTTCGGATTTATAGCGTCGATAAAACCTGTTGTAATTTCTTTTCCGGCAAATTGGCCAAAGTACCACGCCGGGTCCAAGCCGATAAAATGTGAGTTCTTTTTCCGGAAAACCGCCATTTATGCCACCGCCAATGCCGCCACTTCTCTAACCGAACGTGAATCACTTGTTTTGAAGTGCTTGACTTCATCCCATAATTCCGAAAAACGCTTTCGGTAATTCGCCGAAAACTCCAATTTTGACGCCTCTTCCAACCACTCCACCGCGGTTGACGGATTTTGCTCCACCGCTTTTTCCAAAATCTCTTTGGAAACGTCTTCCTTTCCTTCCAAAGCCGCCGTGACCCGCGCTTTGTGGCAAATCGTCTTCAAATCTGCACACGAGTAAAACTCCGTTGCCTGTGCCAAGGCGTTCAAATCGGCTAAAAACTTGCCTTTGGAGTACATTTCCAACAACTTTAGCCGCTCTTCCTCATTCGGAGTCGGGACGTAAAAGCAATAATCAATCCGGCCGGAGCGTAGCAACGCCGAATCCAAGACCCACGGCTGGTTGGTGGCCCCCACAAAGACCATGGGGTTGTCCTGCAAACCATCCAACTCCGTCAACAAAGTGTTCGAAGGCCGGATGTGCTGGCCATCGCGTTTGGCGCCAACCAAGTCAATTTCGTCCACGAACATCACGCAACCTTTGACCTTGCGGAGGGAATGGAAAACGTGCTCGCCATAATCCTTACCCGGCGAGTCGTATGAAAAATGGTTGGCCTTGCGCGGCATAAATCGAAGCTTATACTTGGCCGTGAAATGACGCGCCGAAGCGGTTTTTCCGCATCCCGGCGCACCATAGAGCAACAATTTGGAGTAATTGTCGTTGTCTTTTGCATACATGGAAAAAAGAACATCCATGTGCCGAAAGTATTCGCCTACAGGCACCAATTTAGGGTCTTTCCAATTTGATCCGTCCTTCAACAATTTGTACCCCAGTTGGTACTCTTCAAAACCTTCTTTAAACGGTTCTAATTCATTCACCATGGCTGAATATCCGATGGCGTGAAGCCAATTGTCAAAATCTCCCCTTGCTACCGCCCGGTTCAGAGCTACCCTAAAATTCGTGCTTAAATGCTCGGTATTGGGTGCCAAAAGATTATCCGGTTTTTCAAAAACCAATTCCGTCAATTTCAACGGCTTCACCTTCAGAACCTTTCCATCCATGTCCAAAACCACCCTGGATACGGTATATCCTTAAGATAAGTATATATATGTTTTTACTATACTTCTATACTTAATACTTAAAACGGTGTGGTTTTTAGGTGAAACGCTCTTATGACTGACGGGGAAAACAAATTGACCGAACCACTAACCTTAATCTCAAGCTTTTACAGCCTCGAATCCGTCATGCCCGCCATCCACCAACTATCCCCCAACAAACTGATCCTCGTCATCCATGGGGGCGAAACAGACGACAAAGCGAAACTCACTGTTAAAGAAAACATCGAAATGCTGTCCGCCACCCACGGCAAAGTCATGAAAATCGAAGTAGAGAAAGCCGACGCTTATGACGTGCTTGCCACTGCATCCAAAATAACGTCCTTCATTGAATCCGAGCGTAAAGCTGGCTCTCGCGTCATCATTAACATCACCGGCGGCCGCAAAATCCTCGGCCTGGGCCTCCTATTCGGTGCCTACGCCCGCTCTGACCAAGTTGAGCGAGTGGTCTACGGGGCAGATTTTGACCCGAAACTCGTTGATTTGCCGAAAATGTCATTCAACGTAGGCAACACGAAAGTCAAAATCCTCGAAAAACTAACCGGGAAAGAAAAACTAACCGTTCCTGAACTGGCCGAAAAAATCGACATCACGCCAGCCATGGCCTACGTCCACTTACGCGAATTGAAAAGCCAAGGGTACGTTAACGAGAATTACGAGATAACGACGGCTGGAAGACTTGCATTGTTGTGATTGAATGACTACTCTTACTTTTTACGGCGGAGCCAACGAAATCGGAGGCAACAAAATACTCCTGGAGGACAAAGATGCCCGGATTTACCTGGATTTTGGCCAAAGCTTTGACTTCGGCGAACAATACTTCCATGAATACTTGCAACCTCGTGCGGCCCACGGTCTGGAAGTTTTCTTTGAATTCGGTCTAATGCCTCCGGTGCCCAAGTTGTACAGCCGCTCGATGCTGGAGCGAACCGAACTCAAATACGCCCCAACTGACATTGACGGCGTGCTCATCACGCACTCTCATTCCGATCACGTCAACCACCTACCCTTCCTGGATGAATCCATTCCGGTGCACATGGGCCACGGAACGCACCGCATTCTGGAGGCCTACCACAAGCTCTATCCGTCTTTGGTAAATATTGGCGAGCACGACCAAATCAACCACTTCAAATCTGGAGACTCCTTCAGCATTAAGCACTTAGAAGTCCAGCCGGTCCACGTGGAACACTCCATTCCCGGCGCTTACGGTTTCATTGTCCACACGTCCAAAGGCCCTTTGGTCTATACGGGCGATTTGCGCTTGCACGGTCCCAAAAGCTCGATGACGCGGGAATTTATCGAAAAAGCCGCCGCTTGCAACCCTTATGCCTTGCTTTGCGAAGGCACGCGGATGTCGAGTGAGTCGCATCACAATTACACGGAGGAAGAAGTCGAGAAGAAAATTGACGACATCATCCAGGACTCCAAAGGAATTGTTTTCTGTTACTTTTCCATGTCGAACATCGATCGATTTATGTCCGTCTACCGGGCCACGCTCAAAAATGGGCGAAAAATGGTAATCGACACGAAATTCGCATACATTTTGGACGAGTTGAAGGACAAGATTCCAGATTTACCCGATGTTTTGACTGATTCAAACCTCCAAATTTACTTCCGTTTGGCCAAATCCGGCACTTACAACGAAAAGGACTACGCGGTTTACGAACGCAAGTACTTTGACAAGAAAATCACCTTCGACGAGGTCTCTAAACAACAGAAGGACATTGTCATGCACATGGGTTTCAACAAACTCATGGAACTCGTGTACATCCAGCCCAAAAATGCCGATTACATCTACTCTTCGTCCGAGCACTTCCTGGAAGGGGAAGAAAATGAAGCCGAACGCACCGTGCTTGAGAATTGGATGAAGCATTTTGGCGTCAAATTCCATAAAGCCCACTGCTCAGGACACGCCAGCCGCGAGGATCTCGAACACCTCATTCGAGAGATAAACCCAGAAATCGTCATCCCCATTCATACCCAGCAAGCTCAAGAGTTTAAAAAAATTCACTCCAAAGTAATGATTCCAGAAAAGGGAGACACCCTAAAACTTTAAAGAAAACATGATTTGTATGAACGCGAGTAAATTAATAAAAAAAGCGGCTGAATTCTCAAAAATCAAGCACGCGGACCAGTCTGACGACGACGGGAACCCGTATTGGAATCATGTTGCAAAGGTGGCCGAAATTCTTCAACTCGTTACCGAGAATGAGGAAATCATTGCCGCGGCGTACTTACACGATACACTTGAGGACACTAAAACGACGCGTGAAGAACTAACCGAAATTTTTGGGAAAAGAGTCGCCGACTTGGTTTTCGAAGTGACCCATAAACGGAATAGTGAAGGGGAGTGGTATTTTCCCGATTTGAAAACCAAAGATGCCATTCTAATCAAATTTGCCGACCGGTTGCACAATCTATCTAGAATGGGTCCGTGGGATGATGCGAAAAAGAAAAAATACCTGGAAAAATCAAAATTTTGGAATTTTAAACCTGATGTAAAATAATCCGTGCCATCGCTTTCGACATTGACAATTCTATCCTTGATTTTAGGACCTTCAAGGAGAAGACGGCTCAAGCGGCGGCTAAGGCCATAGTGAAGCATGGCCTCAATGCGGACCCAAAGAAGGTCTACAAACAGATTTTCGACGTTTACGACTCAAAAGGCATTGAATACCAGAAGACCTTTGCCGACGTTTTATCCACGTATAATTTAACGCCGAATGATTTTGAGCGGGCCCAGCAAGCCGGCATCCAGGCCTACCTGAAAACCAAGTTTACCGCCTTGAAAGCCTATCCCGGAGTCCGTCAAACCATTCTGAACCTGAAGAAAAAAGGCATCATCGTCGGAGTAGTATCCGACGCACCCCGAAACAAGGCCTGGCAACGCCTCGTTTTGACGGATTTGGATGATTTGTTCGACTTCGTCATCACTCACCACGATTCCGGCAAGCTCAAACCGGATCCCTTGCCTTTCCAGTTGTTCCTGAAGGAGGCCAACCGCCTAGCTTGGCACCGGGGCCAAAGTGAATTAAAGCCTCAAGACGTCCTATTTGTCGGAGACAACCCCGAACGAGATACTAAGGGGGCCAAAGACGCCGGATTCAAAACCGCTTTGGCGGAATACGGGTGGGTTTTGGAGAAAAGCAGCAAAGTAATCCCTGATTATTTTCTAAAACGTTTTACTGAAATTGAGCGGATTATTAATGGTTGAAAAAAAACAAAATGGCAACGGGTCCAATCTCGGTTTTGAGGCTAAACTTTGGCAGGCCGCTGACAAAATGCGGTCCAACATGGACGCCGCTGAATACAAACACGTCGTCCTCGGCCTCATCTTTCTAAAGTATATCAGCGACTCTTTCGAGGAAAAACGTCAACAATTACTCAAAGAAAAGGAAGACTGCGAAGACCGCGACTTCTACCTAGAGGCCAACGTTTTTTGGGTTCCAAAAATGGCCCGCTGGTCACATTTACAAGCACAAGCCAAACAACCCACCATTGGAAAATTAATCGACAATGCCATGGATTTGGTCGAAAAAGAAAACACCCCCCTAAAAGGCGTTCGTAACCGTTTAGTTTCGTAGGCGGTTTTCCGCCAAATCATGGACAAACTCGATGAAGTTTTCGTTCTGCAAACGCGCCGTCTGGAAAAAACTCATTAGCACGGCTGTATCGTTCGCGCCGTGCTCCGACTGACTCCCA
>JACRGH010000026.1 GCA_016212375.1 Microcaldota archaeon
GCTCGCGTACGTATTTTTCGTCTGTCATGGCGGGTGGGCCTTTTTTTGCGCGGGGCGTCCTGGTCGGGACGCCCAAGCAAAAGAGGTACGAAAAAGTAGAACTTACGCTTTTCGGTCGACCTACAAAACTAAACCCTTACGCTTACTCCAGTTTGGTGACGGTGCCTTTTGTGGCGTCTACTTCGATGTGGCTGCCGTCTTGAATCAACCGTGTTCCGCTTTTCGTCCCGATAATGCAGGGAATGCCCAATTCCCGGGAAACGATGGCCGCGTGGCACGTGATGCCGCCTTCATCCGTGACAATCGCAGCGGAGCGCTTCATGGCCAAAATGAACGTGGGCGTGGTGTTCAGCGTGACCAAAATGTCCCCGGCTTTCACCTTGTCAAGCTCTCCGACATGGTTGACCACGCGTGCAATTCCGCTCACTTTGCCCGGATACGCGGAGACGCCTTTGACTTCGGTGATGTCGGCGGCAACCGGCGGCTTCTCGATGTCCAGCTGGGTCAAGATTTCGTCGGCGTCGGACCCATCATAGGTGTGTACGTTTGTTTCTCCCAACGCGACCAGGTAATGTTTCTGGCGGGCGGGCAGTTTTTCCAAATGACGTTCGGCTGAGATGTCGCCTCGTAGAGCTGCCAAAAGTTCCATGTCCGAAAACCATTTGATTTGGTTGCGCGGCAAATGCAAGGCTTTCGCAATGGCTGTAAACAAGCCATGCGTGGCGTAATTCCCAAGTCCCAGGAGGCTTTCGCCCAAAATCCGGTGGTACATGGCGAGGCGGAATTGGTTCAACGCCACCGGGTCGACGTGGTGGGTTCGTGCGGTTTTTTCGATTTGTTTTTCCAGCTCGTGGTGGTGTTTTTCCATTTCAGCGAGTTTTTTTCCGGCGGGCAACGCCAATGCTTCGGCCAGGCGCTGGTTGAAGGCCGTGCGCGTCCACGTGGCGTCGTTTTCATATGCATCCAACCAGCAAAAGGCGTGGAAGTGTCCGCTAATGGCGTCTTTCAACTCGATGTTGAGGCCCGCTTCGGCTACGTTTTTGGCCCCGGCCTGTTGTATTTTGTCCACCAATTCCCAGAAACGCGTCTCTTCTTCTAGCGGGAGCGTTTCGTGTAGAGGTAGTGCCATCATCATTACGGCCGTTTCCGGCAATGTTTGTTGGAGTCGGCGGGCCAAGGCTCCGGCGAAGATGATGGAGCAGGAGATGCTGGATGCCATCTGCAAAAGCGATTGGCGGTGGGCTTCCAATGCGTCGGCAAGCTCACGGGGTGTGGCTTTTTTGAAATCGCGGTCCAGGTACTCTTTGGCATGGCGGCGGTACTGGGCGTAGTTTTCGTCGTTTTGGTCCAAGACGTTCTGGACGTAGTCCGCATCGGCGCACCGCTTCTGGACGTAGGCCTCCAGCCGTTCCGACTCACTCGGCGAGCGGTACATCTGCCACTGGCCTCCGTTGCCTTCGACAAACAGGTAGGAAAATCGGACGCCCAGCAACTTCTGGTACAGCTTGCCGTATGTCTCGCGCAGGTGCATCACGGCCAGGAAATACGATAGGTTCCGGCCCGCATAGGGTGCCCATTTCAGTTTCAAGGCGCCTTGCAAGTCTTTGGGCAACGGCATGGCGTTGGGCCCATTTTTGGACCTATCCGTCGTTATTTTTCGCTCACGCGTCTTTGACGTCCCGCGTTCAGAGGCTTCCATACCTTTGGTGGTGCGCTTTTTCCGCCTTAATGCTTCAGCCGCCATGTAGCGGAAATCACCCTAAGAGGGCAGGGAAGATCTTTTCTTCCGCGGCGCGCAGGCGGTCCTTGAACGTGGTGTACGGCAGTTTC
The DNA here is from genome assembly GCA_016212375.1 of Microcaldota archaeon. Classification (GTDB taxonomy): domain Archaea; phylum Micrarchaeota; class Micrarchaeia; order Norongarragalinales; family Norongarragalinaceae; genus JACPGT01. Next base: position 1,831 of record JACRGH010000026.1, read on the forward strand.
GTTTTTTCCGCCAATTCTTCCAGCGAGATTTTCCGGGGCGATGAATAGTACCCCTCCGCGCATGCCAATTCGAAGGCTTCCTGTTGCTTGTCGGTCAACTGCTGGCGGATGGACGATGGGAAGACGGGCGCGTTGCCTTGCTTGAGGGACAGAAGCTCGATAATCGCCTTGGTCTTTGGAAGCCGGTCGATGGAATGGAACAGGTCCATCAAGTGCTTTTTTTCCCAGGCCGCGACGGTCCAGTAACCGGTACCGCCGCGGATGAGCTGGGGCTTGATGAAAAAGACATTGGCGTTTAAGATGGTGGAGTGGAACTGCCGAATGGATGGGGCGGTGTAGAACAGTTGGTTACCCTCGCGCTTGAGATTCCGGACTCCTTGCTCAAATGTTTTCGTGGCGTACGCTTTCATCACGTATTCCATCGCCTGCTCCGATTGTGCTCCGTGCATCACCATGACGCCGGTCATGTATTCGCGGCCCTTGCGCTGGAAGACGTTGAGATAATGCGTCTCGATGGTTGCCGCGAATAGGCGCGTGGCCTCGCGCGGTGCCGACCCGGCATGCCATACCTTAAACTCGGCAACCCACATGGGTTTCATTGGTTTTCATGGCCATAAAAAACCGCTCTATGGCGGTTGGGCCACACGTAGCGGTTTGCTTTAGTACTGCGTTGTTCCCAAACGTTTTGAAACCCATGTCCCGCGTTCTTTCTCAAATCATTACCCTTTCCGGCAAGTCCTTTTCCGCCATCCGCCTCCAATTGGACGGCTGCGCCCTGTTGGCAATTGTCTCCGATTCCAAGCCTTGGGTGTGGCTGGCGTGCGGCTACGTGGACGTGAGCCGGGCCGAAAAATGGAGCCATTCGTTGGGCATCGTCACCGGCGTGGACTCGTTCGACGACATGCTCAACGCGCAAATCAAGGCAGTTTCAAGACGGGCGGAAAAAGAGGGGGCGGCTGTGGGCATGCGGGGGCGGCACTACCTAGAACTTCTTGGCTGATTTTTTTAAGGCGGTTTTTAGGGGCCGGTTTTTTCAGGCGGTTTCGTTTTTGGGTTTGTTTTCCCTTGCGTTTTACGGTTCCGTTTTTTCTTTTTTTCCATTTCGATGCGCTTTATCTTCATTTTTAATACTCCCTCTACCTACTGTTTTCAGTTAGGAGGGGTATCTGTTATGGTCCTTATCGAGATTCTGGTTTTTGTCATCGTCCTGGTTGTCCTGGGTTCCATCCGCATCCTCAACGCGTGGGAAAAAGGCGTGGTGCTGACCTTGGGCAAGTACAGTCGGACGGCTGATTCGGGCGTCAACTTCGTCGTCCCGATGTTCCAAACCCTTATCCGCGTGGACATGCGCATCCGCACCGTCGACATTCCCAAACAGGAAGCCATGACCAAAGACAACGTGCCGGTGGCCATCAACGCCGTTGTTTACTTCAAGGTTGAAAAAGCGGAAGACGCCGTGCTGAAAATCCAGGATTACCAATACGCCGTGTCGCAATACGCCCAAACTGCATTGCGGGACGTGGTGGGTAATGCCACGATGGATGAAGTGCTGACGGACCGCGACAAGATCGCCGAGGAAATCCGCGGATTGGTGGACAAAGAAACCAACCCCTGGGGCGTTGATATTTCATCCATCAAGATGCAGGACATCGAATTGCCGGAAGATCTCAAACGCATCATGTCGCGACAGGCCTCGGCCGAGCGGGAAAAACGCGCCAACATCACCAAATCCGAAGGGGATAAGCTTGCGGCCGTGAACTTGGCCGCGGCCGCGAAAATCATGGAATCTTCCCCGGCCGCGTTGCAGCTGCGGGCGTTGCAGACCATTGATGGCCTGGGTCCATCGCCTTCCAATACCGTCGTGCTGTTCCCAGTGGAGCTGTTGGACTTGTTGAAATCGTTCAGCGGTGGCAAAGGGAAGAAGGACAAGACGGAATAACGTCCTTCTTTTTTTGGAGCCAATTGCCGAAAACACTGCCGGCTTTAACCCGCGGTAGTTCACGACGTTGCCGCGCGGTCAACTGCGTTACGAATGAATCGATTTAATAAGCCGGTTCTTGGTTATGTTTGCCAAGAGAATATGTCTTTTTCCGAATTGGTTGAGCGGTGTGTCGATCGCATCCATGATTTTTTAGCCGACTTGGATGAGTATGTCCAAAATATTGACGAGAAAAAACAGCTCCGCTTCGCCCTCATCGGCGCCATGTTGTTGATTCTTTTCGTTTCGTTCATCGTCATGATTCCCAAATCCTCTTTTGGTATGACCATCCTCGTCTCGGATGAACAAGACCGGCCCATCAACGGCGCATCGGTCCAACTTTTTGACTTGGACGGATTTGAAGTCGCCAACGCGAGCACTGAAAACGGGCGCGTGAACGTTAGGTTGGTTTCCACCGTTCCTTATCAAATTAGGGCTTCCCATCCGGATTATCGTCCTTCTTCCGTCGACTATACGCCCGATAATCCTTTATCCGCCGTGATTCGACTAAAGACCATTTCTAATTCCGACGCAAATGGGTTGTCCGCCCCCACGCCTCCGCCCTTTGGTCCGTTGCCGTTGCCATCCCCTCCGGTCGTGATTCCAACCCATGATGACCGTCAATCCGATTTTGCGGATTACGATTCATTCAAACAAGGCGCATACCAATCCGACGCCCGTCTGAGGGTTTCAGTCAAGGACAAACAAAACAGCAAGCCGGTGTTTAACGCCATCGTAACGCTCAAGGATGCCTCCACCTCGGCATTTTTGGTCCAAGGCCAGACCAACCAATCCGGATTCGTGGACGCCGGAGTCAAAAAAGACAGCTCGATTATTGTCAAAGTCGCAGCGGATGGCTATGCCCTCGTTGAGTCCCAGACCGTTGCCATCGCGAACGAAACCTTGGAGGTCGGCTTTTTGCTTCTCAGCCAGGGATCCTCCGGTGCGGCCCTGACGCGGGTCATCGTGTTGGACCAAAATCGCAACGCCCTGCCCGGAGCCCGGGTCCAGATTTATTCCAGTCCGCCCATCGTGGATGAATTGACGTCCGTGGACGGCCGGGTTTCCGCGTATTTGGAAACGGGCAAAAAATTCAACCTGTTGGCAACGAAGCAAAATTACCAGGACGTCTCCAAGAACTTCACGTCCGGAGAATCCGTTGAACTTACTCTCCAACTTTTGGTTTCAAACCAATCCGTTCCCGCCGCTTCCGTTTTGGTCAACGTGACGGATGTTCAAAGTCTTCCATCCAAGTCGGCCCTGATCGGCCTATTCAAGCGCGTGGGTGGAAACTATGTACCTTTTTCTTCGGCTACGGCGAACGAAAACGGTTTGGCGCAATTCCAAGGCTTGGAAGCGGATTGGACAATCCGCATCAATGCGACGGCGGCTTCGGGCATTCCCTCTTCGTCAAAAGACATCAACTTGACCGCAGGCACCAATAACGTGGTCCTTTCATTGAATTACACGACACAAAACAATTCATCCAACTCCTCCAATAACACCAGTCCCAACAATCAGACGATTCATGACAATGGCACGGTCCAAAACGTGACCGCCATGCGTTTCTTTGTTTGCACCCAGGCCGCCAACGGGCCCACCTATTTCGCCGCCAACGGATTCAATTATTCGCTCTCCGCCATCAGTTCTTCCAATACGGCGGCATTCGTTGTCCGTAATAACCAATCCGTCTTATGTTCCGCGTTCAGTCCGGATTGTACCTACGCGTTGGGCCAGACGACCGCCGGCAACGACGCGTTGGCCAAACTTACGAACGCCAACATTTCCCTTATTTCAATCCAAGTCCAAAAAGCCTGCGTCAACGTATCGGCCACGGTCATATGCTCGGGCTCTTCCTGCAACGCGACACCCGTCTGCCCCCAGGCGAGAAGCCCGGTTTGCGGCTCGAACGGAATCACCTATCTGAATTCCTGTGAAGCATCGTTGGACCGCGTCGCATTCATTTCCGGTTCGTGTCCCTCCACGTGCACGGACCAATTCGATCCGGTTTGCGCCATCAACGGCATCCAATACGTCAATTCATGCAAAGCCATTTCGGCCAACGTCCCGTACAAATCCGGCGTGTGCTTGGTTCCAATCGGCTCCATCAATGTGGACGTCCCGGCCGGCTGGAGCGCCATCGCGCCACCGAATTCCGGGACTTTATTGGCCACCAATTGCACCATCGGCGATGCCTATTTGTTCCAAGGCTATGATGGGACAATCCGTGAATATTTCACCGTCAAGCCCACGTTCAACACATCCGCAATCATGTCCTTTGGATCCGGCTATTTGACCTATTCGGAACGCGCGTGCCGGCTATATTGGGAAAACAAGACCGATTCATCGACTTACCAAAAAGAACTCAAACCCGGATGGAACCTTGTCGGCGCACCTGCAGAACCTATCAAAATTAAAGACGTGTCCGGAAATTGTTCAACCGCCGTGTTTTACTCGGTTTTCGGTTCCACGGACTTGGCCCAATACGGCACGCGTCTGACTTCTGAAGACCTCCTGCAACCGGGCCGCGGGTATTGGGTCAGCACCGCGGAGGCCAACCGTACAAGTTGCACTCTCTGGATGGCGTCCAACGTGTGTCCGAACGGAGGAGGCATCTGCCCGGACGGTTCCACGTGTCAAATGACGCCGAAATCCGGGACCAACGGCGTTTCGTGCATCGCGCCGGACGAGACGTGGACGCAGTGCGGCAAAGGCCAGGTTTGCCCGGCCGGTTTAACCTGCTCCCCCATCTTGACTTTACGGCCCTGTAGCCTCGACAACCCCTGCCCACTTTATGCATGCACGACCAAACCCACGCCGACTCCTGCACCGAGCGCTACGCCGGTTCCGGAACCGGACAAACAGTTGCACCTTTGCCATTTCGCGGGAGATGCTTCGATGATATTTGGTTCTTATGATTACCGGGTTGTCAGCGATACATGTCCCACCGAACTTGGAAATCTGGGGCCTTTTGGGAAAATCTACGCAACAAACCAACCAAATACGGCACCAATTTACTATTGCGGAATAGGCTTATCGCGAACAACCACGTGCAACTCTCCCGACGTTAGATTATTGGGTTACACCCCAATCAACCCAACAACCGGCTTTGAATTAGTTTACCGTTGCATGGGCGGCCGCAATGTCGCATTGAGTATATTTTATACGTTTTCCCCAATTTGCGATGACGTGGCCGGCGCCCAAGTCGCAGAAACAGTTGGCTACTTCAAACGGGCGTAATTTCCGGACTAGGCTATGCGCTCGCAATTCGTTTTGCGTTGTCCCTCTGTTGGTTTGAGCCTTGGTCCATGGACTGTTTTTGAAGGTGAACGCGTCGGAATTTTTCATGTGCGTCGCGTGAATTCACGCCGGTTTTAAGTATGCTGCGAGTAAGGGACTTGGAAAAGTCGCCCGTCCCCCGCACGTCGAAGAAAATGAGTATTCGGAATGCTGATAGCCATCCGTCCAAAGATACCAGCAGTAGTAAACGGGTTCAAAACCCATCGTCGTCGTGGTAGGCGTGTAGCCCAATAAATTGGAAACGCCGGCCGGGCATGAATCCGTTTGTTGGAGTCCAATACCGCATTGGTATAGCGGTGCGGTGTTGGGTTGGGCGGCCGAGTATACTTTTCCGAAGGGTCCGACGAGTGTCGGGCCGGCCATTCCACAATCGGTGTTGCTGACAAAGCGATTTTCATACGCGCCAATCAAACCGTTCATCTTGTACTCGCACAAGAACAGCATTTTGTCCGGTTCCGGGATAACGGTTGCCGTAGGAGTCGGCGTTAAAGTCGGAAGTTCAGTAGGTGTAGCCGTGGGAGTCACGGACGGAGACGCAGACGGTTGCGGGGAAGGAGTTACTGTCGGCGTAACCGTAGGTGTGTTTGAAGGATTGGAGGTAGGCGTTGCAGTGGGATTTGGCGAGGGCGGCGGTGTTGGCGTTACCGAAGGCGTTGCCGATGTCGCGCCCCGGCCGGTTTGGGCGTTGGAACAGTTGCAATACGCGTTTTGGCTTGCAAAATCAAATGTGGAATCCTCCTGGAAAATCCCATTGACGTCAAAACAGCCCAACGCCTGCCTTGCGGCCAAGGCGCATTGTTTTTGGGAGTCCACTTTGGGTTCGGCGTTGAGCAACCCGGCAAGTGAAAGAGTCGTAATCAGGATGACTCCGCCCAATAAAAGTACGTATTCGAACGCTCCTTGCCCCCTAGGCGTACGCATGAATCGGCGGGTTGGTAGGTTGCGAAAATCCGTATCCACCTATCCAATCTGCCGCATGATTTAATATCGTTATTCTTTTATTCGCGGAGATAACGTCGTTAGCTTTTTATTCGGCGTCCATGTAGTTTATTTGTGAGCGGGGAATCCCATCTTTGCCCTAGACTTCAGTCTCAGCGTGGCCAAGGCACTTTTGAATATGTGTTGCTTTTGGGCGGTGTCCTCCTCATCGTCGTCCTGGCCCTTGTTGTCCTTCAAAGCAGTTTTTTCCAATCCGCGCAAGGCGTATCCGATGTCCAGATGAAACAGTGCAAGGCCGCGGCGCAACAAGCGTCCGCCTGTTACGACCAAGTCACCATTTTCAACGGTTCCAAGTCGTTCGATATGCTCGGCTACGCCGCTAATCCGTTGTTGTGCAATTGTTCCGATTACAATCCGGATGCGTTTACGGTTTCGGTTGGGCAGGCGGGTTTGACGCAAATCGGTTTTTCAAGTTCATCTAATCCTGCGTCGTCTGTGCTTTTTTCTTCGCTTTCTTTTGATGATGTGGCCGCAACGGCTGACACAGCTCCAACGACCGCTTACGCATTCTCCGTCCCACTGCCGTCCGGAAAATACCAATTTTTCCTGGTCCAAGCCGACAAAACCATCACTTCACTTGATATCCAAACCGTTACGACTGCAACCGATGGCCGCTTCGTCTATTCCTGGGATTCATTGCCTTCAGGCTCCCATGTCAAAGTCAACCCGTTGACCAAGATTACGGACGAGCAGAAAACCGCGGCCAAGGGCGAAAAAGATCAAACTCCCGCCGCTTCCGAATTGGAAAAGCAGGCCGGTTCCAATGCTCAGAACAAGGATGTGAAAACCGGATGGTCGCTCAAGTTGTTGACGCCCAAGGACGGCAAGCTGCGCGCCATCTACACGTACGCGCCGACCGTGGATTACGCGGACGGCTTTTCCATGACGGTTCCGATTGCCGCCAATCGTATCCTAAAAACCCATCCGGCCTCCTCCAGCATCAATGCTAACCCAGAAAATTCGGAAGCTTCCGACCTATCTTGGGACCGCGTCACGCTCAAAGAGGGTCAGGCGTTCCGCGTCATAATCGAGTTCAAGCCGGACGCTCAAGACGCAACTGCCCTATCGGCCGAAGTGGATGCGGCCATCGGCAAAATCAAAGACAAGGAATTGGCCCATAAAAAAGGCAAAGCACAAGGCGGTTGCTTGTTGGACTTTTTGTGTTCTTCCAAAAACGACCCAACGCCAATTCCACCCGCTTCTGCAAACACAAATCCATCCGTAAGCCCGCAAGATGGCGCCTCCGATTTTATTTCTGAAGGCCAAGGTTGCGCCGCCACCAGTGGCCTACCTGGAAGTTTAGACAAAAAATGCGCCACCGGATTAAGCTGCCAAGCCGCAGGAGACGGACTATTCGGGTTTTTGACGTGGAAGTGTTTGGAAGAAAAAAGTCAAGGAACTCCGACGGTAACTGTAATTCCAAGATGTCTGGTGAAAGATAAAACCTGTGTGTTGGGCGGCTCTTCAAGTTGTTGTACGGGGTTGTCCTGTATTCCCGATAAGAACAGCAATATTGCGGGTTTATCTTGTCAGCAGTCTGGTTCTGATAGTTCAACGCCTACGCCGTTGCCTTTTGACTTGGGTAAAATTAAAGTAGAGGATTCCAAGCCGTGGATTTCATTTGATGAAGAAAAATCTTCGCAAAGCTCGTCGCCTTCATCAGAGCCATTACCGGGTGCTATAGGTACTGAAAAAACCGTTGAACCCGGCAAGCTCAACGAGGAATGCGATCCGTTTGCTTCGGTTGTGTGTCAGAGTGGTTTGGAGTGCCGGCCTCAAGATGATTCTTTGGCGTCTTCGGCTTACGTATGCCAGGTTCCGCCTAAACAGACGTCTGGTGATACTCCGGTGGTTACTCCTACGCCGACTCCTGATCCAAATGAGCTTTCGTTTAAAGCAACAGATTTGCCGGTGGATGATTTGGCCAAAGCGGCGGGAGGGAATGGATTCGGCATCTCGAATAACGGTTTCATCAAGGACAAAAAAGGAAACCTGTATTTGGCTTTCCAGCAACCCGTAGTAAAAAAAATCGACCAATATAAGTTTCAAACCTATTATTCGACTTCGTTGGCTGTTTCCAAGGATGATGGAAAAACGTGGACTTTTTTGAAGACTCAAAATCCTCTTCCCGATAATGAATATTCAAGCTCGACTTTCGAGCTGCCGACTAATAAACAATGTGTCAGTTTGCAAGAAGCGTGCGATGCGACGATTGGAAAGAAAAATTGCGGGTCATTTTCTTCAGTCACGAAGACCGGTAACTCCGGCGTCTATACCGCAAGTATTACTACTGGTTTTGACGGAGCTTTCAATCCCTACGTTGTCTTAACTGGAAGCGCGCCTAGGGCGGGAACGTATACTGGCTCGCATTTAATCGGTAGTGTTCCTGGTGGTTTTTCTTTTAAGCAAGAACTCAATTCTGGTTACCTCCCATATTGTGCAACAAAGAATGCGAACGGAGAGTATTCGATGCCCTATGTGAGTGTTAGTTTCCCTGGTGGAGCAATAGACCCGATACAATGCATATGCCCTAGCGATCCAAAATGGGGTTGTCATAGTAAACCCGGTCGAGATTGGATTCCCGGGGTTGATTGCGACAATGAAATTGGATCCGGTGCCAGCCTGCTTTTTGAAATACGTTCGGGACCACCGGGAATAGACCGCACGGATACTTTGTATTACTCCGATTTTCAAGGCATGGCCAATACCGCTAAAGACGGAGTATACTTATTTTATTCCATATATAGCCAAAAAAGTCATAGCAGATCAAGAGAAATCACCACTTATGAAAATTCTTCGGATTTAAGAGTCATCATTGCTGATGGAGAACAACCGCGTGATGTGTTGGTCTCAAGAGGCAATCCGTCTAATTTAAAACAACGATTACGATTCTCAGGATACAGCAACGGTGTTTACTTTTTCACCGAATACGGTAAACTTTATGCTTACCGAGAAGTCGGCCAAGAATTTTCGGATCTTCGAACGAAGTGGACGCAAATCGGGAATGCCGGATTCAAACTCAGCAGTGCCGGACCTCTTTATTATTTCACAAAATATATTTCACTTCCAGACGGAAACGTCATTGGTTTTAATGAGAATACTATGTATGTAAAAGACGATTCTGGAAACTCGGTCAACGTTGGAAAATACCGTGTTTCCCAAAATGTTTCAAACGGTTATTTCAAGCCCGTTGAGGTCTATTCCGATTCCCCAAGTGGTCACGACGTTACCATTGCGGACGCAGTCTCTGACGAAAATGGCAATCTCCATATGCTTTTCACAAATAGCTGTTATTATTCGGATACTGCGTTGTGCGGTGGTTACAAATTCAAGAGAGTTTACCAATTGATTCCCGCATCTGTTATAACTCCTGAATTAAAACCGGATATCCGGGGCGTTTACCTTTTTACTCAAAAACTGTTTTCCGGAGGCGATTGTCCTTCTTGCGTTGAGGCCCAAACTTGGCTGTCCAAAGTAACCGCTGAAAATGCAATCCCCAACTTTCAAGTCGACCCAATAGTTGACGGCGGACCCCTCCGGGCCGCGATAGAATCCGCCATGACGCAAAAGAAGTACCCTTTCGTAATAGTCGATTCGGCCGACTCTCAAACTCCGCAAGTCGTCTTTGGGTTTGACTCAATCCGTTTAGCGAAAAAACTGGGTGCAAAAACAGATTTGCATGTTTTTTCCGTACCTACTGCGTCCTCTTTCCAAGGTGTCGCCGGCCGGATTGCGATTACCTCGGATGGTGTGCCCATGCTTTTTTCAACAACGGACAAAGGATTTGACCAATTCACCTATGGCGACGGGCAATGGACGCAAAAGACGTTGTTTTCAACCCCTAATCCGGTCGACACGCCTACGTTTATTTCCTATGATAAGACGAAATATTCTTCCGGTAGTGAAAACATTTACGTCCCAAGTTTCATTTCGGCCAGCGCGGGAAGTGCGCTCGTAGCCTCTGGAAACCCGCTGTCCGGGGTATCTGATTTGCGGTTATTGTTGTTCACCAAGAAGACGGTTGGCGCATTATTGGAAAACTTCTTCCAAGGGTCCTCAATGGCGAAAACCCAGGTCAACGCTTTTGACAATAATTACGATTTGTATTCGTTTGACCAAACCATTCCATTGGATCCCGAGCCTTCCGCCGGCTCCGTGTTGTCTGAGTTGGTGCCGTTGCAGAAGTTGAAGTTGCCGGTGCCGTTGAATTCGGACCAGACGCCGTCTTTGTCCGTTTCATCGGATTTGTCAGGTGGCAGTGCGTCTGTGGAAATGGTGCAGGATGAAGATTCGGGAACCTTTAGCGCTTTAGTGACTTTGGATGCGCGGACGCTTTGGCAAGGCGGTTTGCTAAATATTCCGGGGGATCAAGTTTCAGGCAAAGTTACAGCTTCGTTCGGTTCACAACGCGTGGACATGCCGTTCACCGTTTTAGTGAAACATATTCCGCCCAACCAGTTGGCTTACGCATCGCCTGAACGGGTTTCTTTTTACACGGTGAAAGACAAATCCGTCAAGAAAACAATATTTTTGACAAACAATTATCCGCAAACTATGACTTTTGCTTGCGGTTCGGTGTTTAGTCGTGCGGTGCCTGGCCATTCTATTGCCATGGTTGAAATCTTGCCTGTTGCAAGCACTACCGCGTGTTCGGTGACAATTAACACGTATCCAACTGGCCAACAAATGGTTTTCCAGCGTGAGGAATTGGCAGGTGATTTGTCGTGGGCGGAAGAGGACGTGTTGGCTGAATCGGCAAAAGTCCAATCGCGTCAACTTCGTTTTACTGATTGTTCCAACGGTTATTGCAATTGTGGGCAGGCTACGGCGGCACTGACTGATTTTGAGAATTCCGTTTTGGCTAAAGCTTCTGCGATTAACTCCCAGGCTTCTTCTGATTCTCTTCCATTATTGTATCCGTCCGGTTATTCACAAACAACCATTTTGCGTACAGGTGTGTTTGATGATTTGGACGATGAGCGCTTGGGAACCTGTTCGGCAAGTGTTGCCGGGTGGGGTGCGGATTTGTTGCCGGGACGGGTTTACCAAATTTCTATCAATGTGCCCCAATCCGACGGCCGGTTGTTTTTGGAAAGCCGCACTCCGGATACGCCGAAGGAATTGCTCAAAGCCTTTTCTTATGCGACTCCGGATGGGGTCGTGTCTGATCAGGATACGTTTGTCCGAATGATTGAGGTCCGATGATTTTTATGAAAAAAACATTCCTCATTTTCTTTCTTTTGCTTTTAAGTACGACCGTGTTCGCGTTGGACCCGTCGGATACGTTCAATTATGCGGGTTTCAAGAAACTGGCGTTGAAGCATCTTTACTTGGAGCAGCGGTATTGGGATGATTTGGACCAATCCGAAAACAAGATCGCCGGGTCACTGATTGATCCTAATAATATGATCCATTTTGTTACCAAGAATGGGCAATGGGTTGACAAACCCGGACAACAAAACAACCTCCATTCGGAATCCTACTTGGGCATCACCGGTATCATTCGGTGCCTTGAATCGGGCAAGGCGCAAACTCCGGACGGCATCAAGGAGATCATGCGGGATTTGATTACTCCCGATGCGGGTACGAAGGATTCTGATACCGGCGAAATCGGTTTGGATTGCACGGATGTTGCGGAACAGAAAGGTCCGGCGCGCCAATTGGCTACGAATTCGATGAATCTTTACTTGCGGATTAATCCGAAGGATCTTGATCAATCAAGTGGAAAGTCCGTCTCCGAGTTGACTTCGTTTGATTTTGGCAATCCGGTTCTTTCCGGTTTGTTTTACTCTTACCTCAATAAGGTTCGTCCTTCCCGGTCGGTGTACGAGGAAACCATTGACAATCATTTCTTGCGTTTGACGAAAATCAAGGCCGTCCCTTTAAGCGTGGCGTTGGATGCGTTTTCCCATTTGAAGTATCGATTCTTGAGCTCCCCTGCGCTTTATCCTTATCTTGAGGAAGCAACATTAAGCGCGGATGATCGGGCGGGTATTCATCTTTTGGCGGCGTGTATCAAGGATAACGCTCCGTTGGGTGCTGTGTCGTCTTTTGCCATCCGCGGTGAATTGCCGTCGGTTGATTTGTTGTTAAGTCCCAGCATGAAGTGCTTGCGGACCGATCCAAGGCGTCATGCGGGCCAATCGCTTCTTATTGATAATTCGATGGATTTGTTGAAATCGAATTTTATGCGTTTGTCTCGTGCGGTGATGGGCACGAATGTGTTTTTGCATCGGGATTATCCTGATATCCCTTCCGTTGCCCGTGATGTGATGTTTTATGACGGGGTCAAGGAAGCGCGGCTTACTCCGGATGAAAAAGTCCGCAAAAAAGCGATTGAGGAAATTTACGCGTTGGACCAGTTCGTCAATGTTAAAGTTCGGGCTATGCGCTCTGATTTGGCCAAAGCGGATAGTTTCAAAGGTTCGTACTTTTTCTTGGATGATGAGGAAAAAATCGTTTTGGCGTCCGTTTTTGAAGATAAGTGGAAGGCGTCGCATCGTGAGTTGATTAAGGCGGATGCCAATTCCAAACGTATTGCTGAAGTCGTGAACGGTATTGGCCAGTGTGCTGCCGATCAGGTTCAAAGTTTTTATTCGGCTGAGTCGCAGGCCCCTGGCCTCATTCTGGGTGTAGCCAATAACGTTCCGTATGTTCGGGCTGTGGCCATTGCCATCAATGTGGGCGTGGCGTCGAACATGTTGTATGATGTCTATGAGCAGTCGTCTGAACTTCAGAAGTATTTTGAGGAGTATCCTTCGTCTCGGGAGCAGATTGCGGAGGCGTGCAACCAGGGCGCGTCTTTGGCAATGAATGTGTACTTTTCATCCCATATCCTAAGTGGTTCTGCCAAGGAAGTCAGCAATGATTTTTCTTGGCAGTACAAGCTTTCTTTGGCTGATGAGTATGGATCTTTGGTCAATGGGGTCAAGCCGGCTGAGCCGAAACAGGTTGCGCCTGAGGGTTTGAAGCCGGATTTTGGCTCCGCCCAGCCGGTTACTGTGGAGAGGAGCCAAGGTGGAGCGTTGGTGGAGCAGGCGGCTACTGCAAAAGGGCGTGCCAGTCTTCCGAAGGATGCTGCGGTGTTGTTTCCGCGCGATTCGCCGTCGAAGACGGAAAAACCGGTATCTGTTGCGGCTCGCGAGAAAGTCAAGGCTGCGGCTGTTGAGCATAAGGTTGATTTAAGCGCGCCTATTGTTGCGGAAGAAAAGTCGTTGATTCAGGATAAGCGGGATAAACTTGCTAAATTGGAGAAGGAAAAACCGGGAAGTGCGGAACATTTGGCGGCAAAGACGGAATTGGCTTCTGAGATTCGTAAGGCTATCGGGCGGATTCGTGAAGTGACTTGTGATTGTGATGTTGTTGAGTTGGTGTCGCTTAATGGTCTTTTGCGGGAGATTGAGTTTCCCACCAAACCGGGAACGTTGAGCATTGATCCGGTTGCGGTCCGGGATTTGCAGGAGTTTGAAAAGAAAGCGAAGGAAGCAGGTCTTGAGGTCCGCTTTGATACGGGTCCGAATAACCGGAAGATGGAAAGTTTGTCCAACTTGTTGTTGTATCTTTCAAAGGGTATTCAAAAGGATTCTGATTTTCAGCTTTTGCGTGATATGATCCATCCGGATATTGTTGCGGGCGGGGGTACGCACGCCCAGGCACGTTTGAAGGAAATGCGCGTCAAGGCGTACAAGGTTTTGCGTGATAAGGTTCCGGAGTCCATGCGTCCGCTTTTGAGGGACGGGTTGCGCGCCATGGATAGTTCTGCTGATTTTGCCAAATTGCGGGATGGGTTTAAGGAATTCCGTAAGAAGCAAATCGCGGACAAGGCGGATTGGGATGAAGTGTTTGCTCTTAAAGTCATGGGTGTTTTGGATCCGGAGTTGCCGAAAGCATTGGGTGATTTTGGTTCGGATCGAAGCGCTTTTGTTTTGGCTAATATTTCGCCGGAAGGTTATCGGAAGATGGCGGAGAAGCGGTTGGAAAAGCTGGATTCCAAATCGGATGAATATGCCGCTGTAAAAGAGAAAATTGATGGGGAAACGGAAGCTGTTGCGGACGGTTCGATGGCCGCGTTCGCGTTGTCGCAGGTCATTGGTTTGCATGATGTCGCGCCTGGTGATCCTGTGCTGGATCCAACTGGTTTTGATGTGGGTTTCAAAAAGTATTCGTCCCATGATGCGGAAACCCAGTCGGTACTTATTCAACTTAATGAGCAGTTGCCCGCTGTTCTCAAGTCGGCTCGAGATGCGTTTAAAGGGGAGCCGGTTGGTGTTGTGCCCCAATTGCTTGGCAAGGGTGCCGAGCGTTCCGCGTTTCTGATTAGTGCGGGAAAACAAAACGGGAAAGACATTCCGGCTGTTCTTAAATTTGGCAAGGAATTGGATGGTTCGAATAGTGAATTTGCGGATTTGAGGGTTTTTCAGAAAATTTTTGAGGATGCTGGGTCTGATCCGTCGAAGTGGCTGCAAAGAAAGGGTTTTGAGGGCGCGGATCCGGTTTGGTTGTCTTCGCTTAAGCCGGTCACGTCTAAGATTTTTGCCGAATATTCTTCAAAAGAGGGTGGAGTTTCGGCCCGGGTGCAGAAACTGGCGCGTGGTGAGGATCCGCTTAAGCTTGTTTCTACCGCGGATTCAGCTGTCCTGTCTAAGATGATGAAGCGGCGTGGAGAATTTGATGCGTTGTTTTCCTTGTTGGGCTCGAAATTTGATAAAGATGGCAATATCGAGTCCAATGTGGGCGTAGCGGATGGTGATTTTCGTAATTCTCGTTTTGATATGAATGGGGATGGGTCGTTTGAGACGTTTGATTTGGCTGCTTCTCAATTGAGGGTCCGCCCTCCGGAAGAGAATTTGATTTTTGACATGTTGAAGAATGATTTTGATTTAGGAGAACGTCAGAGTCCTCAGTTGGTCAGGGAGTATTTGGATGTGGTTCGTGAAACTTACATTAAAGCGTTGGGTGCAGAAAAAGGGAAGGCCCAGTTTGAGCGGATTTTGCGGAAAGCTTTTGGGAAATTGAAGGAATTCCAGAAATTGGATGAAATCTCACCCGGTGTTTTTTTGGGGCTTGGGTTTGATGCATATAGTGGTGGAAAAGATAGTTATCCGGGTCGGCCTCAGCATATTTGGACTTCTGCGACTGGGGATCTTGCTTTGGCTCGATCATTTGCCAATCATTTTAGAAATCCTCTTGATAAAAACGTCCGGGCGTTGCCTAAGTTTTATGAACGGTCTGAAAACTATTTGAGGGATTATGCCCGTGAGAAGAACATTTTGTTGGAGGAGAAGACAACGCCGGGTGGAGATAACGGTGGGGACGGTCAGTTGCCCTTTGATCAAAAAATTCTCGAGTTTCCTGAATCGAATGCATACCTATTAAGTGATGGGGGTAAAGTTCTTGGCGGCGTATTTTCCAGTTATCCGGCTGAAATGGGTCGTTTCTTGAACAAATTTGACAAATTGAGTACGACTTCTGAATTTGCCGATGCGGCCGCTGTAAAGGATCGGGTTTTGAAAAAGACTTTCGAGTTATTGTCCAAACAGCATGCGGATGACATCAAGTTCTATGTATCCCATGGTGCCGATCATGGCGTTCGGGTGGCGGAATTGTCGTACAAGTTGGCTGAATCGTTTTCGCCTATCCGGGATTCTATTATCGACAAATATGATTTGAAAAGTTTGGAAACGGCAGGTCATGCGGGCCGGGCTAAGGAAGCCGCGGATGCGTTGATTATGTACTTGGGGTTATTGCATGATGTGGGTTATTCGGAATTAGCCAAATACCAGAAAGACAATAATGTGGCTTTGGATAAGTTTACCCACTCTGAAGTTGGAGCGCGGATGGTGGATGCCATTTTCAAACAGGAATCTAGCTTGTTTGACTCGCTTCCGGCTAGCAAACGAGATTTGTTAAAAAATGATTTCATCGAAGCGGTAGCCAAGCATAATCATGACAGTCCG
Source organism: Microcaldota archaeon (assembly GCA_016212375.1). GTDB lineage: Archaea > Micrarchaeota > Micrarchaeia > Norongarragalinales > Norongarragalinaceae > JACPGT01. The sequence goes on from JACRGH010000026.1 coordinate 18,064, forward strand.
GATCATGATGAAAACCATGGCGGCAAGCATGCGGAGGTGCATGTGGCGCATGACTCTGAGTATTTGCACGCCGGTGAGACGCTTATGCGTGGTTTTATTCCGGCTGATGTTTTTGAAAAGCCGTTTTTGTTCACCATCCGTATTGCCGACAATTTGGAATTTCAGCATGATCGATTATCAGGATTCCAGCGGCAGGAATCGTTCATGCAAGGGTTGCAGGACCTCCGTACTGACCGCCGAATATTGGAATTGACGGGTAAAAAAGGTAAGACTGCGGATGAAAAACGACAACTAACCCAGTTGGTCCAGGAAAAGGTTTTAGCAAATGAACAAAAATACCGGGGTACGATGAATGACGCCGAATGGAATGCAGCCAAAGATGCTTTATTGCATTCGGATGCGGAGTCGTTCCTGCATTTTTACTCGAATTGGGCGGTTGAAAATGTTGAATTCCAAGACCAAGGCGGCCAATTAATTATGTTTGTCAAGTTTAAATCGAGCAATATCCAAGCACTGTCCGGTGATTACTTGTATCAGGTGACTCGGATGGCGACTGCAGTGGCTTCGTGTAGTAGCCATGGAAAAGTAGCGACTAACTTTATGTTAGTGGACGCGAATTTCGGAGACATTCGAAATGGCAACCAGCTTTTGGATTTGATGCATTTGCCGCGTGGCGGTGATGTGCATGTGCGTTTGCCGGTTTCGGAATTTTCGCCAGTTACTTCTAGCAATAAACCGCTAACGGATGAGTTGGTTAGGATTTCAGATAATAATCCTGCAACTGATCCTGATTTTGAATATCAGGTGGATTCCGGCACTACTTGTGCGCATGGTTGTTCATGAAAATTGCTTTTTTTGGGGGGGGTGGGGTTTTTTGGATTTGTTGAAGCTTAGCGGCGTTGGTTTTGATTTTGATGTACCGAACAAACGGTTAGTTTTACCCGCATTGGTTCGTGAGCAGGCGCGGAAGCAGGCTGTTTTTGCGGCAGAATCATTTTTGCTGAACCGTATGACGCGTCAAGGTCTTTTCCTGCGTGATTTTCCTTGGATTCGTCCTTTATTCAAGTTTTCTGATCCCGAATCTGGCCAAATTACGGATAGAAAAACAAACGCGTTGGTTCGTGAGGCGCGTGGAGACAAATCTTTTTTTGCTAAATGGGACCAGTTGGGTTCAATGGCGTCGACTTTAAGTTTGCAGGGATTGAAAATGGCAATGAAAAAACATTATGGTTCTTTTTTAAGAGAGAATAATCTTTCAGATTCTTCAGCTTCGGTGAATGCGTACGCGTTGTTGGCTCTACGAGAGCATCAGAAAGGCGCGGAAACGTTTATTGCGGAAAAAGTTGAGCCCCGTTTAAATTTATTGAACCGTTCGGAGTTTTCGTCGTATGATGATCCTCGTGATCAGTTTATGTTCTTTTTGTCTCAGGGCGCGTATTTGAATCTTCCAACGATTGGGTTGTCGGAGCATGCGGGTTTTGAGAATCCTTTGATGAAGTTTATTGATGCGCATTCGGATTTGTTTATTTTAAGCGGTTCGAAAATCGGGCAGAACCATTTTAAACGTTTTGGGAATAATCGCGTGCGTGAATATGACTCCGTAATGGGAATGCGAGAGTCGGTAAAAAAAATTAAGCTTATTTAATGGGTTTATTGGTGCACAAAGTGTAATATCCTGAATTGTAACCGTTTAGTTTCGTAGGCGGTTTTCCGCCAAATCATGGACAAACTCGATGAAGTTTTCGTTCTGCAAACGCGCCGTCTGGAAAAAACTCATTAGCACGGCTGTATCGTTCGCGCCGTGCTCCGACTGACTCCCA
>JACRGH010000025.1 GCA_016212375.1 Microcaldota archaeon
GGAGTCAGTCGGAGCACGGCGCGAACGATACAGCCGTGCTAATGAGTTTTTTCCAGACGGCGCGTTTGCAGAACGAAAACTTCATCGAGTTTGTCCATGATTTGGCGGAAAACCGCCTACGAAACTAAACGGTTACAAAATCGAAATCGTGCAAAACCTTTTCCACGGCTTCAACTACTCCAAGGCATTCAACGGAACACCAAAGCAACGCCTAACCGTTATTCCGTTAGCCATAGACCATGTGTTGGCCCAAGAAAAAGGCAAAGAACGACTCTTCCAACACGTCAACGAACTATCCCAAGCATTTGCATTAGCCGTACCCAATCCCGAAGCGCTCGAACTGAAAGACGAAGTGGGTTTTTTCCAATCCGTAAAAGCCGCAATGGCCAAAGCCACGGCTTCCGAGGGCAAAATGACCGAAGAACTGGATTCCGCCATCAATCAAATCGTTTCCAAAGCGGTGGCATCCGACCAAGTCATCGACATTTACGCCGCATCCGGCATCAAAACACCTGACATTTCAATTCTTTCCGACGATTTTTTGGCAGAAGTCAAAACCATGCCCCAGAAAAATCTGGCACTAGAAATGCTTAGAAAACTACTGAGTGATGAAATCAAGGTCAGAAAAAAGAACAACCTCATCCAATCAAAGACATTCAGTGAAATGCTAGAAAAAACAATACGAGCTTACCAAAACCGCACCCTTCAAACCGCCCAGGTTATTGCTGAACTCATCGACTTGGCCAAAGATATGAAAAAAGCCCACGGACGCGGAGAAAAACTTGGCCTCACCGACGATGAATTGGCGTTTTACGATGCGTTGGAAGTCAACGACAGCGCGGTCAAAGTGCTTGGCGACCAGGTATTGTGCAAAATTGCCAAAGAACTAACCTCAACGCTTCGAAATAACGTGACGATAGATTGGGAGAAAAAAGAAAACGTCCGCGCACGTCTACGAATCATGGTCAAAAATTTGCTAAAGAAATACGATTATCCACCTGACAAGCGAGTAGAGGCAATAAAAACTGTTTTGGAACAAACCGAATTGTTGGCCCAAAATTGGACCTCACAAGGTGCATGATGATGTGGGAACCTGCCGAACAAATCTGGTATTGTCCATTCTGCCAGAAACAAACCATCAAAGTCCACTATCTTCCGAAAAGAAAAGGAGTCGTGAATTATCGCGGAAGTGGACAATCGGCAAGCAAAACGGTAGTTAAAAATCCACAATTGAACGTTTTGAGCGAAACGTGCTCGAATTGTGGAAAAACAAAGAAAGAAATCGAGCCTTTGCTTTAAAAAGGGGCCAAAGTGGCGTTCGACAAGCCCCAAAGTGGGCCAGAGCTTAAAATTGCCCAATTGTACATATTTTTGAGGACATGGTCAATTTCGTGCCAAGTGGGAACTGAGCCCATGGGTTAATGCCGGGGGAGAGAGTTGAACTCTCGGCCTCTAGATTTCCCAAGCTCAATTGGTCAGCTTTTGTTTTCCGCCTGCGCATATGGCAGGTCGGGCATATGAGTTTCGCCTTGAAAATGACTTTCAAGCTAGCGCTCTAACCAGGCTGAGCTACCCCGGCAAAGGGTCCCTATCCATTGCACATACCGCAGACGGCACAAAAACGTTTTCTTTTGGTCCGACCAGCCCACACAATGCTCGAAGGCATTGTGATGGGTGGGCCTGCGGGTACGACGGCAAAGGGAAACTCTTTGTGGCAAGACGGGTTTTAAAGCGTGATTTCAAGCCATTTTTTTGGCCATGAATTGAGCGGGACGTCGTCCGTATATTTTTCGGCTAAAAAGCCAGACCCGGACGCGTCAGCCGATTTCCCCTTTGCTCCACATCAGGCCGATGCCGCTTGCCACCATGGCGCCACCGACGTCCAAAAGCGGCGTAAGGCCCGCCACGGCTAAACCTGCGATGATGAGCAGTTGTTCAAGCGAATCGGACAAATCGAAGAGGTCGGCCACAACATCTCAGCGGTTTTGGCAATGATATAAACGCGGACGGTTTTGGTTGACAAAAAGGACAGTCTAAAGAGAAAAACGACATTAAAAAAATAAGAAAAATCCGGCTCAATCGTCCGAATCCGGGCCATACGGTTTGCGCTTGGAACCACGCTTTTTGGGAAGTCGGGCCAAAAACGGTTCGGCTTGCGCTCTTTTCGAAATTTTTGGACGAGAGGGCACAACCAACCTTGCGAAGGGATTTTCACGCATCAAGGGAGCTGGAAAAATGACGCTGAAATGACGGGACGCATCCGGATTGGGCCGCACGTGGTTCGGACGGAACGCCAAGTCAAACCCATGCCCATGGTAAAAAAAGACGCCTCCGGATTCGGACGTGGAATGCAACGCCGCTTCGTCGTACCATTGAAGAATTTGTTTCCGGAGATTGGTTAGGCGGATACGCGTCGTTTGATGGCCGGCAGAACCAGCGGTATAATGGAAATATTTCTTGCCATCACGGATTTCAGTAGCAACATGCCGAAGGAATGAAAGTGCGCCATCGCCGGTGTGAAGCGTTTCAAAAATGCGTTGGATCAAAGCAAACCCACCTCCGGCAAATCCCACACCACGACCTCGCCGGTCCCATCCAATTCCAGCGGTTCTATCCTTGCCATCCGTACCGCATCCCCGCGCTTCAAGGTGTGGCCGTTGGCCGTAATTTTCCCGCTGGCGACGAACAAAAACCCGAGGCGTCCGGATGCAAACGAGTGATAGACTTTTTGTGCTTCAAGGCAGCCGATGTAAAATGAAGCATCTTGATGGATGGCAATGTCCGCGCGGACGTTTTTTTGGCCCGATGCGACGCAGCGCAAACGGTTCAGGCGGTCATCTTGGCTCAAATCCAATTGGCCGTAATTGGGCGTCAAGCCGGTCTGTGAGGGAACGACCCACATCTGCAACAGGTGCAAGGGTTTGGTTCCGGCGTTCTTTTCCGAATGCAGGATGCCGGTTCCGGCAGACATGTATTGGACCCCGCCGCTTCTGACCACGCCATGGTGGCCCAAGCTGTCCTTGTGCTCCAACTCCCCCTCCAGGACGTAGGTGAGGATTTCCATATCCTTGTGTGGATGAGTTTCAAAGCCGGATTTCGGCGCGATGAGGTCGTCGTTCAATACCCGCAAGGCCCCCCAATTGAGGTTTTGCGGGTCGTAGTAATCGGCGAATGAGAATGAGAAAAAAGTCTGGAGCCAGCCGTGGGAGGAAAAATGACGGTCCGCGGCGCGTTGGATCTTGAAGACCGGTTCGATGGGTTCGGAATTGGATTTGGTTTTTGATTCGACCATCACAGACACTTGGAGCCGAATGCATAAAAAATGCGCCGAGACGGAATCGATGGCGAATACAAATCCGGGATTTTACAAATAGCCCCAAATCAACAGCTTATCCCCGTCGTTGCGCCAGCGCTCGCCGATGTCGGTGCGGTAGAACATATTGGGAATCATGATATTTTCAACACGGCCGTAGGCCTGCTTGCGAGCTTCCTCCATGGTGGTGCCCGAACCGGTCACAATGACGGCGTACCCCGATTGTCCTGCCAAATGCCAATCGCCATCCTTGCTTAATTTGACGTCGCCCAAATGCACGCCCTCACGGTTGGGTTTTTTGAACAAGACGGTTGCGTCTTCCGAGTACTTGCGGAAACTATCGGCATCCTTGAATGGAAATGGCGGTACGGCCACCACCACGCAGATTTGGAAGCCTTTCTTAGTCTTGATTTCGGCAGTCTCACCGTTGGCCAATTTGTACAGAAATTCACCCCAACCACCGCTGACGCCTTCCATTTGCAGGGAAATGGTGGGGTAGCCGAAGCGCGAAGTGAATTCCAACGGATACACACCCCGGCTGTTGGCGATGCAGTTGACGTCAATATACCCCACATATCCGCTTTTCAGCAGGCGGTCTTTCATCTTGAGCAACGTGTCTTGGAACAATTTGTTCGGTTGCGTAAAGAAGGCGGCGGTTCCCATCTCACCCGTGTTGGGACCGATGTCACCCGGAAACATGCGCTTGTGCTCGAAGTTCACGTGGATAGGATACACGAAGTCATAACCATTGAAGAAAGCGCCGACCGCCACTTCCACGCCGCTGGCAAATTTTTGGATCTGGAATTCCTTTATTTTTTTCGACCAACCGGCTTTGTAATGCTCCAACATCTCCACGAGGTCGCGTCCGTCTTCTTCCTGGCCGATGAAAGATAGTTCCTTCTCGCTTTGGGCGTGCCCCGATGGTTTGATGACGTAACGGCCTGGATTTTTTTTTATGAATTCAATGGCGGAATCAAAATCTGAAAAATTGGTCTTCGGCAGGATATTCACGCCGGCCGCTTTTAGCTCTTCCTGGCCGAATTCGCGGTCCTCTTCCAATAAATCGGAATAGACCGAGCCGCCCACCACGCGCTTTCCGGATTTACGAAGCTTGTCCGCCTCCTCGCCAAAACCGGTGTCGTCGAAAACAATGCAATCCGCCCAGTCCTTGTGCTCCTTCCAGTCATCCACCTTATCCACAAAGCCGTCGCCCACATCCTGTTCGGTCGCGGCTTTGACGAAATATTTGACCAAATGGCCTTCCTTGGAAACGTCCCACGCCAAATCGTGGATAAGTGCGATGTCGGAGACGAAAAGGAACTTCCGCTTGGTGAAGCCGTTGGAATCGGTTTTGGCGTCGTCCGCAATTTTGGCATCCTTGGTTTCCCGGGAGTCCTTGTCTTTTTCCTTGGACTCTTTGCTTTTGGATTCCTTGGCATCTTTGGAGTCACGGGATTCTTTCAAAACCCGGGTCTCATTGGACTCCTTGGCTTCCTTGCGTTCTTTGCTTTCCGGCATATGGACAACGTACGCCTCAACGAAACCGGAGTAAAAAAACGTTTGGACCGAAAACGGACGAACCGTTCCATTGGAAAAAAATATCCACCGGGCCGATTTCAGAACGGGGCAAACGAATAATAGACTGGAAAATAGTAAAGAGTCCTATGGCCATTGAACTGACAATACCGGCTCGGGCGCATGAATTGGGACTGAAAAGCGCGAAGTTCTATCCGCCCACCCGGGACCCGGCGCGAATCAGCCTTGAAGCAAATGACGGCACGAAATACTCGATTTCCTTTTTAAAAAACCGCACCCCCTTCACGTGCGACTCCCAGGGCAAAGTGCTTCTTGCAGAGGAGGAAAACAACCTCAAACAGGCGGTATTGGTCGCTTTCCGGGAGAATTTGGGAAAAGGCATACACCGGCAGTTTGAAACCAACGCACGGGCGCTTGAATTGAGCATCCAATAAGACGGATGAACACAAAGGATGGTTTAGGCCAAATAGAACAAAGCGCAAAAAGGCCCGCCGGAACCACAAACGACTATTAACGACCAAACGGTGAAGCTAACTATGAAATCCAAATACTTCGACATGGAAAAGCACGTGGAAGAGGAGCACGGCGGCTCAGCCTCCCGATTACGGGAGTTCATTTTGGGCTGGCAGGACGGACTCGTGAATGTACTCGGCATCATCTTGGGCGTGGCCGCGGCCACGTCGGATACGCGCATCGTCATCATTGCCGGCTTTGCCGCCACGTTTGCCGAAAGCATCTCCATGGCCGCCGTGGCATATACTTCGACCAAAGCGGAAATCGGGTACTACCAGAGCCAGCACGACAAGGAATGCGAGTGGATTGAGCAAAAGCCGGACATCGAGCGCGCGGAAGTGTACGAAGTCTATTACCGCAAAGGTTTCCGGGGAAAACTGTTGGGCCAAATCGTAAAAAAAATCACGTCCAACAAAAAAGTCTGGCTCGACTTCATGATGAACGAGGAATTGGGATTGCAAAAACCCTCCGCGGACAAACCCGTGCAGGACGCCATTTTGGTTGGCCTTTCCGCAGTCATCGGCTCCCTGATTCCATTGGTCCCATTCCTGTTTTTACCCGTCAAGACCGCCATGCTTGGCGCCGTGGCCATCTCGTTGGCGGTGTTGTTTGCGGTCGGATTTGTAAAAGCCAAGAAAACCGTCGGCACGCCCTGGCACGAAGGGTTGGAAATGATGGTCGTCGGGGGATTGGCCGCGGCCGTGGGATGGCTCGTGGGCGCGGTTTTGGGCGGGAGTTTGCCAGGATAAAAAAACAAGATGTCCGACTGATTTCTTTTCGCCCGCGCCCCTGATTTTCAAAAGCCTCAAATCGGCTTCATGCGTTGCCGGGAGCGGAATGGCGCGTGCGCCGGATGGAAAGCGAACAAAAAGCCCAAAAAGAACAGCGCAAACAGGGACGGGTTATTTTCCACCAAAAGAAAATACATCGAAACCAAGAACAACACGGCGGCCAGCAATTCAAAAAAGGATGAATCGACACCGTGCGGCAAAAAGCCTTCGGCGGACCGCTCGGGATGCTCCGAGACGTCCAACAACGAATTTTCGAATGCCATAAATTCGCAACCGTTTTTACAAATACCAAGTCTGCCATTCCGCGGTTTGGATTTTCCGAACAAATGGCAGGTGAAAAAAACCCAACGCATTACCGTTTTTTAATAGACGCGCGTTTTGAGCCGAAGTGTGCGTCATACGATTGGCGCATCGGGTGGCCGGCCAAGAACGCGGCGGCACGCGCAAGCAAGGTGATGACGACCAGGGCCAAAACCGCGGTTTCCAGGGGATTTAACGAAAAAACGCCTTTTTTGGTCTCGGCCAAGACGAAATGGACGGCCAACAAAAACAAGGCTACATACCCCAACGTGTGGAACCGTTTCCACAACGGGTAACCCAGTTTTTCCACGGCCGCACGGTTGGACGTGAGTGCCATGGCCAAAAAAAGGACAAAAACAAAACCACCGGATACCAACACCCAACCGGAGGGGTTCCAACCCAATGGGACGTACACCATGAACACATGCGCAACCGCGGAAACAGCCCCTAAAAAGCCCAGTGTTTGGCGGTACGGCTTCAGCGGATCGAACAGCTTTGGCCAAAAACGTGAGAGCGAACCGATCAGAAAAGCCATGGACAAAAATGTCGCGGCCTGCAGGGCATGGATTTTATCGACCAGCGGATTGGACAAAACGGGTGAAAACGCGGCGTAAAGAAGCAAGAAAAAAACGGCAGCCATTATGGCGCTTTCGGCCCACGGCGCGCGGGCTGGCACGGGCGACAAAACGCCGTTACGCGGAACCGCTTTTGCCATAACGGGATTACGCATCCGGAGGCGTATTAATCTTTGGATTATTGTAACCGTTTAGTTTCGTAGGCGGTTTTCCGCCAAATCATGGACAAACTCGATGAAGTTTTCGTTCTGCAAACGCGCCGTCTGGAAAAAACTCATTAGCACGGCTGTATCGTTCGCGCCGTGCTCCGACTGACTCCCA
>JACRGH010000028.1 GCA_016212375.1 Microcaldota archaeon
CCTTGAGATGGCGTTGGCGGATGGCAGCAATAATTTGTTGTTCGCGCTGTCCGCTACTGGTATTGGATGGGAAGGGGGTACGAAGATTTTCGACAACTCGACGCGTGCCAACTATCAGGGCATCTTGTACTCGAATAATTCGGGTGGAAGTGCGGCGACGACGTACAACTTTTACTTGGAGTTGCGCTAAGCGTCTTTGGCACCGGTCCCAGCAAGCCAATCCCGGTTGTTTTTTTTTAATTTTTTCCCTTCAGACCCTTTTTTCCCGGCCGGCATCTCATTTTTTTTACAAACTTTTGACCGTTCCGATTGCATCACTTGCTTTTTCTCTTGTTTCATTCGGTTTACAAAAAAGCACGCAATTACCCACCCGGCTCATCACCCGAATTACCCAACTATGCTACGGCCAAATACCCTCTTAGCACCAACGCACCCACGACGGCCAACGCCATACCGAGCACTTTGCGCCCCAACGCCTGACGCTCGCCCAACAACACGATTCCCCCAACCGTGGTCAGGACCATGGCGATTTCAAACACGGCCGCGACCGACCCCACGGGACCTACGGAAATGGCTTTGACCATGAGCCAATAGGACAGGGCGCCAGTGACGGATGCCAAAAGCAAGGTGCGGACATGCAGGCGGGCAAAGGGCAACAGCCGATTCCACGCGCCTTCACGGGTGAGGTGCAGGGCGATGACCGAGCCGGAAACCACGGACACAATCAAGGCGTACGCCGTGACGCTGGAATACGCAAGCGCCAGCTTGTCAAACACGTATGCCAAACCCGTCAAGGCCGCGCTGGAAAGCACCAAAATCAGGCCTTCACGGCTGGACTCCCCGGCAGGCGAGCGATACGCCATGACCAACGCCCCCAACAGGACTAAGGCAATACCCAACCAGGCCCCAGTGGCCGGCACTTCGTGCGCCAACAATACGGCAAACAAAGCGGCCCAAAGCAATTTGGTCTGGTAGACCGGCTCCCGCACGGATGCCGAGGTGAAACGGAGGCTTTTGAAGACCAATACCTGTTGCAAGGCCCACGCCACTCCGGCTAAAATCAGCCAGAACCAACCCATCGACGCATCCGCAGACCCGACGTTCCCTTCAAAACCGGGAATCCGGATGGTCTCAAAGGCCAAAAACGGCAGGAAAAAAACCAGTGGCACCCACTGGATGAGCAGGGCGAAAACGGCGTGGTCGTTTTCCGTTTTCATCAAGTTGCGGCAGACCAGCCAGAACGCGGCCGTGAAGAACGTGGAGGCTAAGGCGAATTCGAACCAGGTGAAAGTGAACATAAAGAACCCAACCACAAACTGGGCAAACCTCGAAATAAGGATTGGGGTCAACAATTCCGATTTAAAGGTTAGAAACCATACCTTTCCGGTACAGATGGCAAACGAAGCTCAGTATCCATCGGTTGATGAAATAATCGAAGCCAACAAAAAAATCCTGGCCGAAATTCAAGTCAAGAAAAAAGACAAACACGAAATTCTAGGCATTGGAAAGATAAGCGCGGTCATTGCCACATGCCAAGAAAACGAGGGCGACATTTACGACCAAACCGCTTGCCTCATAAAAGGACTGACAAAAGCCCATGCGTTCGGTAGCGGAAACCGGCGCACAGCATACTTAGTCGGCGAAATTTTCCTAGTGAAAAATGGAGAAAAGCTAAAGGACCGCGATCCTGAAGAGGTCATCGACATGCTGAAAAAGGTGCGGGAAGGCAGAATCAGCGATACCGATTTTAAAAAATGGCTTGAAGGGGTGGGATGAAATGTCAAAGAACGATTCTTGGAATTCATTGATGGATCAAATTATCAAAAAACACCGGAAAATCTTCATCGCAATCGGCAAGGGCTAACATACAGAAATCGACCCCCAAAAAACCAACCACACCATTAGTCAAAACTAAAAGTCGGTGGCAAGTATTTTCTTAATTTGATCGGCATGATGTCATCAAGATTTGCAACATCTTTATCCGTTAATTCTATCAAATTTTTCTTATGCTCTGCGTAAAATTTCTTCTTTATTTCCTTTCTCCTAAGATAGCCCGCCTCGTCTGAGCCCCAATACTCAATCCAAACTTTTTGCCCAATAGGGATGAAAAAATCACAATAGACTTCTTCCTCAATTGGGACTCTACGCTCATACGCATGGACAATCCCCTTATGATAGAGCCAATTATCAATCAGTTGTTCAGCTTTAGACCGAACCATGTGCCCATCTTCAGTCCGAGTAGTAGCTGGAAATTTTAACCGGAAATTACTCTCTTCAGTTTGAATTGCAGTAAAACTCGATGGTTGTGTTTTCTTTTCCAAATCTTTATTTTTTTAGCCAACAATTGTAGCATTTTGGTTTAATGTCTTTTTTCCAGATTCCACAATCGTCGCATTTTGTAACCTGGCCTTTCTCTTTCAAAATATTGCAATCTTTACAAAGAGGGTAATAGCCCGATTTTGCTTCACAAATTTGACAAACCATAATCACATCAACAAAACTCAATAGCTTCTCGCAAAGAACGCCGTGTGCTTCGACGGTTTTTGGCACATCACGCAGGAGCCTGCCGGTTTGTCCTCAAAAGGAATGAACCGGATGGAGGCGTTGGTTTCCTCGGCAATGGCTTCCTCGCATCGGGGGTCGCCGCACCAACCGGCAAAGACAAACCCTTTTTGCTCATCCATTATCTTGGTCAGTTCGGCAATCGTGGAGGCGGGCCGCAAGTTGGCTTTCATGAAGTCCTTTGCCTTTTCAAACAGGTTTTGCTGGATAGCCTCCAATAGGGCCGGCACTTTGAGCGCGATTTGGCTTTCCAAAATCGACTCTTTCTCGCCCGTATCGCGGCGGCAGACGGTGACGCTTTGTTCGGCCATGTCGCGCATGCCGATTTCAATGCGGATGGGTATTCCTTTGAGTTCCCATTCGTTGAATTTGTAGCCCGGAGAGCGCTCCGAGCGGTTGTCAATGTGCACGGTCAACGCTGCAGCTTCCAATGCGAGGCGCACGCGGCCTGCCGCGGCCATCACCATGTCGCGGTCCGATTGTTCTTTGGCAATGGGCACGATGACGACGTGCAACGGCGCCACGCGCGGCGGCAGGACCAAACCTTTGTCATCGGAATGCATCATGAACAGCGCGCCCAACAACCGGGTGGAAGTACCCCAGGACGTCTGCCAGACCAATTCCTCGGTTTCCTGAGCCGTCTTGAATTTCAAATCGAACATCTTGGCAAAATTCTGGCCCAATTGGTGCGATGTGCCGCATTGCAGGGCTTTGCCATCCGGCATCAACGATTCGATGGTGGTCGTGTACAACGCGCCGGGGAACTTCTCGCCTTCGCTCTTTTTGCCCATCAATACGGGCAAGGCCAAATAGTTTTCACAAAGGTCACGGTACCAATGCAATGCCCGGAGGGTCATCTCATCGGCTTCTTTTTCTGTGCTATGCGCCGTGTGGCCTTCCTGCCATAAGAACTCGCGGGTTCGAAGGAAGGGTTTGAGCGTCTTGGTGTCCCAGCGGATGACGTTGCACCATTGGTTCACCTTCAGCGGCAAATCCCGGTGGCTGTGAATCCATTTGCCGAATTGGTGGTACATGATGGTTTCCGACGTGGGCCGAAGCGCCAATTTTTCAGACAACTCCTCATTGCCGCCATGGGTGACCCAGGCCACTTCCGGAGCAAAACCGGCAAAGTGCTTCGCCTCTTTTTCCAGGAAGGACTGCGGGATGAACATCGGGAAATAGGCGTTCTGGACCGCATCGGAGCGCATCTTGTGGTTCATCAAATCCTGGTATTTTTCCCAAATGGCGTACGCCCGTGGGCGGATGGTCATGCAGCCTTGGATGGGCGAGTAGTCCATCAACTCGGCGGCTTCCACCAATTCGAGGTACCACTCGGTGAAGTTTTCGGATTTTTTGTGTTTTAGGGGCATATGCTAATCCTTGGACAAACGGTAGACTAAAAAGACGCTCATGCGGGCTTAATATCCTTTTGAAAGCCAGTTTGGACCAAATGAAATCCTGCATTCACAAACCTCACCGGCCAGCTGCTCTCTTTGTCTTAATAAACACCATTTTCTTCGAAGGATTCGGTGAGTTGCGGTGCGGGCGTTCAAATTCCGGTTGTATCCGAACAAGACTCAACAACGCGTTATGGACCAGCATTTGGGTTATTCAAAAAATTTGTGGAACGAGTCGTTAGAACACTGCAAGAAATTCTACTCAGATTTCGGTTTTTTCCCGTCGAAAAGAACGTTGGAAATTTTTTCGAAAGGTTCCGGGTTGTACTCGCAGGCAGGCCTAAGCGTCGGACATCGCTTAAATGATGCATTGATGCGGTTTCTTGTCTTGCGCAAAAAAGGAGTCAATACCGGTTTTCCGCGTTTCAAATCCATCGACCGGGCCAAAAGCATTTGTTACCCCCAAAACGGGTTTTCCTTGGAATACAAATTGAAAGTAACACCGTTTGGTATGATTTCCATTCGCAAACATCGTGAAGTCAAAGGAAAAATCAAGACTTTGACGCTCAAACGCGAGGCGTCGGGCAAATGGTTCGCTATATTTGCAGTTGAAGAGACGTCGAGAGAACCCGAGAAAAACAAGGGTCCCGCATTGGGGGTGGATTTAGGTTTGCTCCATTTTGCCACGCTTTCCAATGGTTCAATAAATGACATCCTCCCCGGGCTAAAGCCCGGGGTATCCCCGCAGGGGCAAATTAAACAGCATTTGGGACATATTGCCGACCTAAAGGTCGGGGTATGACCCAAAGCGGAAATCAGTAATCCGCGGCATTTGAAAAAACGAGAAAAGAAATTGACATTTTTATATCGAAAGTTGTCCAGGAAAATTAAGCGGAGCAGGAACCGTTGGAAGGCCAAGGTGAAATTGTCGGCGGAGTTTGAAAAACTGTCCAACGCCCGCAAAGATTTTTTGCACAAGTTGTCCAATGCATTTGTGAATTCGTACTCATTGATCGCGGTAGAAAACTTGGACGTTAAAGAAATGATCGGAGGGGGTTTGGGTAAATCAATACAAGATGCGTCGTGGTCAATTTTTACGAACATGCTGAGTTACAAAGCGGAAGAAGCTGGTTGCCAAATCATGTTCGTAAATCCAAAAAATACCAGTAAAGAATGCAGCAAATGCGGAACTTTTGTCGAAAAAAGAATATGGGACCGGGTCCATACGTGTCCGGATTGCGGTTTGGTTATGGGGTAGTGGTCCCGTTTAGCGTTGGTGAATTCGGGAACCGAAAAATTTTTCGCCTTTGACGACGTGGCTTTTCCAACAATCGTTGTGCAATGATTGGAAAAACCAACGCCGCGGCTCAAAGGCGATAGTAGTGAACCCC
>JACRGH010000027.1 GCA_016212375.1 Microcaldota archaeon
GAGTCAGTCGGAGCACGGCGCGAACGATACAGCCGTGCTAATGAGTTTTTTCCAGACGGCGCGTTTGCAGAACGAAAACTTCATCGAGTTTGTCCATGATTTGGCGGAAAACCGCCTACGAAACTAAACGGTTACCAAAAAAAGAGGACGAACCGTTGGAGGACATCGGGTAATCTGGGGTTTGTCGGGTTGATGGCAAGCTTTTTTTAGCTTCATTCCGTCTTCCTGCCGTATGGAATTGCCCACATTGGACCAATTGCAAGCCCTCATTCCCCTGTTGCCCAAGAAAAAGCCGGTGCACAAGCTAAAATGGAAACTGCCGGAACAGCGATTTTGTGCGCCAATCGAGGATGCGGAAAAGCGCGTTTTTGAGCTTGAGAAGTTGAAGGCCAAGTTTGTCTCCGGCGGGGAATTCATGGACGTGGTCCACGCCAAACCCTACGGCGAGGGCGTGTTTGCGTATTTTATCGTCCGTACCGAGAAAAAGACGGAAGATGAGCACATCCTGTTCGACGGCTACATGATTCAGGAAGAAGAGCCGCTGGGCCTAAATTTGTCAAGCTCTTTTTCGTTCATGGAAGACCTCGAGGGACTAGGGTACAAACAATCCTTGCAGCGGGCCGTGACCGAGTGGCGGTTTTTGATGTTGCCCGTAAAAGTCGCCGTTTTTGACGTCGAGCAATTCGGCGCCTTTATGGAATTCGCCCTTCCGGCCACCAATTTTGAGAACGACCGCAAGCGCCAGGAAAAGAAACTGGATGATTTATTCAAGAAATTCGGCCTGAAAAAAGAAGACGCCTTGCCCACGGATGTCATCACCTTGCAATGGTTGTCGCAACAGCAGGAAGCGGCGCAGGGTCAAGGGCCGGATTTGGACCAAGGCGGTCCCGGCTAATTTGGCGCCGACACAATAAATCGCAACGCCGCTTGTTTTCTTTTTTTTCTTACGCTTGCCCGCATACTCTCAAAATACCGTGACCTTGGTGCTCAGGGGTTGCAGGTGTCGCAGTGCCTCAAGCGAATCGACGTGACCGCTGAGTTCATCCACCCGCGTGAGGCTTTTTCCAACGGCGTCCTTTGTTGCGATGATGCCTTTTTTTTCCAATTGTCCCACCAATTGCGTCCGTGACGTGTGTCGTGCCTCTTGCAGCAGGCCGATGATTCCTAGGTCCAACAATGCTCTTCTTCGGCTCGTGGGGGTTGAATCCACGACCAGGACGTCGTGCGTTAGCAGGGACGCGTGCGGGGGTCGGTTGGGCGTATATTGGATGGTGCGGATGTCGGCGTTCGCTCCGTACCGCTCCGCAAGCCATCCGGCATCCTCAAACGGCGATTCGATGATGCGGGCGCCTTTGGCATAGGCCATTGAACGCAATAAAATCAAGGGGATGCGTTCGGGCAACGGGAACGGCTGAAACGACACGATATAATCGTAGTTTTCCTTTTCCGGCCAGGCAACGGCGTCCACTTCGAAAAAATTCCGGATTCCTTTTCCTTTGAATTTGAGTTTGGCTGTCCGTATCATGCCGGCCGTCAAGTCCGCATAATCCAATCGGGTGTATTGGGCCAATGCATGTGCCCATTCGCCAAATGAACCCGCGAAAAACAGGACATGTGCGCCTTTCGGGATGCCCAGCAGTCGATGGACATTTCCGGTCGGTGGCGGGGATTGGATTCCGGTTTCCGGATTCAACCAAAGCCTCGCACAATCCTGGATTTTCCGGTAATTCGGTATACGGTTTTCGGCCATATTCAAAATATGCGCTACCGATGATATAATGGCGATTCAGGCGGTTTTGGTTAAACCTGCCCTTTGGGATTTTTGATGACGGAAAATCGAAAATTCAAAAGAATAGTTAAAAAAATAAAATAATCATGTGCTCGCGCCATCGCTGGGCCATTTTTGGTCCTTACTATGACTCCGTGTTTTCGTCTTCGAAGTCCGATTCGTCGTCCCAGTCTTCCTCGTCTTCGAAGTCGTCGTCTTCCTCGGCCTCGAAGGCGTCGGTGCCTTTTTTCTTCTTTTTCTTTATTGCTTCCGCCATGAACATCCCTCACGAAAAGGTTGTTCCTATTACGGCAAGGCGTTTTTAAAGCTGATGGTGGAGCCCGGATGAAAAAATCGGCACCCGTTACGGTGTTGAACCGATGCGGCTAGTTTGGCTTTTTTTTGGGGGAGGCGCTTATCCTTTGTCCGCTTTAGCCAGCTTGGCGGCGTTCTTGCGCAACCATGGGGACCAATCGACTTTGTCGCCCTGTCGCGCAAGGATTTTTTTGGCCGCGGTTTTGGCGCTCATCTTGCGGGTGGTATCAATTGGCATGACCCGCCCGCTGCGGTAGTTTTCTTCCGCTCGGATCAGGCAATAATCCAACGCTTCGCTCTCCACGTTGCCCAAAATCTTGGACGCCGGATATTTTCTCTTTTTGAGCCGTTTTTCCAGCACGTCGGGCTGGCACCGCAGCACCACGACAAGGTCCGCGCCGGCGTCGAATTCGCACAACAGGTGGCTTTCGACGATGCCGTTTTGGTGTTCGCGGAACCAGATGCTGATGGCCCGTTGTAATGAGCGTAGGTTGACCGTTTTTTCAGCCTCGCCCCGGACGATGCGGTAAATGCCGCGCTGCTCAATCAGTTGCTTGACGTCCAACAGGGGGTACTTGATTTCAAGTGCCAAGGCTTTGGCCAACGAAGATTTACCGGTGCCCGGCGTGCCGGTGAGGATGATGCGCATACTCTACTGTCACGCAGTTCGACCATATAAGGGCTCGATTTTGGGCCCGTTTCAAAACGGTTTAAAGCCCCATCCCCCACAGGAAAGCCATGTCTTCCTTGAATATCGCCGTCGTGGGCGGCACGCCGGATTCCCGCAAGGCCATCGCCTCGGCATTGGGTAAAAAATCCCAGTCCGAAGACGTCAGTTTTTACCACACCGTTTTTTCCGGAAAAAAAGTCAACATCATGGAGCCGACGGCATATCCGGACAAGCCGCCCAGTTTGGCCATCGCGCTATCCGGCGCGGATTTCATCGTGTTATTGGCCGAACCGTCGCCGCAATTAGGTGAAACGTTGGTCCTTTTGTCCGCATTGGGCAAGCGCCACGGCGTGGTGGTGGGCGACAATGATATTTCCGCGTTCATGGCCGCCGCTTCCCTTCAGTACGACGTCTTTTCGACGTTGGATGACGCCAAAACCAAAGTCCTCTCCTTTGAACCCGAACGCAAGACCGACGGACCCCTGAAAGCCTGGTTGGACCATGCGTTCGATGTGCGGGGGGTCGGCTCCGTCGCGCTGGGGTTCGTCGTTGACGGGGTTATGCATGTGCATGACAAGCTGGCTGCGCAACCCGGGGAGCAGGCCTTGGAAGTGCGTAGCATCCAACAGAATGACGTGGACGTCGAACATGCGGAGGCTGGTGACCGTTTCGGCATCAAATACAAAGGTCCTGCTCCGGACCAATTCGGTCGCGGAACCGTCCTGGGTGACGTCAAAGTCTACGCGGAAATCGAGGCTAATGTCGTTGTGCCCAAATACTGGAAAACCATGCCCGGCAAGACGTTGCATGCGGTGGCGGGTTTCCAATCGGTTCCGTGCCAGGTGGACAAAGACCTAGTTCCTGGACAAACCGTGGACTGTCTTTTAAAGTTCCACAAACCGGTTGCTTTGCGCAACGATGCCGTCGTCTTGTTCGACCTCAACGCCAAGGGCTTGCGTATCGCGGGTGTGGCGCAGAACGGCGGTTGATTGTCTATGGCCGTTGTGCTGGCGTACATCGTATGCGCTCATTCCGAGGAAGCTGAAACCATTGGTGAAGAACTGGTGCGGGAAAAACTCGTCGCCTGTGCTAACGTTGTAACCGGCGTGAAATCCATCTTTTCATGGCAGGGCAAAATCGAAAAAAAGACCGAAGCCATCCTGTTTTGCAAGACGGTTTCCGAAAAAGAAAAGGCCATTGAGAAAAAAGTCAAATCATTGCATTCCTATGCCCTGCCCGGCATCTGCTTTTACCCGGCCGAGCACGTCAGTGCCGAATATGAAAAATGGGTGCACAATTCCGTTTCAGGTGTTTTTGCCGACCCGCTTTGAAGTGAACTGGACATGACGTTGGTTGCCGCATTGGATTGGGGTGGGAGTTGGGCGGATGCCATCTTGTGGGATTCATCGTCCGCAGTGTCGGCTTCCGGTTTGATGGACGCCTTCAGCGTCCGCTCCCGTGAAACATCGGCTGAGGCACTTTTGGTCGGTTTGCTTGAAAAGAATCCGGCCGCTAAAAACCAAGTCAATTCCGTTGCCATCAGCGGAGGGGACCGCCGACGCGTGGGTCCGGAGTTGTCCGGCCTTCCGGTTCGCGTCGTAGACGAGCTAGATGCCATTGCTGCCGGCGCCCGTAACTTAAGCGGCCTGCAAGACGCGGTGGCCGTGTCTTGTGGCACCGGAACGGCCGTGGTGTATTACTTGGAAGATTCCGGCATCATGCAGACGCTACATTTGGGTGGAACCGCTGTAGGCGGTGGCACGCTGGACGGTCTGTCCCATCTTTTATTGTCCAAACCGGTGGAGGACTTGGAAACGTTGGCCCTTCAATCCACTACCGCATCGGGTTTGGATTTGACCGTGGGCGACATCGTGGGCAGTGGCATCGGGTTGGTGCCGGCTGATGCGACGGCATCGTACTTTGCCAATGCGTCTGAACCTGTGGGAACCTCGGCGGCCAGCAACGTGGCCCCTTCGGATGTGGCCAAAAGCCTTTTGCATATGGTTGCCGAAACCATCGCCACCGTTGCGAGCCTTGCCGCCGACAAAACCGGTTGCAACGAGTTGGTCTTTACGGGTCGCGTGGCGCAAAATGCCTTAATCCAGGCACGCATCCGCTTTGCGTGCCAAATCCATGGAAAAAACGCCCACTTTCCGAAAGGTGGGCTATATGCGACCGCAATCGGGGCTGCAATCCAGAGCCAGATGGTGCCGCCTATCTAGTCTGCCGTCGTAGTCCGAAGTGCCTATTTCTTTCAAAAAGGGGAGAGGGAAAAGAGCCCCTTGGTTTTCGTATTCTTGGTCCCCACCATCAGAAAATTGGATTTTCCCGGGACTCTTTTCCATCAATTGAAAGCCGTTATGGCGGCTTTAGCAAACGGAGTAAGCCGTTTGGGAGTATATAAAGAAAAAGAGTCGAGCTGGCCGGTGAAAAAGCGCAAAACCATTGGGCCTGCCGGCCACAATGGCAACTTTCGAAGTTTTGCCGTCTTTCCTTCGCTCACTAACTTGTTTTAACAAAGAGCCGTGGCTAGACGAAATAGAACTAAAACAAAAAAAGGTAGCTGATTTAGCCGATGTACGTCTGCAACACGCGGACTTCGGTGGGGGTCAGCTTGACGACCGATTCAAATCCGCACGAGGGGCAGGCGGGGAAATGCAGCGACAGCTGGGCGCGTGCGGTTTGTTCGGACGGGAAAAATTCGAAT
This sequence comes from Microcaldota archaeon, assembly GCA_016212375.1. Lineage (GTDB taxonomy): Archaea > Micrarchaeota > Micrarchaeia > Norongarragalinales > Norongarragalinaceae > JACPGT01. The sequence continues at coordinate 5,461 of JACRGH010000027.1, forward strand.
TGTTTGGAGCACCCGCGGCATTGAACGTCGCGGCCCAATTCCTTGCATTTCATCAGGCAATAATAGTGCTGTTCCGAGTATAATAGGCATCCGGTGGGGGGGTGTTGGACGTTTTTGGCCTGCAATACTGAAACGGATTCTTTGGGGGGTTTGAGTGTTTTTTTGGTAAGTGATTGCGCCATAAACTTTATTACTTAACATATGTTAATTTTAGGTGGGTGGTTGCATGAAAAATATTCCATTTTTGGTAAGGGTTTAGTTTTGTAGGTCGACCGAAAAGCGTAAGTTCTACTTTTTCGTACCTCTTTTGCTTGGGCGTCCCGACCAGGACGCCCCGCGCAAAAAAAGGCCCACCCGCCATGACAGACGAAAAATACGTACGCGAGC
>JACRGH010000029.1 GCA_016212375.1 Microcaldota archaeon
GCCACCGGTTTGTCTGACGTTCAATTGAAGCAGTGCAAGGTTTCGGCGCAACAGGCGCCGTCGTGTTTTTCCGGCTCTGCGTTCCAAGGCGGCAATACGTTTTCCTCGCTCAGCGTTCCGGAGGGGACGTTTTGCAATTGTAGCAATTACGACCCCAATTCCTTTTCCTTGACGTTGGGTGACGGTTCCAATTCAGTTGTTCTGCCGGGTGGGTCCGGTGGGTTGGCGTCGGAAATCGAATGGCGCTTTGATGATGCATCGGTCGTATCGGTTCAGCCGGTTTCCGCTTTGTTGTTTTCTTCCGTCGCTCCTTCGGTTCCTTCTTGTGCCGCCGATTACACGTTTTCAATTGCGCCCACCACGATTTCCTGCATTAGTGGCAATGCGGTGGTGTCTTGGAGCGGCCTTTCGGCCGGAACCAAAGTCCGCATCGGACGCGCAAAAAAACCGCTAACCGACACGCAAAAACAAGCCGCATCTTCGAGCTTCCAACCGATGCCTTCCAAATCTACCCTGATTCAGTCATCCGGTGAAATTCCCAAAGTTCGCAACCTGGATGCGGCCACGTTTTCTTTTTCAATGGTCAAAACTCCGGATGGAAAAGTTAAAGGAATCCTCTCGTATGTCGTGCCGTCAACCGGAGTGGATGGCGCGCTGAGCATGCTCGTTCCTCTTGCCGTTGCCCGAATTTCAAGCGTCAATCCGGCGGCAAGCAGCATCGTAACTGCCGGAAGCCAAACGTCGCGCCTAACTTTTGACAATGTCCATTTGGTGGCCGGAAAAACGTTTGATGTGATGTTGGACCTGACGGCCGATGTGCTTGATGTGGCAGCCGCCGATTCCTTGGCTAGCCTTGGTTTGCAGGAAGTCCAATCTTCCGGCGGAAGCGCCGATTCAGCCACCGGTAGCGCATGGTTATCGCTTCAACCGGTTGCATCCTCTACGCCCATTCCTTCTGTTACGGCGTCTGCCACTCCGGCACCTTCCTGTCTTGCGGTTGGCGTCGGTTGCGATCTTCTGCCCTTACCCGGCCGTGCGCTTTGTTGCACCGGCACGTGCCAACTCAGCGGTATAAGCGCGGTCTGTCCGGGTGCAAGTACGCCTACCCCGACGCCTACGCCGACTCCATCTTCAAGCGCAACGCCTTCTCCCACTCCGACGTCCACGCCTACTGCCACGCCCACTACTACTCCTTCGGCAAGTCCGACTCCGACTCCAGGCCTGCCCTGGTTGTATATGTTGACCGGATATGATTCCTCTACGGAGTTGCAGAAAATCGTGGATACTCCGGCCAACGGATTGGTGGTGGATTCATTCAAGTCATCCCCGGACACGCCCTTTTCCCAAACGGAAGTCGCGGCATTCAAGAAAAATCATCCAACCGTTTTGGCGTATATGAGCATCGGGGAAGCCGAGGACTACCGGTACTATTGGAATCCTGTTTGGCTGACCAATCCGCCTTCGTGGCTTGGAAAAACCAACGCCCAATGGGTGGGTAACATCAAAGTCAAATACTGGGATCCGGCCTGGCAAGCGATTATTTTTGATTACGTGAAACGCATCGCCGCCCAAGGTTTCGACGGGACTTATTTGGACATCGTGGACGGATATGAGTATTGGGCGGATTCGTCCAACGGTGAACCCTCATTTTCCGACGCATCCTTTTCCGGCTCGCGCAACTATTTGGACCAAACTGAAGCGGCCAAACGGATGATTGCGTTTATTGCCGCCATTCGCCAAAACGGCAGGACCGTCAACCCCAATTTCAAGGTCTTTCCGCAAAACGCGCAACAATTGGTTAATTATCCGGGGTATCTGGATGCGATGGACGGCATCGGCCGCGAAGACACTTGGTACGTCGGCTACGATGACCGCCATCCGCCCACGGTTAATGCCGCCCTTGCTTCCGCGGACGCCCTTTCAGTTGAATTGACACCTTTGAAGACCATCAAAGCCGCTGGAAAAACCGTCTTGGTCGTCGATTATTTCGCTCCCACCCAATTGGCCGCTGCTAATGATTTTGCCGCCAAGGCCCAAGCGGAGGGCTTTTACGCTTACCCTGCAGATGGGCGGAACTTGAACCATGTCAGCACTCTGGCTAAAGATTCGATTACGCCGACCGCAACGCCATTGCCTACTGCCAGTCCGACGGCGACGGCCACACCTACTGCTTCGCCCACTCCAACGGCCACTCCCACCGCGACTCCGACTCCTACCCCCATCCCTACGCCCCAAGTTGAAACATTCACGTTGGACGCCAACAGCCAATTGGAGGCGTACTGGTCTGGAAATAGCCAGGATCCGTATAATTTCAGCCTGATTTACAAGGCTCCGTCCGTTCTATCCATGACTCCGTTGGTTGTCGAATGGCATTTTGCCACTATTCTTAAAAATAATTACACCGTAAACCTCGAATTGCCTTACCAACCTGGTTACATTTCAAACGGAAGCTTGAGTTTTGACCCAATACCGAATAAAACGACGACTTCCCCCAATGGTTTAGTCAACGTATCCTACACGCTTCCGTTGGCCGTAAGCGGACAATTCAAGTTCAACGTCACGAAACGCGCACCCCAGGAGTTGTCCCTCACTGATTCAGCGCAGAAAATCGCTGAAAAATTCAAATTCGGCCTTCAATATTTGCCCGATCCATCTCCCACGCCAACCCCGATTCCCAAAGTGGATTTGCATTGTGTGGGTGGCATGGCATATGCGTGCCAACCCAGTCCGCCTACTTGCCCGTCGGGTTGGATTGACCATACCGATCCGTGTCAATTCGGATTAAACCGAAGTTGCACGTTCCAATTGGTTATTCCGTGCCTACTTTCCGGATCACAAAACGACTGTCCGTCCGGTACGTTTGCGTATACTACTCCTTCCTTAGCGGGAACCTGCAATTGATTGCGCGCCAAAAGATTGCAATTGATTTTTATTTCATGGCTCAAGCTGGTGCGTTTGGTTTTGAAAAAAAGGTCCGGAATTGGCGGTTTTCTGTTCGGTTATTCTAATTCTTAACTGACGTCAAGTCGCTTGCCCAGTTCGCTCGTCTTGACCCTTTTTTGCTCCCCCGAATCCCGCTCCCTCAACGTCACCGTCCCATCCTCCAGGGTCTGGTGGTCCACTGTGAGGCAATAGGGCGTGCCCAGTTCGTCCTGGCGCGCGTAGCGCTTGCCGATGGAACCGGATTCGTCGTACGTGCTCTGGGGGATGGTTTTTTTCAGTTCAGAGTAGACCTGCCGGGCCTTCTCACCCAAACCGTCTTTTTTCATCAACGGAAACACGGCGACTTTGATGGGGGCCACAATGGGGCTCAAATGAAGGACTGTTTTGACTTCGTCTTGGGCCGGCAGGTTGGCGTTCTTTGGGCCTTTGTTGGCATCGGCGGCTTTGGTATCGCCGTCTTTTACTGGAAGTGCCTTTGCATCTTCGTTTGCGTGTTTTGCCGCCTCTTTCTTTTCCTCGAACGCGTCCAACAACAGCGTGAAGACCAAGCGGTCCAAGCCAAATGACGGCTCAATCACATGCGGCACCACTTTTTGCTTGGTGGGCTCGTCAAAAACGGTCATTTCCTTGCCGCTTTCTTTCGCGTGCGCCAAAAGGTCAAAATCCGTGCGGTTGGCGATGCCCATGAGCTCTTTCCAACCCCATTCAGGGTAATCGTATTCGACGTCCCAGGTCTCTTTGGCGTAGTGCGACAACTCATCCGATCGGTGTTGGCGCAAGCGGACCTTGGTCAGACCCAAGCTTGCAAACCAATCCAGCGCTTCGGCCAACCAATACGCGTGCCACTTCGTTTGAATGACTTTCTTTTCGATGGCCGCTCCAAACGTCATTTCGTGGCCGACTTTGCCGGCTTTTTGGTCACTTTCGGTGCAAAACAGGGCTTTGTGTTTGGCCATGGAGTCAAAATCCGGGCAATCGTCCAGCTTTTCCGGATGCAGGAAGAATTCGATTTCCATCTGCTCAAACTCCCGTCCACGGAAGACGAAGTTTCGGGGAGAAATCTCGTTCCGGAACGACCGGCCGGCCTGTGCAATGCCAAATGGCAACGCTTTTCGGCCGATTTGTTGCAAGTATTTGAAGTTGGCGAAGATGACCTGTGCCGTTTCCGGACGCAAATACGCGTAATTGTCCTCGGTTGCGCCCACCGATGTGCGGAACATCAAATTGAAGTTCTTCGCCTCGGTCAATGCACCCTTGCAATCCGGACAGGCCAGTTTGTGGGCCTTGAGCAACTCGTTCAGTTTCGACTCCGAAATGCCGTCCACGCTTTCCTTAAGCTCCTGCTCGATCAAGTGGTCGGCTCGGAACCGGTGCTTGCATTTCTGGCACGACACCAATGGGTCGTTGAAGGCGTCCACGTGGCCTGAGGCTTTCCAAATGCGCGGATGCGTTAACACCGCACCGTCCAGGCCCAGCATGTCTTCACGGTTTTGTACAAAGCGGCGCCACCAGCTCTGCTTGACGTTAGCCTTCAGCTCGGCACCGGCCGGGCCGTAATCAAAAAATCCGCCAAAACTGCCGTAAATCTCAGCCGAGGGAAACACGAACCCGCGGCGCACGCAAAGATTGATGATTTTTTGAACTTTGGAATCCGGAGTCCCTTTTTGCGCTTGGGCCTTGTTTTGCCCCTGCGGCTTGCCGGGTGGGTTTTGAGGTTTTTGGTGTTTTGCAGTTTCAGGGGCCATGGTGCATCGTCACGTTTGGGTTTTGTGAAATAAAAAAAACGTCCGGATGGTTGGTATCCAAATCGCCTCTTTCAGGCGCATTTTGGCCATCCGGTCTTAAAAGGGGGTATGATTCGACCGCAATGTGGGCGGGGTCCGAATTTGCGGAATCCCTTCCCACTGCGATTAATCCTCTTTAAGCATCATAGCCCATTTTTTCGGCGATGAATTTTCCAATCAGCGGCAATTTGACGTCCTTGCCTTTGAATGTCGTGTATGCCAAGTACCATGGCAAGGCGACCAATCCGATGCCCAAATAAAGTATGAATAACAAGACTACGCCGATGATTCCGCCGATGGCGCCTCCTAAAACGCCCAACATCGTTGACACGATGATTATGGGCCAGTATGCGAGGCCCCAAATAAACCAATATGCCAAGGACTGCGCGCCGTGGAATTTGGCGCGCGTGTTTTGTCCAATCAAATTGATGATTCCGACCAGCGGAATCAGATAGCTTATGGCATGGATTAACGCGTCGTTCGACGCGGATGAGGCCTTTGACGGTTGAGCACTCTGGCCGATGGGATTGACGTTCGAGGCGTCGACCGGAATGACTGCCGGCGTGTGTTCGGCGTGGTCCGGAAGCGGGTTGGATTCCGATGCGCTTGACGGGATTTCCGGAGCAGGACTGTGCTCGGCGTCCTGAGGCAGCGGGTTTGAACTGGATGAATCAACCAATTTTATCACCTACTTTTACAACGAAATCAGGCTTTATAACAATCCCGGAAAGAACCCGATAAAATAGTCCGGGATTGTTATCTAGCAAAGCCAACCTAGTCGTCGTGAAATTTGTTGGCTTTGCTATACGAGCACTATGCCTTGGTCACTGTAGCTACCCATGACCAACACTTCCGAGACAAATGGACCGATTTTCTTCGGCAAGAAGTTAATCACGCATACTACCTGCTTTCGCACTAGGTCTTCCGGTTTGTAGGCTTTCGTTATCCGGGGCGCTGGAGCGCTTGGTACCCAACTCTGGGCCCAAATCCACCTCCAGCTTGTATGCCGGCTTTTTGGACTTGCTAAATACTTCCGCTTTGGAGATGCGACCGATGCGCATGTCGATTTTTTCAAAATCCTGACATGTGGCGTTCGTTGTCATTTCGGTCCCCTCGTTTTGTTCTTTTCAAATGCCACCTTGAGACCTTCGGCCACGACGCGGTCAAAACCGTCATCATCCCATTTTTTCAACGCGGCCTCCGTCGTGCCGCCCGGAGTCGCCACTTGGTTGATCCACTCTACAGCTGTTTTTCCCGGTGTGCGTTCCATGAGCCCATTGGCGCCTTGCAATACGCTGCGCGCCATCGAGTCGGCGGTATTGGCGTTCAGCCCCATCTTTTGGCCCGCCTCCGCCATGGCTTTCACGAACCTAAATGCGTACGCCGGTCCGCACCCGGACAACGCAATAGCCGCCGCCATCTGGTTCTCGGTCACGTGGATGCCCAGACCGCATGCATCCCAAAGCGATTGCAAGGTCTTGGCAATTTTTTCCGAGACATTTTTTCCCAACGCATAGGCCGTGACGCTTTTTCCAACGGCACACGCGTTGTTCGGCATGGCTCGAACTACGGCCGCGCCGTTGGGCAAACCCGCTTCAAGGGCGTCCAAGTCAGGCTGGACTGCAACGGAAACCACCAACGGCCCGGGTACGACCCAATCGCTGTTTAGCTTTTCCAAGATTTCCGGCACGTCTTTGGGCTTGACGCTGATGACCACGACCTCCGCTTTGGCCGCTTGCTCCAACGTCACTTGGGTCACAACGTCCGGAACCCCGTGATGGCTGACGGCGGTCAATCCAAAACCGCTTTTTTTCCAACCCTCTAAAAGCGCGCTCCCAAGCCTACCTACGCCAATCACGCAAACGTCCATGTTTCCACCTTTTCTTTTTACAAACGGCCCGCGAAAATCAACGCGTACGCCAAAGCGAGGGCACCGAAATTGATGGCCAAAACCCGCTTATCCGACCAATGGATGAACCCTTCCACTTTGAACTTGGAAACTGGAAAGAACGGATACTGCCCAAAAGGGCTTTCCTTGTGCAAAAAAAGGTCCAGGGCCAAATGAAGGAAGACCCCGCCGGCAAAAGCAAGGGCAAACTTTGGCAAAGCCGCCCAAACGAACAGCACCCCCAGTCCCATCAACAGCCAAGAATGGGCGGCGTTGTAAAGCAACTTAATGGCCGGAAAGTGCGGCTGGTTCTTGATACGGGCCATGCGTTGCTGGCGGTTGGTCGAACCCATGCCGCGGATGCTTTCCAACGCAGTTCCGCTGAAAATCAGGGCCAAAACCGAAGGAATGGCCCAAATCGCGTCCGGCAACAGTGAAAAAATGGCGAAAAGGGCGGCATCCGGTTGGTGGTGGAATACGACAAATGCCCACAATGCGTGCGAAATAAGGTCGACCATGGTCGGTTCCAAAGGAAACTCGGACTTTTCTTTTTTTCTCCCTTTTTTTGCTCCCTACGCCTTCAAGGCGCCGGTGGGCTTATTACCTTTGCCCGCCTAGTAATGGCTATGAGTTTTTTTACCAAACGCAAAAAGCCCGCCAATCCCAAATGCGGTTGGGGCGACCAACTGCCCGTCCGTAAAAAACGCTTCGGTAACCTGCGCTAAAACAACTTTTTCCTTCCAACGGTTTCGTTTCGGGGGGACTCTTTTTTCTTTTTAAAATCCGGCTTGCCGACGGGCCTTAAAAAATAGGTACCCGTTCGTTTAATTTTTTTCTCTAAAAAAACTTTTTTTCAATCCGCTTCCTTGAGCAACGCCTGAAGGTCCAACGGCTTTACGCCCATCTTTAATTTTCCGCTGGCATCCTTAGGCCATTCCGATTCAGGCCTGTCTACGTACAGCTCGATGCCATTGCCATCCGGATCTTTCAAATAAATAGATTCAGAAACGCCATGGTCGCCCTCGCCGTCCAAAGGCCAGCTCGCGGCAATTAATCGTTTGACGACCATGGCCAACGCCTTGCGGCTGTGATAGACAATGGCCACGTGGTAAAGTCCAATCTGTCCGGGTTTCGGTTTTTGCGCGCCTATTGTTGACCAGGTGTTCAGCCCGATGCGGTGGTGGTAACCTTCGGATGACAAAAAGACGGCTGAGCCCCTAAGTTCCTGCGTCACCTGGAATCCCAAATAATCCCGATAGAATCGCACCGATGCGTTCAAATCGGAAACCGTAAGATGGACGTGGCCGATGTTGGGTCCAAACGCGGGGTCTTTATTCATGTCGATGGATTTGGATCCGTAGGGATAAAATCATTTGCTCACGCGATGCGCCCGCCCGTTTCGCCAACCAATTCAGACTGGACGCCTCGCGTTTCATTGGGTTCTCCGCTCAAATGGCTCCGTTTATCAGTCGAATCAAGATGACGATCAGGGCGATTATCAACAGCAGGTGGATGAACCCGCCGATGGTGTATGAGCTGACCATGCCCAACAGCCACATGACGATCAAGAGGACTGCAATCGTAGTCAATAGGTCCATTCCGTCGCTTCACCCCTTTTGAATCTTGAAAAACCAAGCGGTGCCGCTTAGGTTCTCATGATGCGCTTTCCAACGGCCCGGCTGCGCACGCGTCCTTTACCGCCTTTTTTCTTCGCGGCCCGTCTTATGGCCGCAGCCATACGGGTCCCTCGGGTTTTCTTCGCCATCAAAACCACCTTAGGAACCATTACGCCTGGAAAAGAACTTATCAACGGCTGCAAGATGGCTTTTCAGGATATATAAATAGGGGAATTTGGCCTGCTTTTCGGCACGGAAACCCGTAGGGTGGACTTCAATTGTTTGAAAAAAGATGGATGCGGCCGCCGCGCTTAGAGACTTGGGCTGTGTGCGTGGTTTGTTTGGTAGAATCGTGTTGAATTCACTTTAAAAATAGGCCATTGACTGAAATTCTCGTTTTCCGGAGGCTTTGTTTTAGAATGCGTGCTTCCTAGACTTTGGTTCGTGTGCTCAACTTCTGAACAAAGTCTTCGGATTGCTTTTCGTCGTCGAAATATAGCCGTAGAAATACGGGTTCTCCTTTTTGCAATACTTTTACCCATAGTGACGTTTTCAAACCGCTACCATAATCCTGAAATTTTTCAATCTTGCCAATTTCCAAAATTGTTTTTAATGGGTAATCCCTCCATTCTTCACCAATGATTTTAGGATTAATTATGTAATTAAGGAGACCCGTTTTTTCTTCTATTTTTTCTGTTTTAGATGTATTTTTGTAATCATTTTTCCAGATTGTACTATATGGATATAATAGTGCGTCTCCTGCTGACATTTTGGCAGTACTCGCACTTTGAACAATCAAACGTTGCGAAGTTAGGATAAATACCGACGCAATGAGTTGAATGAAGTATTTTTGAGTTTCATTTTTCACTCGCCCTGCTTGTCCTTTTGCGATTGTGAGAAACATTTCGTTTGCTTCCAGATTTGCTTTGGAAAAAACGCCTTTGTTTGCAGAGATTTTATTTAATCTTGGGTTGGTCATGGCGTATCCGAATATGATTAGCAGAATTGCAATTACAATTACGAGGAAGATCGTTAAACCGGAAAGGAAAAATATGCTTAGGACAATTAGGATAACCGCAAGAACTTGCGACAATGGGCTGAATAATTGGTTTTGAAAGGTAGAATACAGTTTCCCTTCTGTATTTTCTTTATTCAAACCTTTTGAATCCGTGTTCATGCTCATTTGGAAGTTAGCTTGACTAATAACCTCATGTATTTTGACCTTTCTATAAAAAAATTGCCAAAGTGTTTTTCGCTGTTCGTCAAAATGACGCAGTGGTTAAGTAGAGCCGAATTCCGCATAATCTTGCGCAATACGACACGAACCAACCAATTGCGCACACAGACCTGAACTGGATGCGGCTGCCGCACACTGAGTCTTGTCCTGGATGCGGTCGCCGGGAATCGAACCCGGGCATCAAGCTTGGAAAGCGTATTCCGTCCGTACAAAGGATAACCTCTGCGGGAACGTTCGAATCATACCAATGCCTGCGCTTTTCCCTAAAATGCTTTTTGGTAAAAGCGCTTTAGACCACGACCGCTTGTGTTGTTTGGTTTCTTTTTTCTGACGCAATTTTTTTTATTGATGATGGATGGGGAATCTGAGATTTGGAACCGGAACCGCAGGGGGACGGTTGCAACCGATGGCGTTTGCCGCCATCGGAAAGCGGATTCCCCCTCGAAATTGCTTTGTGTACCAAATCAATGGGGGATCTGAGATTCGAACTCAGGTCACCAACTCTTTCGCTTTGCAAGCGCTTCGCGTTTGCAAAGTCCCGAAGCTGGTAGGATGGCCAGGCTACCCCAATCCCCCCTTTTTCCATTGTCTATTCTGGGCGCTCATGCTCAGAAGAAACGACGTTTTATTGATGGGGCTTAAGGCTTTAAAGGTTTGATTTTTCCTTCCACCTTCTCCCTTTTCAGAACGTTTCGGTCAAGTTCTTGGCATTTTTGTCTCTAACAAACTCAGCCCGAAACCAATCCCAACGTCTGGGCGATCAGGTAGCCGTCGAACAGGATGATGACGGCGGCAAAGATGCTGGCCACGATCGTCGTGATTTTCTTGTTGACCAATTCGCCCATGAGTTTTTTGTCCGCCGTGTAGTAGATCAGCGGAATCAGCGGCAGGGGAATCATCAAACTCAAAATCACTTGGCTGTACACCAAAATCTTGAGCGGCTCGATGCTCAGCGCCACCGCGACCAATAAGGGGATGACGTTGATGATGCGGGTGATAATCCGGCGCATAGTTACGCTCAACTTAAAATCGGTCAACGATTCCATGATGGACTGGCCTGCCAGGGTACCGGTGATGGAGGAGGAGACGCCGGCAGCAAGGAGTGCGATGGCGAAGACAAATGCGGCTAAGGGGCCGAACAATGGTTGTAAGGTGCGGTAGGCGTCGTCAATGGTTGCCACCGGAATGCCGGATTGGTAGAACGCTGCAGCGGCCATGATGAGGATGGCGGCATTGATGAACCCGGCGATCAAAAGCGACCCGACGTTGTCCACGATGTGAAACTTCATCAGGGTTTTGGTGGTCAATTTCTCATGATGGTCCTGTCGTTTTTTCTTTAACAACCACGAATGCACGAAAAGCGCATGGGGCATGACCGTGGCGCCGATGATGCCCACTGCGTAAAGGATGGTATGTCCGTTAAGCAACGGGGTGATGGAGTGCGTGGCAATCAGGCCCAAATCGGGTTTGGTGATGAATAACTCGTATACGTAGCCCAATCCGATGATGGATACGAACAGGATGAACGCGTATTCCAGAGGCCGAAACGATTTGCGTGTCAGTATCATCAACAAGACGACGTCGAGCATCGCAATGAGTGCGGCGTGCATCAGGGGAATGTTGAACAACAACGTTAGTGCCACGGCGATGCCCAGAAACTCCGCCAAATCGGTGGCCAAGATGGCTAATTCCGCCATGAGCCAATACCCAAAAACGAGCCGTTTGTCCTTCCAACGCAGGCGAACCACTTCGGCCAAACTGTAGCCGGCGATGCCCATCTTACCGGAAAGGTATTGGAATAACATGGCCATGGCGGACGATAGCCAGACAATCCAGAGCAGGTCGTAATTGAACTCCGCTCCGGCTGAAATGGAGGTGCCCCAGTTGCCGGGGTCCATGTAGGCCACGCTGACAATCAGGCCGGTTCCGAAAAAAGCCCAGAAACTTTTCTGCTTCAGTACGGCGGCATGCTCTTTGGCGGATTGGAATTTATTTTTGAGGTATTTGAAAAGGTCCATTTTGTTGTCACGTTTCTTTGGTATTTTTTTTGGGCTGGTTTATGCGTCCAGCGGCTGGCCGTGTGGATCGGTCCGCGGATGCTTCAGGAGTTTTTCAATGGCTTTTATGCTGGCTTCGGAAAAATCATGCTCCAATCGGCAGGCTTCCGGGTGGACGTCGTCTGCGGGGACCTTCAAAACGTCCGCCAAGAACCGCTCAATAAGGCGGTGCCGGTACGTCAGGGTTTTTGCAAGCGTGCGGCCCTTTTGGGTCAAACCGATGTCCTTGTATCGCGCATACTCCAGAAGGCCTTTGTCCGACAACTTCTGGACCATCAGTGAAACCGTATTTTTCGACACGGCCAAGCGCTTGGCCAAATCCGTAGGTTTCGCACTGCCGCGCGATTGCTGGAGGTAGTAGACGCCGCGGACGTAGTCTTGGAAGTTCAGAGTCATCGCATTAAAGTTCTATTTGTAGAACTTTTTAAGCGTATGGAATCGGACTTTTTATAAAAATAAAAAAATTTGTTCTATTTTTTCTTTTTCTTGCCACCGTAATTCCCTTTCGGCTTGGGAACCTTCAATTCCGGATACAACGACGCCACGTGGTCGTTCGTCAAATATGGCGGGTAGCCGACGCGGAGCATGGCTGAACTAAAAGCAAATGATTGGAGGTTCGTGTCGGCGGAAACGCCTTTTACCGCATTGAGCGCGGCATTCAGCTTTCCAAATGATTTTCGTTCGGGAAACGGCGCCAACGCGCCTTCAAGGGCGGCGTTGAATTCGTCAAATCCGGGCGTAAATTCCATCGCTTTTCGCTGGGCGACCGTGCGCATGCTGCACAGCGACGAGAAAACTTCCTTGCGCTCGGCGAGCTCTAGGTTGACTTTTTTGACGGCGACCCAGCCGTCGAAATCCGCAGCCAATCGGACTTCTTTTTTGGCAAATGGTTTGCTTGACGGCATGGAAAGCGGGTAAACCGAACGGAAGGCGTTGTGCAAGTAGGCGCAGACGGTGACCTCGTTGGGGTCGCCAATCTTTTTTAGAACGGCCTCGTCGGTGGGCATCTGGTAAGTCAGGTTGGCCTTTAACTTGGTCGCAAGCTCACCGAACTTCAGCTTCGAGACGTGGTCGATGAATGTTTGCATTCCGGCTTCGCCTTTTGCAAACGTAGGCGCGGCGGCTTTGATTTTGTCATTTTGTATTGGTGCAAACTGGAGGTGCTGATTGTCGAGGATGGCGTGGGCGTCGGCCATTAAGCTTGCGACGGTCTGCGGTGATTCTTCGCGCCGCTCGTAAGTGAAGTCTTGAAATCCCGATGCGAACCAGACGAAACCCATTTTTTGCACCTGTTGAGCGTTGTATCATTCTTTATTTTCTTGAGCCTTTAATGCCTTTTCTTTCCCTGCGCCCATTTGCGGCCCCAACTTGCGTTTGCATTGCTGTTTCTGCTCGTTTTTGATGTGTAGCGCTTGCGCTCACCATCTTGAAAAAGAAAAAAGAGGGTCAATGCTCGTCGGGCCCGCCTTGCGCTTTGTGTGCGTTTACTTGTTCTTGACCGATTCGATGAACTTGCGTGCCGCCGTGCCGACTTCGCTTGCGGGCGTGTAGGCCGCGCCGGCGAACTCCGCGCCACAGGCCTGGCATTCCCAGATGCCCGCTTCCTTGCGGCGGACGTTCTGTTTGCCGCAGTAGGGGCAGGGGTGCTTGGCGCGCGTCAATTTCTGGACGGCGTGCAGGCGTTTTTTGATTCGGACTCCGTATCCATGCATAACTCATTTCACCCTAATTTGGAAAGCAATTCCTTGCGTTTTTCGAACGACCAGTCGATCATCTGCATGTACTCGTCCTTAGAAAAGCCGGCCGCGCCGCTTTTCTGGCTCGAGCAAATCAGGTCGCCATTCGCCGTGCTTAAGCTCAACCGGCCGGAGCTTGCGATTTCCTCGGCATCCGTCGCGTCGACCATGATGTTCTTGCCGATTTTCTCGAACGACGTGCACACCACGGCATCGTTCAATTTCAAGTTGCCGGAGTTGGAGCCGCGGACGATTTTGCCGTCCTCGAACTTCGGAACCTTGCTGTCCTGAAGCGCTCCCATGGCGGCCAACGCGGCCGTGTCAATCAGGTTGCCATCATGGTCCAAGACATACAAGTCAATGAAAATACCTTGCACTTTGCCTTCCATCAACAGCATGTTTTCCGTGTCGACGATTTTGGCCGAGCGCAAACCGCGGTCCACTACCCGAGCCAATTCGATGCTCTGCGCATCAGGCGGGCCGGCACGGAATTCGGGGTGTGCCATGGGTGAGAATTCCGCGTTGACCATGACCACGCCTTCGGTTGGCCGGTCGGCAAACGGGGCCATGACGTCGAACTTGATGCCCGCAAGCACCTTGGATTTGCCAATGGACGCAAGACACGAGCCTTCGGCGTTCGGGGCGAAGCCTTTGTTCACGGAAATCGCTCTGTAGTCCAGCGGTCCGCGGCCGTCTTCGCGCTGACCTTTTGCAGCCATATCGCGGATGAATCCTTGTTTAATTTGGTCCAGTATCATTGGTTGGTTTCACCTTGAGTTGTTACTTGAGCGGCCATCCGCTCATAACTGGTTTTGAGCGCTTCAATCTGCTTGTCGCGCACTTTTTTAGCGCCTTCGAAAATCATGTCAAACGCCTGGGAAATGTCCTCGCGCGAGAGCATGCCGTCCATTTGGGATAGCAAAATTTCACCGGTACGGGGCAGGATGACGAATGGCATGTCGCTGTCGCCCAAATTGTCCTCGTACTTGTCCAAGTCCAAGACCAGCGTCTCGCCGATTTTGCCGGCGGATAAGCCCACGGGCATATCCCGCAACGGGATGCCGGCATCGGCCAAGGCCACCGCTCCCGCGGTAATGCCGGCCACGCGCGTGCCACCGTCCGATTGCAACACTTCCATGTGCACATCAATCATGGTCTTGGGGAATTGCTCGACTAAAACGGCGTTTTCAAAGACGTGTTTGGCCACTTTTGAAATTTCAATCGAGCGGCGGTTGGGACCTGAGCGGCCGTGCTCTTCCTGTCCGGAAAACGGCGCCATGACGTAGCGGGCGTTGATGATGGCTTTCGTGGGATCGGCCAAGTGCTTGGGCAATACTTCATGCGGTCCGTACACGGCGGCGATGACCTTGTTGCGGCCCCATTCCACTAAGCAGGAGCCTTGCGCGCGGTCCAATACGCCTGCGGTAATTTTCAGGGGGCGCAGGTCCATCGGCGTGCGGCCGTCAATACGTTTTCCGTTCTTGAATAAATCCGCTTTTTCAACCATTTTGTTCACCTTGCCCGCCATTTGCGCGGGATTCATTTTCCAACATTTGGGTAATGCGCTCCGTCAATCCGGAGGTGTGCGATTCGCGGCAGATTTTTTCCACCGCTTTTAATGCCAATGACGTGTTGCCGCCTTCGACGTGGACGATGCCGTTCTTGCCAATGGTGATGTGGCTGCCTGTGAATTTTGACAAGGTGTCCAGCATACTGCCGTTGCGGCCGATGACGCGGGGCACTTTGACCGAGTCAATGGCCAACATGGAACCGGTGGGCAATTTCTGCGGCTCAATCAGCACCGCTTCCTTGACTTCGTTGACGGCCAAAATCTTGCAATACACGGCGTCGCCCAATTTGAGTTCGTCGCGCGTGTCGCGGGCCGATAGGGAGCTTCCGTACGGCGAGTTTAAGGCCAGGTTGTAGCCCGAAAATCGTTCTTCCTCGACGATGCCGATGATGTCGTCGCCTGTTTTGGGCACGTAGTAGCCTTTGAGCTGGACGATGTGGTCGTCCGAGCGCAGGGCCACGTTGGACGCGAATGTCTGTCCGTCTTCGACATAGCATCCGGGAATGCGTTGCGGCGTATCAGCTACTTTGTCGCCCGGAAATACGAGTTCTTTCATAATAGGGTTTTCCTCCTGGATTTCAGAAATGCGAATATTGTTTTTATTTTTTTTTTGAATCGTTATTTTTTTGATGCGTTTTTGCTTTTTTTTTCCTTTTTGTATTGCGAATTTTTTTTTGCGGTTTTTTTTTCCTTGGTCTTTCCGGTTCTGTTTTTTTTCGTTTTGGTCCGTTTTCGTCTTGGTTTTTCTTTTTTTGAATCGTTAATTTTTTCTTTTTTTATTCCGGCTTCAAAGCCGTTTCGTCTGCGTCTGCCCCGATGTCTGGCTGTTGAGCCGGTCGTAAAACGCCGCCTCCATCGCCACGGGCATCTCCAGCACCACCGTGATGCTGCCGTCGTTGCCCCACTCCTCTTTCTGGATGCCGTACTCTTTCAGAAGGCCGTAGCATTTCGGCGCGAACTGGGCTGGGACTTTCACGGCGACTTTTATTTTTTCCGTGCTAATCGGGATGATTTCCCGGATGGATTCAATCGCGGCGTCCACCTGCTCTTCCGCCCGCTTGAACGCGTCCACGTGGAACCGCGCCTCATCCAGCGCCAATTCGATGCGGGCCGGCGGATGCGGAGCTTTGGATTTGGGGTCCATCACCGTCGCAGCAATCAGCGCGATGATTTTGATACGTTTTTCCGCCACCGCCTTTCGGCGTTGGTCCGTGGTCAGCTGCAATTCGCCGTGGTCCAAGATGTACTTGGCGGCGTCCATGATGTTGTCGGTGCCCAGCACCTTTTTCATGGCAGCGCCCGTTGCGCGCTCGCCCTTGTTGGCGTCCTTGAACACCTCATCGAACGCCAAAACGTTGGAAAAGTCCTTTTTTTGTCCCGTCTTGTACTCATACCCCTTTTTTGGGTCGACCAGGATTTCGAAGTGCTCACCGTTACGTTCCAAGCGGGCGGTGATGGTGTTCTCGATTCCGGTCATGGTAAAAATCACGGAACCTTTTTTTTTGCTCCTTAGAGCCACTTGGCTTTTTCCTGCTTGGAAAGCAGGTGCACCTTGTGGTCATCCGCTTTGATCAACGCGATATCCACCAAGCTTGGTGTAATCTTGTCTTCGACGACTTTTTTCAGTGCCTTGATGCCCAATTTCACGCCGTCTTCGAGGGTCATGCCGTCTTTGTACTCTTTTTCCAAAAGCTCTTCCACCGCTTTCTTTCCGGAACCGATGGCCGTGGCTTTGTATTCAAACAACGCGCCGGATGGGTCGGTTTCGAACAAACGCATACCACCGTCCACCCCCGCGATGAGGAACGAGACGCCGTAGGGCCGCGCTCCGCCGTATTGGGTGTAGAATTGGATGTGGTCGCCTACGTGTTTGGCCAACAATTCGACCGGAATTTCCGCGTCAAAGGTCAGGCGGTGCTTTTGCGCCTCCACCCGGGCAAAGTCGACGAGTTTGCGCGCATCGGCCACCAATCCGGAGGATGATGCGGCGATGTGGGAGTCGATGTTGAAGATTTTTTCGGTTGACCCGCCGATAAGCAACGGCGAGCTGACACGTTTGTGGGCCAGAAGGACGATACCATCGGAACAGACGATACCGATGCTGGTGCTACCTGTTTTGACGGCCTCACGGGCGTATTCCACTTGGAACAGACGTCCGTCGGGCGAAAAAACGGTGATGGCGCGGTCGTATGCGGCCTGAGAAGGGGGGTACATAAGTTACAAGTTCACCTCGATGATAACGAAAACAAGAGATTCGAGTGCTTAGGCCGTTTTTCCCGGCAGTTCCAGGATGTTGGGGCGCTTTGCAATCGGCAGACGCCTGAATGGCGATTTGCTTCTTCAGTATCTTTTTCTCTCGTTACGTAAATTTTTTAGGCGGGCCGCCTTTTTAAGCGCTCGTTTTAACGTCGGAATATAGGTACTTGTTCCGTGTTTTTCCAGGAACGGGGCGTATGCCGCCGGCCCGGAAACCGCCTATTTTCCCTGTTGGGGTTAGTACCCCGACCTTTAGGTCGGTCACCTTGCTGAAGACGCGAGGATACCCCTGGCTTTAGCCCGGGGAAAATGTCATTCTTATTTTCTAAAATCGGAATCGTGCTTAAATCTGAAATTATTTCTTGCAATATTTGGGTTCACTGCTTTTCTAAATGCTTGTAGGTAATACGGATCCGTGAAGGCAATCGCGTGGTGGACTTCCCCCTTTTCGTCTTTTATGCTGAATCGGCCGGGGTAGGCATCTCCCAGTTCATTTGCGGCTGTTTGGGTGATTTTAATGCCGATGACGCCTTCTTTGGTGTGGATGATGTCGCCATACTTCGTGCGCGTTATTTGAAAGTTACTGGCCGTTGGCTTTTTCTTGTATTTATTTAATAATGATTGTAAGGGTTTAGTTTTGTAGGTCGACCGAAAGGCGTAAGTTCTACTTTTTCGTACCTCTTTTGCTTGGGCGTCCCGACCAGGACGCCCCGCGCAAAAAAAGGCCCACCCGCCATGACAGACGAAAAATACGTACGCGA
>JACRGH010000004.1 GCA_016212375.1 Microcaldota archaeon
CTCCGGAACGCTGAGCGAGGAAAACGTATTGCCGCCTTGGAACGCAGAGCCGGAAAAACACGACGGCGCCTGTTGCGCCGAAACCTTGCACTGCTTCAATTGAACGTCAGACAAACCGGTGGCGGATTGTTGGAACGAACCCTGAAGAACGACCAGCGCAACAACAACCGTCAAAAGAACGCCGCCCAACAGTAAGACGTATTCAAAAGTGCCTTGTGCGCGGACATGCATGTTGAAAAGAACAACTCATAGGGGCTTTAAATTGGCTTTGATTTCCAAAGGCAGACTTGCTAAAAAAAATGAAACCGGCAAAACGAAAATCCAGGAAACGGGCGAACGCCTGAAAAAAGCAGGCCCCGCCCTACGTTCAATTCCCCAAAAGGTATCCGAATGTGGCCACTTCACCCAATGCCCGGTCCTTGGACGATTTTTGCGTCTCAATACCGAAATATCCACGCAAAACACTGGAAAGATGCGCGGGGTTGTGACGGAATTGCGAATACAGATCCAAGGCGTAATAATCGCCGATTATTTCGTCGGGAGGCGCTTCATTTACCGCATTGTTCAAAGCCAACGCTTTGTCGTTCCAACACAGGACGCTGCAAAAAAGGTAAGCTCCGAAATATCCGTACGAAAAAATCCGGTCACCCGCATAGGAATAACCAAGGGCGCGCAGCCCGTTGCGAAGGTCGGATTCCTGGAGGTCTCCGAAAGCCACCGCGGAATAAATATGCGCAAAATTCACCAGACTTCCGTCGCGGTCCTCAATCCACCCCGGAATATAGCCGTCAACCAAGGGTAGCCGGAGGACGGGCGTCCCTGAAAACGTGGTCCCACCGGCAATCAGTGACATAAACGGGTTCAAACCCACATCCGAAGTGTCTTTGTCCCCATAGGCTTTGAGCCACTGGGATTTGGAAATCTGGATACCAGAGGCATAATCCGCACCGTAAACCGCCTGGGCCACGGTTTCGGCCTCCTCCAGCATATACACCAGTTCGAACTCCGTGACGAAAGGCGGTTTTTTCTGGAAATTACCATAGAGCATCTGCTTGTTTTTCATCACCAAGTATGCCTTTTTGGTAAGTTTCCCGGAGTATTTGGAGTTAAACGATGCATAATCGTTTCCGGTTTCCACCTCACCATTGCGCAGGGACACGAGGTTGCCGCCAAGCTCGGATGAAAGACCCGTGATGTCACCACGGTAGATGACTTGGTTTTTGAAAAAGCGGAGATTGGCTTTGACCTCAATGTGTTCGCGGTTCGCCTGACGGATGAAGAATTGGGCCGAACCGGGCATCGGATCCACTTGGAGAAATTTGATCAGGCCGAGGTCATCATTGACGTGCACTTGAGCATCACCGGTTAACCGGACGTGGAGTTTGCGGGCGATTTGGTCATACACGAGGCAATTGGCCCGACCTTGGCAATCAGCCTCGGACGCGACAAGGTAAGCGGACGCGTCGGAGGTGAATTCGGTAATGCCGTAGTCCACGAAGGGCTGTTTGGGGCCGAGTATGGCAAGGTATGGCAAGGACGGCTCAGTAGGCGGACGGATGGACGTGTCGGAAACGGTTTGGCCGGATGCGGACTGTTTGATTTGGGTGGTATACAGACGATAATCCATGAATAAACCATGGATTTTGGGATCATTCATCGAAAGTCCGCCAATGTCGGTTGCCTGCACCAAATACAAACCGACCAAATCATCGGCATCCCGCGGTTCGTTGAATGGATCCATGAGGGTATTCATGCCGCCGCCTAACCGATTGCCAACGAATCCCCGGAAAAAAATGCGCGGACGGGGCGAGAAAGCAGGGGTATTGGAAAGCGTTTTGCCGTTCCAGACGGAAAAGGAGTAATTGTAATGCACCAAACGGTTCGGCTCGTCCACAAGGAAAGACAACGTCTGATTCTGGTCAACATACGGTTGCGTCCATACTAAAGAGGGGGAATAGGCCAGGTCGAATTGGGTGACCTTGACAGGAATGGATAGGCCGACGAGGCGCGAGAGGAAAACTGCGTCGGCACCGGGAATGAAAGAATAACCGTAACCGTTTAGTTTCGTAGGCGGTTTTCCGCCAAATCATGGACAAACTCGATGAAGTTTTCGTTCTGCAAACGCGCCGTCTGGAAAAAACTCATTAGCACGGCTGTATCGTTCGCGCCGTGCTCCGACTGACTCCCAA
>JACRGH010000030.1 GCA_016212375.1 Microcaldota archaeon
ATTTTGGCGATTTTTGCGATGTGCCAGACGCTGAAAAGACCGGCGTTCATTTGGCGGCAGATCCGGTTGATTTGCGGTTGTTTCAAGTGTTTCATACCCCTTCTGAAATCTCAGAGGGGAACTTAATTCAGGATATTACAAATGTCCGCCATGGGAACGGCTTTTTCTTCGGATTTTGTCATCTTTGCGCTATGCACGGCATGGCGCACCTCATCCAACGTCCAGGGGGCATTGAACACGTCCAAACAGGCAAGCCAAGCGTAATCGCGGTGGAAGGTCTTGAGTTCGGATTCCGTGAATCCGTCTTTTTTCATGCGGAAAAGCGCATCATGGGCCAAGGCGATTTCGGTTTTCCGGGAAGGGTGCATGATGGAAGCCGCCAGTTGTCCGCCTTTTTTCTCGCCCGCTTTTCGAATTAGCAAGGCTTCAGCTTTTGCAGAAAAACGCTCGTTAAGCATCCAGGCAGCCCACAAAATGGAACAGTAGTCGCGCCAAGAATCGCAAAACGCGGCATATGCGGGCAACAGTTGCGCCCGGCTGGCGCCATTTTGGACCATATGGGCGATTTTTCGGCTTTCAGCAAGATACTGATTGCCGATGGCATCAAAGGATTTTCTAAATTTCGCAAAATGCTTGGCGTCCGCGGCATGGAATTTCTCGACATCCGCATTGACATGAGCCCATTCGTCGGCATCCACGAAATACGATTGCACTCCGCGGCCTTCCGGGACGAACGCCTGGCGCGTGACAAAGCCGCCGGTAACGGATTTTGATTCAGAAGCGCCACAACGAAGGGCGATTTCGCAGTATTGAACGGAATACTCACGTGAATAGATCTTCTGCCAAGAAACCATAGGGACCATTAAACACAAATCGGGCCGAACTTGGATAAAAACCAGTCGAAAAAAGTGAATTCATCGAATTACGGCCGGTTCAACCATTGGGAACGGTCGCATTCAAATCAGGCGGATATATTTTTTGGTAAGCAAGGACCAACGCGTCCGTTTCCATATTGGTTTTCTCATCCAACGTTTTCGTTCCTTTTTCCACCATAACTAGGAGCCCATTGCTTGACCAAATTGCATTATGGCGATCGTATTTTAGTTTAAAGAAGGTCGAACGGTTTTGAATCCGAACATAAGACCCGAATTCCGGATCTTCGCCAAAATAAACCCCAACATATTCAGTGACATTGGGGAGATTCATGTACGCCAATGATTGTCCAGGTAACCGGTGATTAAGTCGGTAAAAACTGGCTTGTTCCACGGGCAACAATCGGGACAAAACGCCTCGCTTGACCGAAAACTTAATGCTTTGAACAGATACCTTGGAATCATCGGATTTACCGGATACCACGTAAACTCCTTCCTCAGTCAGGGGCGCAAAAATATCTTCAGAAAGGTTCGATTTACCGCTCATCGAATACGCGCACTGAAAAGTGGGCCCAGGGCAATTGATTACTGGCATGGTTCGCGAATCCGTTATTGACTTGCCAGAAGGGAATTTCAACGTTAACGTAAGATTTACGGGCCGTTCCAAAATTGCAGCTTGTTTTGTTCCAGCGGAAACACGCAAAATTTCTTTCAAATCATATGGTACTGAAGAACCAAGCAACGTCATCTGCGTGATGTAAACGGAGGATTGAACAGTGAACGACGAGTTCATGAACACGACGCGTTGGTCATCAGCTTGGGCGGTTAAAATATAACGCCCGGTTTCATTAAGCGAATAGGGTCCATTGAATTGCCCCCCGTAACTACAAAAATAAGGTTCTTTTTCTCCGCTCGTGCCGCCGACATAAATTTTCGGGCAACCCAACATTACACGCGTCTTCATTTCGTATGTTTTCCCACTCGGAAGATTAAACGTTACGACTACGTTTACGTCTTTTCCAGGTTTTGGAATACGGTCCAACTCTTGGAAGGAAAAAGACGGAAATTCACCAATAAAGAAGGATAGTCTTTCTTTTGCCCCAACGGGTCCAGCGGGTACAATTGTGAAAACATACGCGCCCATGGGCCCATTGGGTAATACGGAGGTGTTGGATTCGTTAATTTCAGCGGATGGTTTGGCTGAAGAATTGGATTTGGTGCCGTTTTGCAGAACAGTACAACCCATCAAAAGGACGACGGCGATGAAAATAATGAACAGAGATGACTTTGTGAATTCGGTCATATTTTTATCGGATTACGAAGGATTGACCCGAAATATATAGCCGAGTCATTTGGTCAGGAAAACGGACGACCTATCAGCAACGAAGTGGCTAAAATTGCCCGCCTACTCCAACAATCCGCCCAATTGACGAGATGCATTTGCGGATTAAAAGCAATAAGACGGAACCGCCTCAGCTTTTTATACGCCGGAACCCTAAGCCAGCTATGCCATCAAGAACACATACCGTCCATGGCCACAAACGCCCCCACGAATCGGCACATGACAAGCTCCATACGCAAGACGATTCTGAAGAAGGGGCCGAGGGTTCGGACGTAACGCACCATGAGTTCCATCACCCCATCGAAGACATGCTGGGCGTCGGGCGTAACAAGCACATCCTGATTGAATTGGCCAAAGCCAGCCTCGCCTTGCGCAATGCCACGCGCCAGGGCGAGAAAGAAGGCATGGAAGAGCTTATCGTGTACCTCGCGTTGGAATTGGAAAAGCGCGCCCGGTATTCCCACTATTACGACGAGTTGAAGGCCAAACACCCGGTTTGGTTCACCCGCATCGCCGGACAGTTCCGCATCGGCGCACGCGTGTCCAAGGAACTGAACGCCAACCGCCAGAATCCGGCGTGGATCCACCAGCGCGTGGAATTCTGGGCCAAAAAGGCCATCAACTATTATTGGAACGGGATTTTGCCGGAAACCAAATGACGACGGGAAAAATATGGCATCAGGCTATCACTACCAAATGGCCGAAGCGTTTCGAGAGTTGGGGCCGTACAAAAATGCAATGCCCCAATCCGTAAGATATGAATGTCTTGCAGCACAAGCCCAGCAAAGCCAAAAGCCGGGCATTGCAAAAAAAATGGCCATCAAGGCAATGAAAGCGTATGCTGGCAAAAATCCAGAAGAAGGACTTCAACACGGAACGACCAACTCCGTATTCAACCATATTTCCCGGGTCGGAAAAGCGTTTGGTTTGCAAAAAGAATCTCGTGAATTTGACAACATTGCCATGGCGGATGAAGGCGTTAGGGCAACGAATGAATTTCGTAACGCCCGGATTACCAATGAAAAATCGGTGCGGTTAGTGAAAAAACGACCCAATGTTTTTAGCGGATCCTCCGATAAATTCCTTGATGAATTGAGCGCCATATACCACAAACCAAATCAGTATGGGAACCCACGGGATCAAGCGGACGGAGCCCAAGAATGGGAAGGGATAACCGACGCCCAACGGGATAGGGCGGCGGATAATTTAATCCGAAGGTCCGTCGCGCAAGGGCACTTTCATAAAGCCGCTACGGTTGCCGGATGGTATGGATTGCCGGTGGCCGGACCTCTCCATACCATTGCCAAATATCTAAAGCACGATGAACCCTTGGATTGATTATAGGTACAACCGGTTTTCCAAGACATAGTTGAAAACCGCGGCCGGAAGCAATTTCTTGGCTTTTGAAACCTGCCCTGACGCCATACATTGCCTCAACAGCGTGCTGGACGCGTCGACGCCCTTATCTTCCAAAACTTCGACTTCTTCGAATGGTTCCAACAAATCGTCGCGCAATGCAAATCCGGGCCGATAAACGACCAAAAACGGAACCAAATTAGCCAAAGCCGCGGCATCTTTCCATCGCGGAAAATCGGCAAGCAAATCGGAGCCGATGACCCAGGTAAACTCGGCTTTTGAAAAATCTTTTTGGAGTTGGCGGACTGTGTCAACCGTAAAACTGACGCCGGGACGTTTCAATTCGACGTCAGACGTTTTGACGGGGTGTCCCGATTTGGTCTTGATGCCGCCAAACGCCATTTCCGCCATGTGCAACCGCTGGGCAGGCGGGACATGCGGCTTTTCACGCTTGTCCGGGTCGGATGCGACCACGATCCAGACTTCGTCAAAGCGTTTGGCCAACTCAAAGACCACGTGGACGTGGCCCAAGTGGGGCGGGTTGAAGGTGCCGCCAAAAAGGGCGACCTTAGTGGTAAGCCGCTGATTCGGGGGGACAAAGGGATGAAAATCTTTCGAAGAGTTCATTTCGGTTCCAAGAATGGTAGCACCGCATCAGAAAAGGATTTCGGATTGTCAAAAAATGGAAGGTGGCCGGCATTGGCAAGAATCTGAACCGTGGCGTTCGGCAATGTCCTTTGAACCATATATGCTTGACTCACCGGGAAAAAGGAATCGTTTTGTCCCCAGAGAATCAGCGTTGGCATCCGGATACGTTCAAGCTCTGCAGAAGACATCGGCTCCGTGATATTTCCCCGACCGTCCCAAAAGACGTTTTTGCCTCCCGGCATGCGCAACACTTCCAGACCATACGCAACCCAAGCATGGGAAACGCTTGAGGCGTTGGCCACCAGATAAGAAAGCGAATGTTGCGCCAAAAAGAGGTTGGGAGCGGTGTTCAAAACGGCCATTTCAGCCAGGATTCCGGGTGGAACTTTTCCAAAACCGGCCGGATCGACCAACACCAATTTCCGCACCCGTTCGGGATGACGCGACGCGAATTGCAAGGCAATGGCTCCCCCTTGGGAGCTACCAACCAAATCCACTTGTCGCAAACCGCGGGCATCCAAAAAAGCCAAGAGCCAATCCGAAAAATACGAACCATCATAGGCCGCATGCGGCTTGTCGGATTCGCCGTAGCCGATTACGTCGGGAGCCAAGACCTGACGTTCCTTCGAAAACCGGGACCAAACCGGATACCAGGTCACCGCGCCTTCACCCGCGCCATGAATCAATATAACGGTTGTTCCGGCATTGGCGGTGTCGGATTCCAGGTATTGGGTCGTTGTGCCAGCTACTTCGATCGAACCAGCTTTAACGTCCGGACCCATTTGGGTCAGAAGCTTTGAACGTAGGCCCGAACGGCGGGCATCATCGGAAGGCATGACGAATAACACGACCGCCAAAATAATTAGGACGACCCCGGATACCAAGGCCACCCATTGCCAAACAGGACGCGTGTGCGTCGGGTTTATTGTCGAACCAATACCTATGGGCGCGCCTCGATGATTCACCCGTATTTTCAAAGGCTTGACCATCATCGTTAACCTTGGACAATGTCCTCCAACGGTTGCAAACGGTAATTTTCCTTGATGACGTTGAGAACGACGCTGGTGTTGCTGCGCTCCACATGTTCCAGCTTCAAAATACGCTTGACCACCCGTGAAAGTTCAGAACGGTGGCGGACGCGGACGATAACCAACGAATCCGCATCCCCGGTGACGTCATACACCGAGACCACTTCCGGAATTTTGGCGATTTCACGCTGGACCGACAACAATGCCCCTTTTCGGATGGTCACATGGATGACACCCATCAAATCATAACCCAGTTTAGGATAGTTCAAATCCACGCCGTAGCCCAAAATCATACCGGTCTGTTCCATTTCCCGGACGTGGGCCATGACGGAGGCGGGCGAGACATGCAATTTTTCAGCCACTTGGCGGAACGAAAGCCGGCTGTTCACACGCAACTCGGAGAGGATACGCTCGTCCAGCGGCGAGGCGGCTTGTGTCGGATTGTTCAAGTTTGCCATAGAAAACCCACAAATACTGAACAATTGGCTGAATTTATAGCTTTCTGCTAAACAAATGGCTGAAAAAAACAACAAAGCAATATATGGCTGATTTCCATCGTCAACCTATATTTCAAGCGGATGGTGCGCGTGAGTCCAAAACGCGTCGCCGCACAAAGTGGGGATGGGGTCTATGAGTGAATCTGTTTTGTTATCCGTGCCGAAGCCCAAAACGGGCGCCGATGTCTTAGGGCGCATGAAACAGGAAGGCGTGACCTGGTTGGACTTGCAATTCGTCGACTTAGTGGGCGATTTACAGCACATCAGCGTTCCAACGCACACCATCGAAGAGGACGACTTTGAACGCGGCGTCGGCAAATTGGACGGCTCATCCATCAAAGGATTCAAGGAAATCTACGAATCCGACATGCTTCTCCTGCCAATCGCCTCGACCTACCGCAAGATTCCGTGGGAAAAAGACACCGGACGCATCTTCTGCGGAGTCAAGGAAGTCACCGGAACCCGTTTTTCCAAAGATTCCCGCCACACGGCTGAAAACGCCGAACGCGTATTGGCGCAAGCCGGCTTCGACACCAGCTACTGGGGACCGGAAGCTGAATTTTTCCTGTTCGACGAAGTCCACTTTGATGTGACCAATCCGCATCGGGGACAATCCTACAGCATCGGCTCGATGGAAGCGGCCTGGAGTCCGACCGGTAAAGGATACCCCATCTCGTTCAAAGGCGGCTACTACCCCGTTCCGCCCGCAGACACCCTTCAAGACGTTCGCCGCAGTATTTCCGACAGCTTGCAAAACGATTTCGGCATCCCCGTCGAAGCGCACCACCACGAAGTAGCCACCGCGGGTCAATGCGAAATCAACATGCGTTTTGACAGCTTGGTGCCCATGGCGGACAACCTGCTGACGTTTAAGTACGTCGTCAAAAACGTGGCCTACAACGCCGGAAAGGTCGCAACGTTCATGCCCAAACCAATGTACGGCGACAATGGCTCCGGCATGCACTGCAACCAAAGCCTCTGGAACGGCGGAAAGAACCAATTCTTTGACGCCGACGAAAAATATGCGCAAATTTCGCAGAACGCGATTTACTACATTGGCGGCCTCATCGCCCACGGAAAATCGTTGTCCGCTTTTTGCAATCCCACGACGAATTCATACCGCCGCTTGGTCCCCGGTTACGAGGCCCCCGTATATTTGGCATACTCCAAGAGTAACCGCTCGGCCTGTATCCGCATCCCGAACTACTTCTCCAATGAGAAGTCCAAACGCTTAGAATACCGCGCGCCGGATCCCACGGCGAATCCGTACTTGGCTTTTGCCGCCATGTCCGCCGCCGGTTTGGACGGCATCAAGAAGAAAATGATGCCTCCGGCTCCGGTTGACGCGAACATCTGGCACATGACCGTAGCCGAGCGCCGCGCCGCCGGCATCCAGGAACTGCCCGGAAGCTTGCCTGATGCATTGCACGCGTTGGAGGCGGACCGCGCGTACCTCAAACCGATTTTCGCGGACGACCTCATCGACTCGTACCTGACTCTGAAGTACGCCGAATCCAACGCCGTAGGCACGCGGCCGCATCCGTACGAGTTTGAGTTGTATTTGAACGCGTAAGGTAATGCGAAGCAAAAGACAACCAAAAGAGGGGGCAGCGTCCCCATGTTTTTCTTTCTACTTTTTTCAGAGTACCGGCGCCATCTTCGACTTATGCTCGCCGATGAGCATTCTTTCCAGCACGAGCTTTACTTTATCGGGCCCGAATTGGGTCACGGCCGCATTGGGTTTGGTTTCCATCAATTGGAGGATTTGATCCAACTCCAGATAGGATAGGCCAAGTTCGGCCTCATCCGTCTGACCTTCCCACAAACCGGCACTGGGCGCCTTGTCGATGAAATGTGCTGGGATGCCAAGATCGCGGGCCATTTGCCAGACTTCCGTTTTGTAAAGTCCGCCGATTGGAAGAACGTCCACACCGCCATCGCCGTATTTGGTGAAGTATCCGGTTTTCAATTCGCTTTTGTTCCCGGTACCGACCACCAAGGCCTCGTGCTGGCGGGAGACGTTGTACAAAAAGGCCATGCGGGTGCGGGCCATGAAGTTGCCGCGGGAGACGTCGTCGGATTTTCCGGCGATTTCGCAGAAGGCGTCCACCGGTTTTTGGATGGACTCCAGCGCAAAATGCGCACCCAGTTCCTTGGCCCAATTTTCGGCGTGCGTCCGGTCCTGGCCGTTTTCAAAATACGGCAAGTAGAAGGCGTACACGTTTTGGGCACCCAACGCCTCGGCGCACAACTTGAGCACCAACGCGGAGTCCACGCCGCCGGATAGTCCCAAGACGGCTTTGCTTTTTCCGGAGGCTTTGAAAAAGTCCTTGAGTTTGGCCACGAGGGCAGAAGCGTCGGTTTCCATAATTGGCAAAATCAACTCAAAATATTCAAAGCAGTCAAATCGTTCAAATGAAATCCAGCGAAAAGTCCACGGTGCGTGCTTCCTTGGTGAGTAGGCCCAGGGAGATATAATCGGGCTGCAAGACGGCAAAGGCGGCCAGATTAGACAGGCGGATACCCCCGGACAGCTCGATTTGGACATCGGGCGCGTTGGAGCGGCACCATTTGACGGCGGTCTCGGCTTTTGGGAGCGAGAAGTTGTCCAACAAAACCAGGTCCGGTTTCTGCGTTACTGCGGATTTGAGCTCGTCCAACGTCTGGACCTCGATTTCAATTATTTTTGGGCCGTTTGGGCCGCCGGTTTTGACACTTGGGCTTTTGTGCGCGGCTAGGACGGCGTCAGCCGCCGATGCAAAAAAGCGCAGATGATTTTCTTTAATCAAAACGGCGTCTTCCAAATGCAACCGGTGCGGCCATATGCCGGCGATTTCCGCGGCTTTTTTGTCAAACAAATTGAAACCCGGAATGGTCTTTCGGGTCAGCGCGATTTCCGTATTTTTTCCCGCCATCTGCTGGGCATGGCGGCAAAGGGTGGCAACTCCGGACATGCGACCCAAGACGTTCAAAACGGTGCGCTCAATCGAAAGGATGGCGCGGTTGGACCCGGTAGCCTCCAATAGGATGTTGCCAGGGTGCACCACGTCGCCATCATTCTTTTTGGCCACCACCGTCAGACCCAAATGGGCGAACAAAAACAGCGCCTCTTCAACGCCCGCCAAGGTGGCCGGTTCGTTCGCTTTGATGACGGCACGGGCATCGGTCATTTCCGGGGTGAACGTACTGGTGGTATCTTGGGCGGCGTGGTCGTCCTCCAAAAAAAGGACCAGGTGTTTTTTCATTTCGTCGGACAACATGGGTGAAATCATAACCTCGAATCGGTTTATTCAAACTACGAAAACATTTTCTAACTAGGCAATTTCTAAACGAAGCCCGTTTTAACCGATTTGGATGGCGGCATTTTGCTTGGAAATAGCCCATAACGCCGAGTAGGCCGCCAACTGGCTCGTGGCCGGATTCTGTAAAAACGGTTCGTTTTGGAAAGTAAAAACATAGTGGCCCGCCGCGCCCTTGATGCGCACGGTGTGCGTGTTTTGCATGATTTTCGGGTCGGACACGATGCGCACGCGCGTCTTGTCAAACCCGATACCTGCCAACGATAGAGTGGCGGCTACATTGACGTTTTTGGGAAACGTTTGGCAGGCCGCCCGGGCGGAGCCGTCAAACACCACAGTTTCTTCTGAATCGGAGCGATTGAGGCTTTTAGGCGATTTGCGCGTTTCAAGGACCACTTCACTTGGGCGACAAGCTTGCAACACATCCAAGCCACCCACTGCACCGGATGGAATCAGCAGTTTGTGGCCGCTTTTTTGGGCGGTTGAGTTGAGTTTGGCCAACAAGGCGTCATCAGTCAAGGCGCCGACGGACATGACCAACGCATCGGATTGATTGAGCGCATCTAACAAAAGTGGGACCGCAGCCTGGGCCGCGGCTTCCACCACTAATTCCGGTTTTTCGGAAAGCAGGTCGACAAACGAAGACACAAAACGGACATTGCTTAGGCCCATCTTGGAAAGAGTGGCAACGGCGGCCTGGGACTTGTCCGTATCCACGTCAAATACCACGAATTCGTGTGCGGGCAGGTTTTCAACGAGGAAGGAGCCGATGGCGCCGATTCCGATTATTCCAATTTTCATAAAAATTAACCTTGAAACGATTCAAACCAACAGGGCCGAAGACCAAAGCCCATTATTTCGAAAGTTCAAACATGCGTTGCAACGCCGCATCCGCCTTGATTCGTACCGCTTCCGGGATGTCCACGATTTGTTCGACCGTTGGTTCCTGAAGAGCGGTCAAGACGTTGAGCAATTTGTTCTTTTTCATATAGGGACAGAGGTTGCAGGTGCCGACCACGCGCTTTTCCGGCAGCTCAGCACGCATCCGGTCCCCTAATCCGCATTCCGTCACGAGCATGAACGTGCTTGCGTCCGAGGATTTCATGTAGCGAATCATGTCCCCGGTTCCGCCCGCAAGGTCCACTTCGCGTATGACGTCCGGCGGGCATTCGGTGTGCGCCAAAATCTTGACGCCGGGAAACTGTTCCCGCACCGCTTGGACTTGTTCTTTGCCGAAGCGCTCATGGACGATGCACCGTCCGGCCCAGCCGACCAACTGTTTTTCCGTCAACATTTGCAGGTTCTTGGACATGAACTCGTCCGGAATGAAAATAATTTTGGGTTGCGGTAGCGCGTTGATGATTTTAAGGGCGTTGGCCGAGGTGCAGCACACATCGGATTCAGCCTTGACATCGGCCGAAGTGTTGACGTAGACGACCACAGGGCAGCCGGGGTTTTCCTTTTTTAGCTGGCGGACGTCTTCCGCAGTAATCGACTCGCTCAAAGAACAGCCCGCATCAGGGGCCGGAAGGAGGACGGTCTTATGGGGATTCATGATTTTAGCGGTTTCCGCCATGAAACGCACGCCGCAGAACACGATGGTCTGCGCCTTGCTTTCCACAGCCTTTTTGCTCAATTCGTACGAATCACCCACAAAGTCGGCGATACCGTACACAATGTCGGGCGTCTGATAGGAATGCGCCAATACCATGGCGTCTTTTTGGGCTTTGAGTTGGTTGATTTGCAAGGTGAGCGGCGCGTAAAGGAGGCACTCGTCCATGGACCAGCCGAGATTCTGGAGTTTCTGAAAAAGGCGGCCGGCTTCCGCTTGGAGTTGGTCTTCGGTGAACGAAGCAGACGCTGAAAAAGGAGCCGACAATGAACCAGAATCGGATGAAGCGGTGGAACCGATGGCAAAAGCGGACCCTGAAGGCGGATTGGTCTTGGCCATTGCCGCCTTGTCCGAGCTGGTCGATAAAACAAATCCCATAAGGATGCTTTCCATTTTCCGCAATAAAACCCTTGTCAAATCGTCAGGAAACGAAGACAACAAAGGGCGGATATCCGAATGCACGGCAAACCCAGTTCACATGAAGCACACCTGAAAATAGCCTTTAAAACGAAGCCCGTGTTCAACTGTACATCACATGATGCTGGACGCACCTGCTTTCAAACCCGTGCTCACGCCGGAGTCGGCCCTTGGCATTGTTGCCAAAGCCTTGCAAGAAGCAGGATTCCCAAAATTCGACGTGACGGACATCAAACTAATCTTCACGCCGTACTACATGTTCAGTTTCGACGTCATCGCCCAGGAAGGCCAAAGCCCGTCCGGCAAGACGGCTATGAACGCATATAGCGGCGACCTCAATGATTTTGTCCCAATCCTCTTCGAGCGGCCGCTTAAGACGGTCAAGCAAACGGAAGAAAACGCGGTCGTGGAAGATACCGCCATTACCACATCCGAGGCCAAAGATGCCGCGGCGTCCAAACTGGCATCCCAAGTGGGACTAAAAAAAGACACCATCGCCGTCTCAGCCCTCAAGAAAATCTACGTACCCGCATTCCGCATCTGGATTGACGTGGCCGGAGATACGCACAAATTCGAGATTGACGCGTTATTGGGCGCGCCAAGCGGATTGGAAGCCCTACCGCAAAAGCCGCACACGCCCACGGACGACGTCAAAGCGGTTTTGGACAAGATGAAATCACCTCAAGGCTGGATTGACCTATTCAAAAGCCTTTTTTCCGGCGGCAGCTCGCCCACCCAGCGCTACATCGCATTAGGCATCGTCGTCATCATTTTGCTTTTCCTCGTCCTTTCCCGCCAAGGCATTTTAGGCTCCGGCGCGATTACCTGCACCGTTGGCGACGAATATCTGGGACCGAACGCCTGGTTCGGATTGGGCAAAGCGCCACTTGCTCCGGAATTGGGAACCAACAATACCCTCATCATCAAAGGAACCTGCTATTTCACCAACAGCGGCCAGAAAGAGGCCAACATGATAGTCAACGTCATGGCGAAAAACGGATTACAAATCGTAGCCCTCACCTCGGTCAGTGCCGTCGCGGTCCCAACCGGAACGACCCCCCTTGAAAAACCGTTCGAACTGTCCTGGCACCCCAGCGGCGAGGATGTCGAATTCACGTACGAGCGCGTGGTTTAGCCACTATTGACGTAAAACAAAAGAACGCCGATTTACAATCGGCGGTTGTTGCAATTTCAAGCAACAGCTGGCGAAAAAATAAGAAAATTTCAATGGAAAACGGACTATCCGCCGCCGTCACCGCGACCCATACTCTTGTTATAATCGCGTCTAAATTGGTCATGTCGCTGACCCTCACGCCACGGATAGTCGTAATCTTTCGGGTAAACATTTTCAGGTTTGAAAACGTAACCAGGGGATTCCATAACAAAACTCCCGTCCGGTTTCCGAACCGGAACTTGGTTTTCTTCGGAAAAATGCTCTTCCCCGAAATCGTGGAGATTTTTAATGACGTTCGGCTGTTTTTGAAGGATTTCCTTGAATTTATCTTGCAAATCGCCAAAAATCCGCTTCGGCGTATACTTGGAGTAGGCTTCGCCCTCCCGAATCGGTTCATCTCCTAAACGGCGGGCTTCCTTTGCCACCTGCTCGTAAATCCGACCACCGGCCGGGCTGAAATTGTTTTTCCCGGCCGTTAAAAGAAGTTTTAGTACGATATAGGGATGGACATCCACTTTCTTCGCAATCGGATCAATCGTATGAATCAGTTGTTCCGGGGTGATTTCCATCCTTGGAAACACATGA
Organism: Microcaldota archaeon; assembly: GCA_016212375.1. GTDB lineage: Archaea > Micrarchaeota > Micrarchaeia > Norongarragalinales > Norongarragalinaceae > JACPGT01. Next base: position 12,831 of record JACRGH010000030.1, read on the forward strand.
TGGCAAAGGGCGACGTAAAAATGACCGTGCGGATGGTTTCCATGGGAATACGTTTCCAGCGCCATCCTGCCTGAGCGACGGACGCCTGCACTGGAGGCATCCATATGCCCCCCGACAAATCCGCCGGCACCACCAATCACGGTTCCTGCTCCGAAACCGGCTACGACTGTAGCCGTATTTTTTAAAAATTCACGCCGAGAATTTGCCATAAAATTTAGCCTCCAAAAAACATGACCTTGGAAAACCTAACTGCCAGCCCATACATATACCTTCGTCCTAACGCCGTTTTTCCAACGCCGCCAGTGCCGCCATAAAGGCCTGCAATTCGTCCGCACTCGCTTCGGAGCGGCCCAAAATCCGCCGGAACGCAAGGCCCACTTTTTTCTTGTCCTTGACGCGCTCAAGTCCCGAAATGAGGCGGTCGAATTTTTGTACCACCATCCGGCGCTGGCCTAAGGTGGCGACATTCGATTCCGGCTCCCACGATATAGTGGAAACGGCGTAAAGCACCACGGCCACGGCGTGCGAGAGGTTCAAGACCGGATGTTCCGGGTTGGCCGGCACGTGGACCAAGACGTCACACGCGTTGGTCTGCTCGGCATTGAGGCCTACGCCTTCACTTCCAAATACCAATGCCACTTTTCCTTTGAGCTTGGCACCAAGTTTGGACAACGGAATGACGGGTTTGAGCTGGCGGTGGAAGCGTTTGGGCGCACCCGTTGTTCCTACAACAAATTGGCAATCGGATACTGCGGCATCCAGAGTTGGGACGACCCGGGCATTATGCAACACTTCCTTGGAATGTTTGGCATACATGAACGCGGTTTTCGTCTTTTTGGCGCGATTGGAATCCGCGGCAACCAGGGGTTTTGACTCGGCGTTATCGGCCTTAGCGCCAGAATTTGGGCCAGAAGCGGGTTGCACGATGACCAATTCGGAAAATCCGAAGTTCTTCATCACGCGGCAACACAGGCCTACGTTGGAGGAAAACAGCGGCTGGACCAAGACAACCCGAATGGATGAAGATGAGGATAATGACGGCATCGGCATCAATACGGATTAGACGTGGAACCAAGATATTTAAGCCTCCGCAAAGTGTAATACGTCCATGAAAACCGGCCCATTCTTCCTATTGGCGCTTCTTGCCGGGTTTTGCTTCGCGCCGATTTCATCCGCCGTGTCCTCCAGCGAGGCCCTTGCCGCATTGGGCGCCTGCCTTGAAAAAAACAACCCCCAATTGCAACCCATGGGCCAGACGTTTTCGTTGCAAGATTCACCCCATTACGTGTTCTACTACCCCCTGGCAAGCCCCGGCCGGATGGTCGCCGCGGTCCGCCAGGAAGACGGCCTGCTGATACGGGATCCGGACGGATTGAAAACCCTGGCCGGCGGCATTTACAACGATTTGATTTTGCGCGAATCCATCCGCTCGCGCGGATTTTCCGCCGACGCCATCCAAACCGCAGTCGATGCAAGCCTCCCGGTCCTTGATGACCAATACGCCAAAGTCCAGGTATTCGTCAGCCAAATCAACGACAAATACCCGAAACTGTCGTTCCAGAACCTGCAACGCCGCTTGGAGGCATTGCGCGCCAACACGGACCTCCTTAAATTACAATTATCCGACACGATTTCCGAAGAACAGCTTTACCTCAACTACCCCAGCGCCGAAGGTTCATTTACCGTCATCCGCCAATACAACACCTCATTCAATTCGCTGTTCGGATTCATTTCGGCCTACGACGAGTACAGCAAAGCCATCACCGACGTCGAACGCCAACTGTATGAACAAAGCGTGCCGGATCCGGACAACAAGAACATCAACACCAATTTGGAAAACTTGCGCGACATCGGCATTTCCAGCTTATACGCAAAAGCCAAAGCGTCGGATCCGCGCAAAACGCTTGCCGGCCTTCTGAGCCAAAGCGGGCAATGGGTCCAGGATAGCGTCTCATCGTTCCAATTCCAGGATTTGAGTTGCCGCTCAAATTCCGCGTATGACGAAGCGGTAACACAATACAACGGGATTTTGAAAAACGAAGCGTTGCTCAGTTCCGTCGGCCTAGGCCTTGACGTAAAGAACGTCAAAACGGATTGGTTGCCCATCGAACAGGACCATGATAAACGAACCGCGGAAAGTTATGCGGATTTGCTCGAACGGTTGCCAAAAGTAAAAACCGAAATGGACCAACTCACGGCCCGCTACAACGCCATCATCGCGCCCACCACGACGCCCAACAAACCGACCCAACAAAGCGATCCGACCATCTGGATTATCCTGGTCCTCGTATTGGCGTTGGGCGCATACGGCGTGTACATGTACCGGAAAAAACAACAGGAAGAAAGCGAAGGAGGATTCGATTCAGATGCCGGCCACCATTGAACAATACCCATTGGATGGGAAAAAAATCCTCAAACGTTGGATTACGGCCATGCTCCATTGGGCCGTTTTGGAGTTCCTGGTTTTTTTAGCGTTGTTTTTCGCCATGGCGTTCAACGGTTTTCTTTATTTGTTCATCTGGATCGGGGCCGTCATCGCAATCGCCATTTGGCAATATGTCTATGAAACCCGCTACTTTGCCGCGTATTATTACGACATCGGCAAAGATTTTTTGGCCATCCGCAAAGGCTGGATTACGCCCCGCGAAGTCCAATTGCCGTATGAAAAAATGCAGGACGTCTACATGGACCAAGACCTGTTCGATAGGCTGTTCGGCCTGTGGGACGTCCACGTCTCCACCGCCACGATGATGTCCGGAATGGAGGCACATATGGACGGCGTCAACCGGCAGACGGCGGAGAAACTACGCGAACTTTTGTTGGACAAAATCAAGTCCAAACGCGGAAAAGTGACCGGCTATGACTGAAACCGCCCCCATCATCTACAAACCCAGGCTCCGGTTTGCCCTGTTGCAATACGCTGGAATCGGTGTTTTCTTGGCATGGATTTCGTTGTTCCTTGCAGCCATATCGTTATGGCTCATCGGAGCACCATTGGTAGTTTTTGCGGCATGCTTGGGGTATGGGTACTTGTGGTTCCAAGCGCGAAGCTATGAATTGCGCGAAAACGGAATCATGGTCAAAAGCGGGGTTTTCTCACCCAGCCAATCGCTTTTACTGTACACCCAAATCCAACAAGTCGAAGAACAACAGGATTTGATGGGCCAGATTTTGGAATACACCACGCTGAACGTGCAGACCATGAGCGGCGCATCCATTGCCAGCGGACAGCTATCCGGTTTGGCACCGGTTCACGCACTGGCACTCCGGACGGCCATCAGCACGCGGATGAAACCATCACGCACATCGTCTGCCGTTGGACTGGTGAAAGGCGGAGAGAAAACGTCGGCTAAAGTCCAACTGAGCGCGGCGCTCAAAACCGCCGCATCCGCCATGCCCATTTTTCCAATCCAAGTGATGCAAGGAACGCTTCTGACCGGAACATCCGCCATACTCTTCCTTTTAATATTTTTTGGAATATCCGGACTTGCCAGTGGCGGAATTTTGATGGCCATCGCGTACCTGTTCTTTTTTGGCATCTTCGTAGTACCCTTGACGTTCATCAGCACATTCATCAATTTGTCCACCTTATCCTACCAATCGGCTGAGGACTGGCTGGAAATAAAGCAAAGTTTCCTAGGGGACAAAGCCATCCGATTCCGTTTCGACCGCATCCAGAACATCGTGGTCCGACAGCCTTGGGTGTACACGTTGGCAAATTTAGCCGACGTGGTGATTGACACGGGCGAAAGCACGGCCGTTGTCCAGTCCAACGAAAAATACCGCATCACCTCCCAAATCCCCGCGCTTCGGATGAATGATGCCAACGTGCTCAAAGACAACCTGTTGGAGCAAGCTGGCGCATCCAACCGCAACGCACAAGACTTACGCCAAGCATACCCATTGGACGACCGAAAACCGATCAAAAAAACATTGAATGGCGCATTCGGCCTGCTGATCCTTTGCGCAATCGCCATTGGCGTCACGATTCTCCTAGATGCCGTCCAAATGCGCAGCTTCGATGTTGTGCGGGAGTTTCTATTGTCCCCAGTTTCCTTCGTCCTTTTCGGGCTGATTTTGGCACTGTCGTTCCTATACGAACGGGCGTATTTCAAAAAATACCAATACCGGACCAGTCCGACCACGCTGAGCATTTCCAAAGGCGTGTTCGGGCCGACGGCCGTCTACCTCCCATACTCCCGCATCCAAAGCGTGTTCACGGACCAGGATTGGTTCGACCGGATATTCGGTTTGGCCGACATACATTTGTCCACCATCGGTGCCGGCTCCATCATCCAGGCGCACATCGACGGCATCAGCGTGCAAACCGCGGAACAGTTCAAGAACGAGCTGCTCAAGCGCATCAAGGCCAATACGGAATGACCGGAAGGTACGCGAAAACTAGGCAAACCGAAATGTTCAAATAAATCGATTTTCCCTCGCAAAACCCCCGTTTTCCCTCTACCTCTACGTCGTGGAATACCTTTAAAAGGCAGTTCCGATTAATAGGTGCGCTCGTTTTTACCTCGTAAAATCGGCCTTGCGGCCGGTTGTACAAAGGGAAAAAGAAGCGAAATAAATCAGTAGGTGGTTAAATGGTAGTTAAGAAACCGTTCGGTGGTTACACCATCGACTTCAGCAAAGTCGCCGACTGGCCGATTGAAAAGATTTTCGGCAAGGGCAAGATTACGCCGTCGGACATGACCAAGAAAGTGTGGGCGTTCGTCAAGAAGAACGGCTTGTCCAGCAAGTAAACTTCACACGCTGAAGTAAAGACATTGCATTGATTGTTTTTTTCTTTTTTTTTATTTTTCTGTTTTTCGTAAACCGATTTCTTTCAAAAGTAGCCACTGCAAAACGAACGGATTGAACTAAACGCTTAAACCCGCCAGTGCAGCGGCCGCCAAGACCAAACCGGCCCATTGGTGCCGTTCCAATTTTTCCCCATAGACGACCACTGCGAGTCCAACGGCCACCAAGGGAAACAAGTTGGCCACCGGTGCGGCCAATGAGACGACGCCCAAGGAAAGTGCCGTTGCAAACCCGAAAAACCCGATGAAATACGCCACGGCGGCACCCGCGTTTTCCACGATGGGCCCGCTGATTTTTTTGCGATTGATCCAGGCAAACGGAATCAAATAAGTAAGCATCAGCGGGTAGTGGTCCCCTGCCGTGTTGGTGGGGGCAGGCCACTGCCTTCTTGAAAATTGCTCATCCGCTCACGATCGCTCCATCAATACTTCCCGCAGGCTTAACGGCCTGCGGCAAAGGCCAGCCCTAACCGCCGGCGTA
>JACRGH010000031.1 GCA_016212375.1 Microcaldota archaeon
CCGCCCAGGCGTTTCAGCGGAAGATGCCGCCGGAAACGCTGGTCGGTTTGTTTTTGAAGCAAATTGACGGACTCGGAGGGTGAAATTTTTATGGAAACCTTTAAGGCAAACCAACCGCGAAATAATAACCGGGCTCAACATATTCCGTTGCCGTATTGGTTTAGAGTTTTTTTGGCCATGATGATGGCTCCGCTCTTACGAAGTGCCAACCGTTTGTATCCTTGTTTTTTTAGCATCTCTTCCAGATGGGCTTCAAGCGCCCAAAGGCTGATCATGCGATGGGTGTATTTTTTCCCGTTTTGTTGCGCATCCGTCTCATGTTTGTCGATGAGGTCGGCGCCGATGCGGAGTTTTCGGGATGGGGCTGTGACGTAGCCGTGTTCTCCGAATAATACGCGTTTTTTCAACTCGTCGTTGGTAAGATCCTCCAATTCCGGAAATTCGGCACGTAAGTCGTCTAGGTGTTCTTTCAGGGGATGGGTTATTTCATTGTGGCTGAATATGTATCCCACCGGTATGTTGGTGGGATTTTTCCATTCATCCGTTCCCCGCACGTATGCAATGTGGGCAAAGGCGTTTCCATCCCGTATCGACGTGTCCACCCGATTCATTTTCTTCTCATATGCGCTTTTGGCATTTTTTGCTTTCGTAGCGGTTTCTTTGGTCACTTCTCCCGATAGGATGCTTTTTTGCAATCCAGTCCAATGACTCCTAGCCAACTCTGAAACCATCAGGCGGTGGTCAGGATTGGTTTGGTCGAATCGTATGATTTTTACGTTCAGTTTTTCCCTTGGTGTCATCCATCGCATTACTGCCCTATTGTTTAAATAATCGATATCTTCTCCGGATTTCGTTGCGGATGTGTTTGTGAATATGTTTGCGGGTGGTCGGGGGCGTTCAACGCCGTAGGGGCATGGCCTTGCCATCGAAAAACAAGCGGCCTTTGCCGTCTTTGGCGAACCGACCGCAGCCGATGGTCTCCAAAGTTTTTGGAAAAACAATCCAATCCCCTTTTTCCTTCAGCCGTTCCTGGTGTTCGCGGACGACCGCTTCAAGTTGCTTGGCATCCGTGGGGTCAAATCCTTTGGGCAATTTGACTTTGACTGGTTCGGATACCATCAAAATAGCGCCTTGGTCTGCGTCATTGGAGACCAAGTGCGTGGTGGCGTGCAGTTCTTTTTGGCCGGCCAAAATGGCGTCGCGGACCGCATTCGCGCCGACGAATTTCCGGTTGCCATTATTGTCCAAGAAACGCAAATCGGCCGGGTGGACGTTCACGCCCAAAAACGCGTTGACCAATACCGGTGAGGCGAGGCTCATGTAGCCGCAATACGCCAGGACGACGGGCGCGTAGGGGGCGAGTTTGGCGACTGAAATCCGGTCAAACTCCGACCGGAGGCTCAAGTCGGAACGCGGTTTGCCTTTTTGGCGGTAAAACGCGGCGATGTCGTTTTCCAAATAAGGCCGGTTGAATTTTCGGGCAATCGTTTTGGCGTTGCTTCGCGGGTTGTCCGTCAGGATGCATACGATTTGGTAGGTTTTGCCGTGGCTGGGGTTTTCCAACAGCTTGACCAGGTTGGAGCCCGAACCGGACATCAACGCCGCTACACGCATCGGAAGCGGGCCGGAAAAAAGAGGCTTCAAAAAGGACCGTGTTTTGGATGGGTGGCCGCTCGCCAAGGCCTTTGACTTTACCTGGGTGGGTCCAGGCGCTGGACCTGCTTTTTTGTCGCGACTGTTTGTCCGTCCAAGCATAGTCCATATATGGGTTTGGGAATATTAATCAGAATATCATGGTCGCTAAATTGCTCAACGGCAAGCAACTGGCTGAAAAAATCCGTAACGATTTGGCGGAAAAAGCCGCTTCCCTTTCCGCACGCGTCGGACGTCCCCCGGGTCTAGCCGCCATATTGGTCGGCGAAGATTCTGCAAGCCAGCTTTACGTCTCCAAAAAGCACCAGGCGTGCCAGGAAGCGGGATTCCACTCCGAACTCATCCAATTGTCCGCGTCCATTTCCCAGGACGAAATTCTGAAAAAAGTCCGCGACCTCAACCGTGCCGCTACAATTGATGGAATCTTAGTCCAATTGCCCCTGCCTAAGGGAATGGATGAAAACGCGGTTTTGGAAACGGTGGCGCCGGAAAAGGACGTCGACGGCTTCCACCCGCAAAACCTCGGCAAGCTGATGGCAGGCCAGGCTGGTTTTGTCGCGGCCACTCCCAAAGGCGTTATGCGCCTGCTGCAGGAATATGGTGTCAAAATCGCCGGCAAGCACGTCGTCATCGTCGGTCGGAGCACCATTGTCGGCAAGCCGTTGGCGTTATTGATGTTGCAAGCGGATGCGACTGTGACAGTGTGCCATTCCAAGACAAAGAATTTGAAGGAGTTTACGAAACAGGCGGACATATTGGTCGCGGCCGTGGGCAAAGCCGGACTGATTACGGCGGACCACGTCAAGGACGGCGCCGTGGTCGTCGATGTTGGCACCAGCCGCGTGGGCACCAAGCTCAAAGGCGACGTGGATTTTGATTCGGTAAAACAGACCGCATCATGGATTACGCCCGTTCCGGGAGGCGTGGGTCCGATGACCATTGCGATGCTTTTGGAAAATACGTTTGACGCCTATGTGACGAAAAACAAGCTTTAAATTGAAATCGGATGGCGCTCTCCTTTTTTCATCCAATCGGTTTGTTTAAATCCTGGACTGATTTGTTTTGATTCATCTTGATTTGTTTTTGAATTTGGGTTGGTTTTTTTTCGGATGACGCACCTTGTTTTCACCGTCGACGTGGACCGCGACGCGGCCTGGCCCGTGGAAGGCAACGGCACGGCCGGCACCCGCCACAAACCGGCGCCCTCCTTTGATGCCACCCGCAAAGGCTTTTTCTCGTTGTTGGAAACCGTCAACGCCCTGGATGTACCGACGACGTTCTTCTTTGAAGCGGCCACCGCCTTGGAATTGGAACCCGTTTCCCTCAAGGGACATGAAATCGCCTGCCACGGATTGGACCATGAGGATTTCACCGGAAAACATACGGACAAGCCCTTTACGCGTGTCGAGCGCCGGACCACGTTGCAAAACGCCCTGACTTTGTTGGAAAACCGTTTCAACACGGATATCGACGGGTTCCGCGCACCGTATCTGGGCTGGGATTTGGATTTGTTGATGGCCATTGCGGAAACCGGATTCTCCTACGATTCCTCCATTGTCCAAGGCCACTTGAAAAATCCGCCGCTTCCGGAATTGTATTTACCGGAATGGAAAGACGCATTGGGCCATAAGATGTCCGGCTACCTTTGGCCTTTGATGGAAAACAAACGTTCGGTCCAGGAATACGTCGATGCCGTCACCAAGTCCATTGCGCAAAATGAGCCCTATGTCGTCCTGTCCACCCATTCCTGGCACACGCATTGCTCGGTTGAACGCGGGGACCTGCTTTTGGCCGAAGCCAACCAAAACATCCAGAACGTCCGCCAGCTTTTGGAAGCTCTGAAGGCACTTCCCGGCCTGAAATTCGCCAAAGCAATGGACGTGGCGTTACAAAAGGTTTAAGCGCAAATAAACCACAAACAAATTACCGGCGGGACCAAAAAGCGAAAACACGTTGGCCTTCGTTGTGTCCGGAATTTTCATCCAAGGTTCCAAACCATGATTGAAAAATCCATTGATGTCAAACGTGCCCTCGTGAGCGTCTACCACAAGGACGGCATCCTCGAATTCTGCCGCATTCTGAACGGTTTGGGCATCCAAATCCTGTCCACCGGCGGAACGGCCAAGCATTTGTTGGAAAATCAAATACCGGTGACGGACGTGTCCGAGCACACCGGTTTTCCGGAGATGCTTTCCGGCCGGGTCAAGACATTGCACCCCAAAGTCCACGGGGGCATTTTGTACCGCCGCGACCACAAAGAGGACCAGGCGGCGGTCCATGCGCACGGCATAACGGGCATTGATTTGGTCGTGGTCAACCTGTACCCGTTTTCCGAGACCGTCGCCCGTAAAGGCGTGACCTTGACGGAAGTCGTGGAGAACATCGATATCGGCGGACCCGCGATGTTGCGCTCCGCGGCCAAGAATTTCGAACACGTCGGCGTGGTAACGGACCAATCCGATTACGCCGTGGTGGCAACGGAATTGGAGCACTCCCGCGGCCGCCTGACTTATGAAACACGCCAGCGGCTTATGCTCAAGGCCTTTGAGCGCACCGCGGCGTATGATTCGGCCATTTCGGCGTATTTTGAACAACTGCAAGGACACGATTTTCCCGCATCTCTCACCCGCCATCTGACCAAGGTATCCGATTTGCGCTACGGCGAGAACCCGCACCAAAAAGCCGCCGTTTATTCCTGGAAAACCGGCATCGCCCAATCCAAGTTCTTGGGCGGCAAGGAAATGTCCTACAATAACTGGATGGACGCGTACGCCGCGTACCAGATTGCCCGCGAATTTGAATCTAACGAGCAATCCGTGGCGGTCATCGTAAAGCACAACAATCCTTGCGGTGGAGCCGTTGATTCAAACCAGGCCAACGCCTTAACCAAAGCCCTGCAGACCGACCCCACGTCCGCATTCGGCGGCGTCTACGCATTCAACACGCCGATGACCGTTGAATCGGCGTTGTTGCTCAAAGACCAATTTGTCGAGGTCATCATTTCCAACGGCTTTGAGCCGGGCGCGGTTGAGGTCCTTTTGCAAAAACCCAACCGCCGCCTGCTGGACGCCTCCGGTGTTTGGGACGAAAAACCCGGCATGAACCTCGTCAAAATCGGCGGCTCCGTCTTGGTTCAGGATGCCGACACCCAACTGTATCATGAACTCAAAACGGTCACCGCACGCAAACCCACGGACGAGGAAAAATCCGATTTGGACTTCGCTTGGCGCTTCTGTAAGCACACCAAATCCAATGCCATCGTCTTTGCCAAAAACAAACAAATCGTGGGCATCGGCGCGGGCCAGATGAGCCGGATTGATTCGGTCAAACTCGCGGGAATCAAAGCCCAGAGTGCCAATCTTGTAACAAAGGGTGCGGTCATGGCATCGGATGCGTTCTTTCCTTTTGCCGACGGCATCGAAGCGGCGGCAAAACTCGGTATTGCGGCCGTGATGCAACCCGGCGGCTCACTTAAGGACCAGGACGTCATCGTTGCCGCGGACAAGCTGGGCTTGGCGATGATGTTCACCGGGATGAGGCATTTTAGGCATTAGGACTTTTCACTCATTGCATCCGAGAATGCATAGCCGCCGTTTTTCGCAGTTTTTCGCGGCTTTGGCGGATGTGACGTCGTTGTGCCGGCGTTAATTCCTGATTCGCGACGCGGTACATTCTAGGTCTGTGCGTTTCAGGTTTTATCCCAAAAACCCGTCGAGCATATCGGTTGTATCCTCGGATTGCATCTGACAATGTCTGCGCCCGGTTCGACGGTCCGCTTTGTGCCGCCGCCCGCACCAATGAAATGACGCTTTTGAGGTTGGATGAGGATACCACTACGGTTCGGTCGCTTGGCCTGACGTGCAGGTCTGCGGTAATCGCGTCCGTGGGGTTGAACCAGATGGCCAGCCCTCTTTTTCCGGCAACGTGCGGCAGCAGGGGCAAGTCTCCTTTGCTGTCTCCCAAAACAATCCAGTTTCTTCGCGGCACGCGGCTATGCCGGACGATTTTGGCCAGCGCATCCATCTTGTTGATTCCGCCGTTAACTTTGCCTATCCCGGTCACGAACCCGGCAGCATCCGACAACACGGGCGTGCCGAATACGTTTTCCGCTGGTATTCCCAAGCGTCCGGCCAATTTCCGGAGAATCGGTTCATACGCGGATGAATTGACGTAGACTCGGTTCCGAATCTGAGGATGTTGCTTCAGGAAATCGACCAACGCTTTGGCGCCCGGCGAAAGCGTCATTCCGTCCGCGGCTGCCTCCAACTCGGAGATATGTAGCCTATGACCGGTTGCATGCAGTTGCGCCAGGTGTTTTTCCATCATGATTTTCAAGGAGAGTCCGTGCGCGGCCGAAAAGTGCGATTGGAGGTCTGCGTCCACTTGTGACGAGGGCCGGCCTCGGTTTTCCTGCACCCGTTTGGCCAACGTCCAATATTCTGTCTCCAACTTGCGGGTTTCCCAAAATGCGGCTCCGATGTCTTCCTGTCCAAGCACGCCATCCCAATCCGACACCACCGCTAGCGGGGGTCTGGCGTTTGGAACTCCTTTGTTCTTCATTGTACTTTGCCTTTTTTGCGGTAACCGTATAGCCCCTGTTCCTTGACGTATTCGGCAACTGAATCAGGCAGCAGCTCCTCGAATGGTTCCCCCCCTGCAATGAGTTTTCGCACGTGCGTGGACGATTCTTCGACGGCCTGGATTTTGGAAAACGCGATTCCGGCAATCTTGGCTTTCTGTTTCGGACTGAGTTTTTGCATGAACCGTTCGTAATGGGTCCGGACGTTCTTCTGGAGTTCGTCCTGATTTTCAGGTCCTCCCCGGAATGCGACTTGGAATGATAACCGAAGGGGCAAATGTTCCCATGAACGGTCGCGGGCTAACTCATTGAGAAACCCCCGCTCCTTGCAGAGTGTGTGGGCGCCTACGGTCAGGGCGATTTCGCTACCCGGGTATTCAGACGCCAGCCAAGCTAAGTGCATGGGCAGAGGACGCCGGCGCATCGGTTGGCCCTTTAGCGTTTGGAAGTCCTTATCCCACAATTCCAGTTTGGGTATTCCCAGGCTTTGGACGTACTTTCGGGCCATTTCCAGACGATGGTCAGCCGGTGCATCCATTTTTTTTGTTCCAGTCCGGTAGTCCGCGCTCGGCATGAACAGGACTTTGTCCAGGGTGGGGTCCATGACCGCTGAAATGGCGACGCGTGAATGGCCTTTCAACGTTATCGGATCGAATGAGCCGGGTACCAATGCGATGCGTTTTATCGAAGGAAACTTGCCTTTTGGAGTTGCTTCTTTTTTCAGCAGCCTGACGTCCGTGGGCACTTGTTCCAGGATGTCATCGAGCTTTCCGACAAACGCCATTCCCAAATTGGCTTTTACATACCCGCAGTGTTCCATCCGCAGCCGTCTTACGTGGGACAAAATGGCCCGGCTTTCCGTGCGTGGGCTGTCCAATCCATTCCAGATCCCCGCCGTTTCCAATTCGTGCTTGGGAATCGCATCTCTACGGCCATGTTGCGCATAAATGCTTGAAATTTTTTGCCGATGCGCACCGGTGGGCACGATGAGGTATTGCTCCGGAAAACCGGTTGGGTTTTTTTCCCGCAATCGGCGGATTTCATTCAACGCGTGCATCCGCATCAGGCTGGAATAGCCCTTACCTTGGAATTCCGGGTGCACGACCATCCGACCTGAATCCACATACGGCCCCATTGGTTTCAGTTCAAGGCCATCCGGCGTTTTCTCCCAAATCTTCGTGCCATTGGGGTTTACGAAAATGCGGTACGCGCCGACCAATACGTTGTCCCGAAGCAAACCATAGTACATGTGGCTTTGTTGTTTCAGGTTCGCTTTGCCCTTTTCGAACGATTGAATCGTTTTTCCAGTATCTTTTGCATGTTTCAGCTCTTCTTCGATATTAGGCGCGTCCAGCTGGCTAATCAATTCCTTAAAGCGTCCCGACTGTCTTTCCAAGAGGCGGGCATTCATTGGGACGATGCGCTCAACTACCATGCCGTCCCCTTTTGGAAATTGCGAAGTATGTGGACATTGACCGGCCTGTCAAAAACAGTTACCTTCTCATTTTTGACTTGCATGATTCTCATTCGGGTATGTTCCTCTAGTTTGTTAAATCGGACTCGCATTTTTTTCCCGATTTTGCAAAGTTCATTGGCGTTAATATTTTTCAGCGCTTCGGTTCTGGTTTCAAGACTAACGTGCGGATTTGGCAAAAAAAACTCCGGTGCGTCGCTGTAATGTATTGTCCCGATTTCTCGTCCCCCTTTCCTGACCATTCGTCCGCCAAAAATCAAATCCCGCATTTCAAACATCCAATCGTCGCAAAATCCCTGTTCTCCTAATACCGGAACCAACTCAATTTCCGGAAGTGTATTTTTTATCCTATCAAATCCCTTCCGCCGGACCACGCCTGCAAATATTTTTTTTACATTTATTCCGGATTTTCCAAGACGCGCAATGCAACGTTTGAGCGTATCGCCTCCGTAAATCCCCGTGTCAACCAATGCTACGTCTTTTCCACCGAGCTGATCGTTTAAATGCGTAAGCTGAATCTCAATTGGTGCCGCATGCCGACGCGGACCGTGGCTATGCGACCCGGTATCTGCGTTATAGTACCGAGACAGGTGGAATGGGTATAGTTTTGTTGGACCAACGGTCAATGGCACGTGGAGATCATCCAAGCTCACTATGGGCAATGTTTCATCCTTTAATACGCGTCTGAACGCTTTTTCAATATCGGTTGAATCCAGAAATTGGACGTCGTGATTTTTAAGTGCATTTTGAACCTGTTGTTTAGCCGCCGTTTCCATTGCGTTGATGCTTCTAACCGCCGCTTGTGTTCCAATCATTCCGTGGCGGTGAATCAACGTGTGGACCAAATCAAGCGTAATAATTATTTTTGGTTTTTCGGCGGTTTGTTCCATACGCAACTTTACTTTCGTAATGCCTTAAAAGCTTTGAGCATCCAATAGTGATTCAAGCCGGAATCTCCGGAAATTGAATTGGGTAATTCGGCCAATCGCCATCAGCCAGTGAACCAGCCGAGCGGGAGTTGTTTTCGCCATGTGCGGCATCATCGGGATTATGGGCAAAGCGGACGTGGCGTTCGACGTGTACAGAGGCCTCTTGGCACTCCAACACCGCGGCCAGGACTCCGCTGGAATCGCCTGTTTTGACAAAGTCCGCATCAACTTGAAAAAAGGGGTGGGCCTGGTATCCGAGGTCTTTACTGATTCCAATCTTTCCCTCTTAAAAGGCAAAACGGCCATCGGACACGTCCGTTACGCTACGGCGGGAAGCACGCCGAAGCTGGACAGCCAGCCTTTCGTAGTCGACATCCCGCACGCCATGGCCATTGCCCATAATGGAAACGCCATCAACTATCAGGATTGGGATGAGCATTTCAAGGACCGCACCGAATCCTGTTGTGATTCCGAAGTATTGTTGCACTTGTTTTCCGAAAAGCTCAATGGCGACCGCCAGTTGACCGTTGATAAGATTTTTGATGCGGTCAAGGCGTTCATGGCTGAAGTCAACGGCTCGTACGGCATCGTCTGTTTGGTGGAAAACCTGGGGCTTTTGGCGTTTCGTGACCCGCACGCCAACCGGCCTTTGGCAATGGGCCGCCGTGGAGCCGATGTCGCGTTTGCCTCGGAATCCGTGGCATTTGACGCCATGGGCTTTGACATGGTGCGCGACCTCAAAGGGGGCGAGGCCATTTTCGTGGAATCGGACGGCACCATCCATGAAAAAAGCCTCTTACCCAAGCCTGCCAAACATTGCATGTTCGAATGGGTTTATTTTGCCCGCCCCGATTCCACTCTAGACGGCAAAAGCGTCTACGAAGTCCGCATCGCACTGGGCAAGGAGTTGGGAAAAGCCATCCAAAAAGATTCGGCTGGAAAAATGCAAGGCCAAAACGGCCTTTCCATGCCGGACGTGGTCATTCCCGTTCCGGACACGTCGCGTCCGGCCGCTTTGGGACTGGCTGAGCAGACCGGTATCTCTTTGCAGGAAGGCCTTATCAAGAACCGCTACATCGGCCGCACATTCATCATGCCCACGCAGGAAGGCCGCGAGCGGGCCATGAACGTCAAACTCAACACGGTCACCTCCGTGGTCAAAGGAAAAGACGTATTGCTGGTGGATGATTCCATCGTGCGCGGCACCACCGCCAAAAAAATCGTCGGCGTGGTCAAAAAAGAGGCCAAATCCGTGCACCTGGCTTCCACCTGCCCGCCCATCCAATACCCCTGCTTTTACGGAATCGATTTTCCCATACAATCCGAATTGGTCGCCTACACGGAAAAGAATCTTGACGGCATCCGGAAAAAATTGGGCGCCGACGGCTTGACCTATCAATCCCTTGATGGTTTGAAACGGGCCATCGGCCTGCCGGGGTTATGCACCGCCTGTTTGGATGGCCATTATCCGACGCCCATTCCCGATGCGATGCGCAAAAAATTGGAGTTGTCCCGCAGTGCGGAGCGCAAAAAAGTGGAGACGCACTATGCCTAAAGTCGTATTGGTTGCCGCCATCGGCCGCGGACATGCGTTGGCCAAAAAATTCCACCAATCCGGCGTCGAAGTCCATAGCCTGATGCCGTTTCACAATCCTGGTATCGCATCCTGTTCCAAGTCCTTTGTTATCGGCAACATCAACGACCCGACCGCCGTGGCCCAGTTCGCCCAGAAAATTGATCCGGATTACGTGTTCGTCGCAGGGGATGACCCCATTGCCGCAGGCGCCGCAGATGCCGTTCAAGAGTTGGGCTTTCCGGCCATCGCACCGGTCAAATCCGTCGCCCGCTTGGAATCGGATAAAGCCTTTGCCCGCCAATTCATGAAAGAATTCGTGCCGGATGGCACGCCCGCTTTCGAGGTCTTCAATGATGTCCAAGCGGCAGGCGATTACATCGACGCCATGTCGTTTGACGTGGTCATCAAGCCCTCCGGTCTGACGGGTGGAAAAGGCGTCAAGGTTCAAGGCGTCCAGTTCAAGTCCAAAGCCGAAGGCAAAGCGTACGCCAAGGAATGCCTCAATACCTATGCGGGCGGCGTCGTGGTCGAGGAAAAGCTGGACGGCGAAGAATTCTCGTTGCATTGCTTTGTCGACGGCTCGCACTTTGCCACCATGCCACTGGTGCAAGACCACAAGACGGCGTTTGACGGCGATACCGGGCCGATGACGGGCGGCATGGGCACTTATACGATGGCGGACGGCAAACTGCCTTTTGTCACGGATACCGATTACCAAAAGGCCTTAAGCATCGTCCAGCGCACCGTGGACGGAATCCGGGAAAAAACCGGCGTGAAATACAAAGGCATTCTTTATGCGCAATTCATGCTCACGTCCAGCGGGCCTTATTTAATAGAGTATAACGTCCGTTTCGGCGATCCGGAAGCCATGAATTTGATGCCGTTGATGAAAACGAATTTCCATGATGTCTGCACCGCCATCGTGGATGAGGAATTGGAAGATTTCCACGTCCAATTCGAGCCCAAGGCCTCCATTTGCAAATACGTCGTTCCCGCAGGGTATCCGGAACGCAAGGACAAGATTCCGTTCAAAATCGATGTATCCCAAATGGGCGATATCGACTTGTACTATTCGGGAATCGAGCAAAAGCCCGACGGAACGTTGTGGACCACCGGCTCGCGCGGATTCGGACTGGTTTCCTTGGACTCAACATTGAATGGCGCCTACAACGCCCTTGAGTCGACGATTGCCAAGTTGGACCTCACAGGTTTCCGCTACCGCAAAGACATCGGCTCGCAGGCGTCCATCCAGAAGAAAATCGAGCGGATGGAACGCATTCGGGCGGGCAATGCGGCCATCACCCTGGGTCAGACCGTACGCTCGAATTGAATGCTTTTTTTCCTTGGTTTCACTTCCAGTCGTTCGCCCGTTTTCCGCACTATGGCACCTGACCCGACAAGCGACGTTATGGATTCGTAAACCTCGGATGCGCGCGTGGCTCATCATTGATGAGGTTACCTGCGTCTTCCTGCAATGTTTCAAGCGTTTTTAAAGCGGGTCCGATGACGGGATGCTCATACGCAATGCCCGTGAAAAAAACGTGGTCCACGTCCGTCATGACCAATTGGCCGGTTTTCGGTTTTTTGGGATTATGCACGATGTAGAACGTCTTTTGGAATGCCTCGTTTGGTCCATCAAACTTCAAGTGGGGGTCATGCATGAGCACGTGGTCCTTTTTCAACTGGTTCATGATTGCGACGAATTTTTTGAATTCCATTTCGAGCTTTTCGCCGTTGCGGAACTTGGAAAAATCACACGAATCGGCCTCTTCCAGCTGCAATCCGCCGCGGGTGACGTCTTCCGATAACACGGCGTGCAAGTTCGGATTTCCGACGGTCATCATATGGTGGACCAAAACTGGGTAGTGGTCCCGTTTAGCGTTGGTGAATTCGGGAACCGAAAAATTTTTCGCCTTTGACGACGTGGCTTTTCCAACAATCGTTGTGCAATGATTGGAAAAACCAACGCCGCGGCTCAAAGGCGATAGTAGTGAACCCCA
>JACRGH010000003.1 GCA_016212375.1 Microcaldota archaeon
GGAGTCAGTCGGAGCACGGCGCGAACGATACAGCCGTGCTAATGAGTTTTTTCCAGACGGCGCGTTTGCAGAACGAAAACTTCATCGAGTTTGTCCATGATTTGGCGGAAAACCGCCTACGAAACTAAACGGTTACAAAAAATAAAAAATGAAGTCGGTCCGCCCCGACCCATTGACGACATTCAAGATTGGGCGCGCCAAAATAAACCCGCCGAAACAGACGCAAACGTACCCCCAGGGACGATAGCACACATCACGGCCACTGCCACATGGGGGGAAAGAGGGAAGCCAGTTGAGTTTAGTTTAAACGCAAATTTGAATTTCCCAATATGCACATCAAATGGACGCCCGACGACAGTAGCGTCTTGCAGTTTCGACATAAAAGGCGGACAACTACAAAACGTTAATTTGGGATTTAAATCACAGGTCGGACCCGGAAAGGAAAAGGGAACCGTAGAAGGAAATATCGCATTCGCCCATGGAACCAATGGGAATTGGAACATTGAAACCGGTGAAAGGAGGTACCAATTCGCCGGAGAGAATATCAAGACGGGTTTAAAATCTGCTATAATTAAATTCGCAACGGATGACCAAAAAAAAATATATCTGTCGGGAGTGTCCGCGAATTTGGGCTTGAAAAACGGGCACGCAATCACGGCAGATTACGTCCAAGGCAAAAAGGGCGAGGAATTACATTCCATAAGACTTTCGTTGAATAACCAGCCGACCGTCAATGACGGCCAGAAATCAGGTGCAAAATTTGCCCAAATTAGTATGACATATGACTTGGATAAAAAGAAAGTATCTGAAGTCGTGGTCGACGTGACAAAAACTAAAACAGAAAGCAAAGTCCAAACAACCGGAACACAAACCTCGAACAGGCAATCGTCCACCCAGACGTCGACACGCGAAGACGGCGTGAACAGGTATGTCATCCGATACGGCAATTTGGACACCGCATCCGGGTATTTGGATTCGAACTTGGTTAATGCTTTAAAAAGAATCGGATATAGCGCCAACGAGGTAGTGACGCTATCGGCGACGTCGGGCAAACGGACCTTGAAAAACACCCAAACGCGGGATTCCGAAACCAAAACCGTCCAAAACCCGGCCAAGGACGGTGCCGAAGGCCAACAATCCGAGTTCCAGTTTTCCGAAGAAGGGGCAACCGGATCGCCCATCTTTGAAAGTTTCAAAAAAAAACGAGCTGGTTTCTACTCGCTCGCGGACGGAAAATCAAAACCAGCAATTCCTGATGATAATCAACCCTGCCCAACTATCAGAATCGTTGTTCCTTGCACGCGTCAGCGTTGAGAAAAACTTACACCAGACGAATGGCTTCTTGGCGTTCGGTCCAGATGGTTTCCGCGGGCTATCTGTGGAATATTTTCTGAACAAAAAAGTCGCCTCCACCACTACGGAGACGACAAAATCGGACGAAAACGGCCAGACGACGACCAAGTCAGTTACTGAACGCCGGTCGGATCCTGCTTTGAACAAAATTTATCTTGCCATCCTTCCGGTCAGAACCGGCCGCCCCATCGATTCGAAGACCAAAAGCCGTGACCAAAAATACGAGGTGAGGTTGGGGTTGCAAACGGCGTTCGAATTCAACGGGAACCCGAATTATCTTTCATTTGAATTCACACGCAATGGTTTTGATTACAAACAATTTAGCCAACAAATCGCGCAAAATGCAATCCGACTGGCTCAAGCCGAACCCGTTGAAAAAAACCAGGAAAACACCAATAAGAACCCACCCGGGAACCAACCGGCCCAAAACCCCCCTGGCCAATCCGCAAACCAAAACCAGCCGAACAAAAATCCGGAATCCGATTCAACAGGCGGGGCACCCCAGAACGGATGGAGCCCCCAGAGGGCGGCGATGCAGAAACAACTCCAAAAAGTCAATTTGGCCGAACTGCAAAACGTCATTGCAAAATTGCTGGAATCCGCCTTCGATCCAAGCGTGGAAGGGCCGACGGCCGATCAAGTGGCCCGAATTGCCATTGATGGGCCGACGCGGCAAGCATACCTTGCAGCCGAATCCATCCGGGAACTACCGGTTGAATTGGCCACAATAGATATAGAAGACGCGTTGAAAGCAGCCAACCACCCCGACCTGAAGGATGTCTGCGCGGTTTCCACGGACGGTTCGGCGGAATGCATTTTCCCATCCAACGGGTACAAAACCGATGTAACCGCTAATTTGAATAAAATGTTGGCCAGCCGCTACGTCATAAGCGATATCAAACCTGTTTTCTCGGAAAGTAACCCGTACACTCACGCACTCGTTTCAGCGGATCGGATCGGAGGCGCACGTCAGACCAAGGCGTTACCATCGTGCCAGGAATTCAGCCAACTCATCGGGGCCGACACATCAGTTTGCAATAAAAAAATCGCGACTATGTTAAAAGAACAACCCGCACTATTTGATTCCACAATGGGGGGAGAAATGGTGTTCGAAAATGGCCGATGCATGACGGATAACGGGAATTACCGTTACGGCGTTTTCCGTTTTGATTTGAAATAAAGCGAGCCAATTACCGTGCGATTACGGATCATGCACATTTCTTCGGGTTTTAAGAGGGAGATTTTCGTACTCTTAGCAGAATCCCACCCATGGTATCCTTCATCGACGTCGGCTTATTGGTGTTTTTCGCCGCCCTCTCCGGGTTACTCGCCGTGCGGTTCAAGATTCCGCCCGTTTTGGCTTTGTTGTCCACCGGTGCCATCATTGGGCCCAACGCGTTGCGCCTTATTTCTGAAAACGACATCGTCTCCGTGTTTGCGGAAATCGGCGCCGTCTTATTGTTGTTCACCATCGGTGCCGAGTTTTCCATCAGCAAACTGCAAAAGTTCGGAGCCAAGGCATTCAGCATCGGACTGATTAAACTGGCCATCGTGTTCTGGCTTTCATTCCAAACGGCGTCACTTCTAGGACTCAACAGCCTGACGTCGCTTTACATGGCGGCCATCTTGTCCATCACCAGTACCGCGCTGACCATCAAGATTTTGGAACAAAAAGGACTGACGCACCGCGGGGAAGTGCCCATTTTGGTCGCGGCCCTTGTAATCGAGGACATTTTCGCCATCTTCGCCTTGGCGTACTTTTCCGCGGCCAATAACGCCGCCTTGAGCACGTTCGGCCTGATTACGTCCATCTTGGTGGCCCTTGCTACATTGGGCGTGGCGTATTTCATCGTGCTAAAAGCATTGAACCGGATGCTGGTATGGCTCACGGACCAGCGCACGGAAGAGACCATGCTATTTTTGGGATTCGCCCTCGCCATCGGCTTCAGTTATTTGGCGCAGATGGTGGGCTTGAGCACGTCGGTGGGCGCATTTTTGGCCGGCTCCTTGGTGGCATCGTTGCCCAAAGGAAAAGTGCTGGAAGAGGCGCTCTCACCGTTTACGTTGGCCTTGTCATCCATCTTCTTTTTGGCCATCGGTTTGGCCGTGGATCTCAACGCCGTTTTCCATAACGGATTTATCATCTTGGTTTTTGTCGCGGCCGGCATAGTGTACAAATTGGTCGGCACCGGCATCAGCGCGTATCTCAACGGTTTTGATTCCAAGAGTGCGGCGTTTGCGGCCGTGGCCATGGCGCCTACGGGAGAATTCTCGTTGGTCATCGCACGCGAGGCGGTCAAAGCCGGAGCGGGAATCGATTTGATCGGTCTGACGTCCACGCTGGTGTTCATCTCCACGGTATTTACCAGCGTATACATCCAACGGTACCTGGAAGTGCAACAGATTGCGACGCGGTTGGTGCCGCTCAACATCCAAAACAGCGGCCGACAGATGGCCGTGCAACTGGAAGCCATTTCCGGCGCATTCGGGACCATGCCATTTGCAATCAAAGAACAGGTACAACACGCCAAATCCAATGTGGCGTGGACCTCGGCCGTTTTGATGGTGGCCGCCGCCGCATTGCTTTTGTACGGACGCAACGTGGTTTCAATCGGCGGCATGCAACTGCCGGCCTACGTCCTCATCCTCCTGGCAAGTGCGGTGTTACTGTTCCCGTTCATGCGCGGACTTCTGAAAGAAGCGGCATCGGTATTCGACTACCTGAGCATGCACGTGCGACGGCAGGCCAATGCGCGCAATTGGCTTCTGTTCATTGGTTTAGCCGGATTGTTGTTATTGGAACCGTTTTTCTTTCCCATTTTCGGCAAGGACCACCCATGGCTTAACCTGGTGTTGGTGCTGACCATCATCGCCGCCATCTTTTACGCCTTGAACCTCAAAGCCCCACCCCGGCCGCGCATCCAGAGCATCCGGCTTTTCCATAAAGGGCTTTGAAACCAAACCCGCTCAAACCAGGAAAGAATGCCAAGGCGGATGGGCCGTCGAATCCAACTGGGATTTGCCCCAGAGAAGGGTCCTTAACGATTTCGAAAAGCCATTGATTTCAACCGCGCCCAACTTTTGAATCAAGTGCGTGGCCCATTTTGAATTTTCAATCCCGCCTAGGCGGACTTCCGTGGCGTTCCTTTTTTGCGCCTCGTTCAATGCAAGCGCAACCAACCGGCTTCCGATTCCCTCATTGGGCGCATGGACGACGGTAAAATGGTGGTCCGAAGCCAAGTCGTATCCAGTCACGTTGGAATTCAACACATATCGCCCATTGCCTTCATGCGAAGCGGTGCGGTCGGCCAGTTTGTTCCCAACCGCATCATGGGCTGAAAAAGAAAAAAAATCGCGACCGGAAACGGTCTTTCGTATCTCAACCGGCATCCCGGATTTCAGGGAACCGCGCCAGACGACGTCGTGCAAAACCAAATCACCGTTGATTTCAATGGGTGCCAACGGACTTAATAGGATTCGTGCAAAATGAATCCCATGTTCGCCGCCATGATTTCCAACCGCCCAACCCAATGCCAAAAAGCATTGGCCGTGTACGCCGAGAACGACGACGTGCAAGCAAGCGAGTGGCTCATCGTGTGCCCGTTGAGGAACAAACGAGACATGCAAGCGGCGGCAAAGGAAATCAACGCGACCATCGTCGCGGAATCGGAATTCCTGAAGGAACTGCCAAAAGCCCAGCAATTGCCTTTTTCGCCCAGTTTCGGCGGGTGGCGCAACATGGCACTTGCCATGGCGGCGAAGAACAAACAATCCATCGTCTTTTTGGACGACGACACCAAGCCGCAAAACGACGTCTTCCGCCGGCACCAAGGATTGCTGCAGGATGCTGACTTGGTCATCGGAAAATATGCGGGTCACGTGGGCGGCAGTTCGTCGGCCCTATTGGACCTGACGCACCAATTGGAAAAATTCGAAGACGGGCGCATCACGAACGAAGAATTCCAATACATCCTCCAATTAAGGCTTTCCAAAATCCCGCCGGTGCAAAAGCCCGTGGAAAATACCGGCGCGGTGGGGGGCAATTTAGGCATCGGTTTTCGGTTGGCCCAACAACAAGCGTTTTTCCCAATTCAATACCGGATTGAGGACGGCACGTACGCCACATTGTGTTCGCAAAAGATCGTGAACCCGCCGGTCGCACGCTCATCCATCGTCATCCATGAGAAACAACCGGTCCAAAATGGGTTGTGCGACGAGCTTGCCGGGGATTGGAAGGGTAACGTGTTGGCGGCCTTTGTCGTAGCCTCAGAAAAAGGCCAAAAACCGAATGTGGTTGATTCAACCCCAGTCATCCGAAAAGGGTTGCTCATCGACTACTTTTCCGAAAAATACGCCAAATCGAAATTCCGGCACCCGCAGTTGGACCGGATCGCGTCTCTGACGCTTGAATTGGGCCAAAACGAGGCGCAATCGGCAGCCGCGCTATACTGCGACGTGCAGCAAAATTGGGCTGCAAGCTGGGAAGCGGTCAGTTAAGACGGAAGATATGGAAAAATAAGAGGGCGGAAGAGCTAACGGGAAACAGCAGTTCGAAAGAAAAAAAAAACATATTGTTTGAAATTAATTTTTCGGCTCAACCGTTTTGGCGTCAGTTGCGGGTCCGCGGGCCGTTACGTTTTTTTCAAGCGGGCGGATGATGATTTCCTCGTCCATTTCTACGTCCACCGGTCCTAGCGCATCAATGAGCTTACCGGTGCCCACCAGGACGGAGGCACCGATAGTCATGGAAATGAGCGCGGAGATGATGCGGTTGTGGGGTAACACGTATTCCCAGAACAAGTCATACAGGTTCCAGAGGCCCAACCAATACAGGACCACGGCGGATGCCACGATTAGCACGAAGAAGCGCTTGCTTTGTTTGCCCATGTGCCGGATTTTGCGGAAGACGACGAAGTCGCCCAACCGGTCGGCCATGGCCTCCGTCTTTTCCAACAATTGTTCCAATTTTTCCTTGTGCACATGCATGCCGGCGTCTTTCGCGCCTTTCCGCAATTGGGCATCCGTGGCCCTCTCGATGCGCCGGATTTGGGCATTGGCGCTTTTTTCGATGCGCTCGATGTTCTGCTCGACCAACGTGGCATGGCCCTCGTTGAAGGATTTGGATTGTGCCATAACGTGACAATACGGAGTCCGGGTTAAAAAAGAAGCCACCCAAGCGAGTGGGCTCAACGCCGTTGCCGGATTCGCGTTCGTGTTTTGGACATCGGTTTTGCAGGGTTCCGCCGTTGGCTTCTTGTTGCGGCGGTTTTTGATTTAGCGGATGAAAACGTGGTTTTGAGGTTAGCCCAAAGCGCTGGCGATGAAAACACCAATGCAGTCACCAAGACCAAAAGTACCACGCTGATGGCGTCCAGATTCGGAACTTGCGAAAAGACGTAGACCAAGACAAAGCCGACCAAATTCCCAAGCAAAAGGCCGAGCCAGATGGTTTGCCGTCGTACTCCGGCAACGACGCCCAGCGCACCCATCTGCCATTGCGAGCCGACGAGGTTGCCGATGGAAATCCACAACAACGCGTTTTTTCGGATGGAGGGGCCGAATAACGTGTTGATGGGCGCGAGTCGGAGGTGGATGATGGCGGACTTGGGGTGGTGCAACCCATATTCGACCGCCGCTTGCACTAGGACGATGCTGACCATGGATGCGGCCACAAACAAGCCGAATACACCAAACACACCGAAGACCGGTTCTGCCAAGTGGATGCCGACAAGAGTTGCCAAAAGGCCGGAGCGGCCGAATGGGAGGGCGAACAGGACGGCGGCAACCAACCCGATGATCCAAGGTGAACTTTGAGCGGTTATTCCGAATAGGACGGGCCAGGAATCCGGGTAAAGCCAGCAAACAGGACTTGGACCACAAATCAGCGGGGAGACGGAATGGCGGGCCAGGAGCCAGATTAACGCCAGCGCAATCAACGAGCTGGTGGATTTATTTTTCCGAATCCAATCCAAGACGTCCAAGCGGGCCATTGTTCCAACCGGAAAAGAAAAGGCAATCGGAGGGATAAAAACAAACGCCCCAATTGGCCGGAAAAAAAACCAAATCGGCCAAAAAAACAAGCTTTAAAGCCCCTTTTGACCATTACTCACACCATCGTTTTTGACCCTCCATCGGTCAGAATAGCGGTTTTCACGAAAAAAAGTATCGGTTTTTCAGGTGAATTTGTTCCATGGAAAACACATCCTTATTTGATGTCATCATCGTCGGCGGAGGCCCTGGAGGCTCTACTGCGGCGGCGTTCTTGGGAATGGCCGGCCACAAGGTATTGTTGCTTGAAAAAGCCCAATACCCGCGCGACAAGACCTGCGGCGATGCCATTTCCGGAAAAACCATGGGAATCTTACGCAAAATGAACTTGGTGGAACAAGTCCGGGATTCACCCAATGCCGTGATTGAAGGCGTCATCTTCTCCGCACCAAACGGAAAATCGGTCCAAATCCCGTTTCCTACACGTGAAGACCGCTCCGCGCCCGGTTTTTGCTGCCGAAGGCTCGTGTTTGACAACATCGTATTCCAAAACGCCAAAAAACACGCAACCGTCCTGGAAAAATACGCGGTGAGCGACGTCTTGGTGGAAAACGGTTTTGTCGTCGGCGTCAAGGCGACGGATTTGACCACCAAGGACGAAAAACAATTCCGGGCCAAAGTGGTCATCGGAGCGGACGGCGCGCAAAGCATCGTGGCCAATAAGATGGGCAAACAGGACACTCCGGAAAAACACCACTGCACGGCGCTCCGGCTGTATTACAAGAACGTCAAAAACGTGACGTCCAACATCGAACTGCATTTCGTGGATTCCATCCTGCCGGGGTACTTCTGGATTTTCCCCCTGGAAAACGGGTTATGCAACGTGGGCATCGGTATGGTCACCTCGGATATAAAAAAGAACAAGGTCAACTTGCGCCAAATCACGTTGGATACCATCGCGAACCACCCCATGTTCAAAGCACGTTTTGTTGGCGCGGAAGCCGTGGGCCCCATTCAAGGCTGGACCCTGCCGTTCGGCTCGCACCATCGCAAAGCCTATGGGAACGGGTTTGTCCTTGTCGGCGATGCCGCATCCCTGATTGATCCGTTCACCGGCGAGGGCATCGGAAACGCCATGACGTCAGGCCTAATCGCAGCCCAAGTCATAACGGAGGCCCTCAAAAACGGTGACGTGTCCGAAGCGGGCCTGAAAGCCTACGATGATAAATTGTGGGCCGAAATCGGACCCGAACTCAAGACGTCGTACGATTTGCAGCGCTTCGGCCGGCACAAATTCCTTTTGAATTTCGTGGTCGGAAAGGCCGCCTCGTCGCAAAAGGTGCGCGAACACATCTCCGGCATGTTGGGCAATGAGGAGGCGAAAAAAGAATTCACCGGCCCGCTGTTCTACCTGAAATTGCTGATGAGCTAAACGACCAAAGCGTCTGCAACCGCCAACCAATGGATACCCGGCGGGACCTCCGAAAAAAACGATTGCAAAAAAATAAAAACAAGGAAAAAAAAAGAAAACGCCATCCGAAATAAAAAATGCCGGACAATAGAAAAAAACACGTTCCACGACTTGGAAAAAAATCAACAACAGCCTTTTATAGCCGCGCGCAAAATCAATAACCGACCAAACGGCATACCTAGGCCGGAACGACCACAAACAACGGAACAGCTGACACGTGATTACGGAGGGGAAAATTGAATGCCCAAAGCCAAGAAGCAGGAAGACGACGAATGGGACGATGATGAAGAGGACTTCGACGAGGAAGAGTTCGAAGACGAAGATGAAGACGACGATGACGGCGAGTAAAGGCCGCTAAAGGAACGTCGTACACCTCGAAAAAATAATCCAAAAAATACTTTTACGCCGCGCCTTGATTTTTCGGCGCGGAAAACCGTAGTCTCATTCATTCCGCCTTTTTAACACGGCCCAGCCATGCATCGACGTGTTCGCGCATGCCTTGCGGGGGCCGCAAGTGCTTGACGCACCA
Organism: Microcaldota archaeon; assembly: GCA_016212375.1. Classification (GTDB taxonomy): domain Archaea; phylum Micrarchaeota; class Micrarchaeia; order Norongarragalinales; family Norongarragalinaceae; genus JACPGT01. Next base: position 9,342 of record JACRGH010000003.1, read on the forward strand.
GAAGGAATGTTCCTTTTCATTAAGTACTTTCCAGCCGTGCTTTACAATGAAGCCGGCCGTCCCTTTGAACGCGTTGGTGTAAAGCGTGCGGAAACCGGCTTGGGCGGCCACATCTTCCGCCAACCGGATGAGCAAATGACCCAAGCCTACGCCCCGATATGAAACGGACCGAAGGCCGGGCTCCGGAGGATACGCCGCGAAGGGATCTACGGAACGCATGATTGCCTTGACGCCCGCCACATCCGAAACGGACTTGCGGCGGACGACTTCAGAGGCCAAGGTGGAGGGCTTTCGAAACGTATGCTGGACGACGCCGACGGATGAGAGCAACGCGCTGGATTGGCGGGAATGGGACGAAAGTTTGGAATACCCTACAAGTTCTTCCTCGCCTGAGTTGAAAACGGAATAGGCGTTGAAGTAGCCGAAAGGACCAGGTGCATCGGTCTTGCGGACGACCAGAAGATTCTGACGGCGGACGGGGTCCTTCAATACGTGAACCAGCTGCTCGGAATCAGACCCTCTCGAACGGGAGCGTGGAATCACGAATCGCCGCCCGGCATGCGTGATAGTCCAATGCGTCCGGGATTTTACGGCGGGCGCGTCTAGTACTATGACAAGTTAGTTTTTTAGTAAAGTTTTTATTCTCCGGACGCCTAACCTTCAACAGGGCAAAACAAACGAGGAGGGCGTCCAATGAGAAAATTAAAACTCAAACCAAAAGAAGTCACTCGCCTTAAGGAA
>JACRGH010000033.1 GCA_016212375.1 Microcaldota archaeon
AATTCCTTAAGGCGAGTGACTTCTTTTGGTTTGAGTTTTAATTTTCTCATTGGACGCCCTCCTCGTTTGTTTTGCCCTGTTGAAGGTTAGGCGTCCGGAGAATAAAAACTTTACTAAAAAACTAACTTGTCATAGTACTAGTACGGTCAAGCAAGTCGGATTCTAGCCAAAGAAACCCGTTCCTTGTTCTTTTGGCTCAGGTCTGTTTCTTCCTGCTACTTCGTCTTGCCTTTCCCCGCCGCTTGTTTCTGCATCCGTCCCCGCCTCAAGAAACCAACACTTCCAATCAGGGCTATCCAGACGAACCAAAAGTCCATGAAAATGGCTGTGACAAGGTCCTTTTGCGGAACCGTGAGGGTCACGTCAATCATGTCGGATGCGCTTTGGCCCTCGTTGTCCTCAAATTGCGCTTGCAACTGCAACGCATAGTGGCCCAATGCGGCTTCCTTGTCCACTGACAGAGTGAAGTCCACGGTGTCGTTGGCTCCCGGGGCCAAGGTTTCGATGTAACGTTGGCTTCCATCGGTGGAGAACGGGAATTGCGGAATCAATTTGACGCGGAGCTTGTGCGACGCGACCTTTCCGGTGTTCGTCAAAACGAAATGGACGTTGACGTTGTTGGCGCCGACAAACAAGCGGCCGTCCTGCGTCTGTGCGGAGAACAAGGCTTTGGCTTTGACTGCTAAAGTGACGGGCAGGTCAGTGGTTTGCTTTTTGCCGTATTCGTCCAAAAATGCCACGTGCAGATTCAAGGCGTAATCTTTGGGCACCGCACGCTTGGGCACGAACACCGTGTACGACAAAATTGTGCCTTTTTTCGCCAACAATTCGTTGACCACCTGCGTTTGGGTGTTGGCTTTGACGTCCAATCCGGAACCGTCCGGAACTGACAGCGTGGCCGAAAGACCCAGGGCTTTGGCCGCGCCCAAATTGTCCAACGTAATCCCGATTGTGGCGGTGTCGCCCGGATGCACGTCCAAAGGGGTGCTGGAAGTGACTTGTGCGCGCAGTTGGACCGAACCCGAAATAGGCACGGTGGCGCTCTGGCTTGTCACATACGGTGCCGCGTACTCGCTTTCATATGCAACTGAAATGGTCACCGGGTTGTTGGACAAGGTTGCCGATTGGTCGGCGTGCAGTGTGAAGGTGACGTTTTTCGAGCCGTCTTGCGAGCAAAGCGTGTCCAAAAAGTGCGTATCGATTCCTTGGAGGCTGATGGGCGACAAGGGCGCGATTTGCACGTTGATGCGGTAGGCACATTCGTCACCGCCCACGTTCTTGAGCTGGACTACCAATGATGAGGTGCCGCCCGGTGACAACGCGGGTGTGATGCTATAATCGGTGATGCGCACGTCGGGGCGGATGAGGGCGGAGGCAAAGCCGCTCAAAAGTAACAATGACGCAATGACGAAGACGAGGGTTTGGGTTTTTTTCATCATGGATACCACCTTATTTTTTTTTAATGAATTTTTTCTTTTTTCATTGCGTTTTTCCGCCATGTTTTTTTGACGGTTTTTTTTTTACTTTGCTTTTTTCCGTGTTGCTTCAAATCGATTTTTCCTTTTATTCCCTAAAGCACTTCGCGTTTGAACACGACTAAGGATGCCACAAACGTGACGGCCGCAAACGCCATCAAATACAAAATATCCGGCCAGACCGTCACGATGGAAAACCCTTTGATCATCACGCCGCGCAGCGCATCGCCCGCGTAATGGATGGGGATGACGTTGGCCACCGCCTGCAAAGGCGCGGGCATGGTCTGGATGGGCAAAAATACGCCTGCCAAAAACAGCATCGGCAAGCTGACCATGATGGCCAACGGCTGGTACTGCTCTTCGCCTTTGGCCATGGCCGAAAGAAGCATTCCTACTCCAACGGAGCCGGCGGCAAACAGGGCGATGATGAACAATATCTCCACAATCGAGCCGGAAATTTTCACGCCGAACAATAGGATGGCGAGGAACACGATGAAGGATGAGCGGAACGCCTCGAAGATGATGTAGAACAATTGTGTGCCGACCAAGATGGTGACGTTGGAGGTGGGCGTCAGGAAAACGCGGGTCAGTGAGCCGTCCTTGCGCTCACCGGCAATCGCGCGTCCCATGCCTTGCACCGCGCCTTGGAAGATGATGAGCGCCAATAAATTGGGCAACAGAAAGTCGATGCCTTGGCGGTTCTGGCCGTAGGCCGGGACTTGTTCCAAATGGATTGGCTCGGATAATACGGAAATGTCCTGGGTGGCGACTTGTTCCAAGACGGCGTCCGCGGAGGCGACTGAACTGGATGCCTGGGCGTTTAGTGCCGCCTGCGCCTGGTTTGCGCCGTTCCATTTGGCCAACTGGATTTGCGCCAAGACGGCCTGCTTCAAGGCGTTGGCATCCAATCCGGCAAGTGCGTTGTAGGCCGCCATCTGCCCTAACAATGCTTGTTGTTGGGCAATGGATTTGACCTGCGCCGCGCGTGAAGACGAGTCCTGCAATGCCGTGTTCTGCGAAAATTCAGGCGAGCGCAACAAGTCCTGGTTGGACGGCGTGCTTAAGCCGCCCGCCACGGTTTGCGCGGATTTTTGGACCGCGAGCATGTTGGCCCGGATACTGGATTGGGCGCTGGCTAATGACTGCAAGGAAAGCCGGTACGCATCCGCACCGGTGCCGTCGCCGTACAATAAAATCGCTTGCGCCGAGGCCAACTGCTGTCGGGCGACGATGGCGCGTCGTTGTTGCTCGGATAAGCGCTGGAGGCTGATTTGGCTGGACATGCGTTGCACGAATACCTGGATGCTGGAGCGCACAATCTGGGCCACGGTGGGCTCCGACTCATCCACTAACAGTCGTATGGTGGCCGGTTTTCCCACTTGCACTGTTTTTCCAAAACCGGGTGGAATCACGATGAGCGCCTGGATTTGGCCTTCATCCATCAGGCGTTTACCTTCGGATTCAGTGCCCAAATGGTGTTTGATGGACAGCACGGACAACGATTGCAGCTGTGCCACCACTTGGTTCGATAAGACGCTGTTGTCGTAGTCCACCAGCGCCGCCGGCAAATTCTTTGGCGCCACGCCGCTGGAGTAGCCGAAAATCAGAATCATGACTACCGGAAACATGAGCATGGGGCCCAGACGCGCCTTGTCCGAGCGAAGCACGAACCAGTTCTTGAGGATGATGGCCTTGATTTTCTCAAAATCTATTAGCTTCTCGCCCTCTTCAAGACCCAGATGCCCTAATTTTTGGTGTTTCATGTGCGTTTCATCTTCGACTTTTTTTTGATTTACTCATTTGATTTTCGTTTGATTTTTTTTCAGAATATGTTTTTCTTTTTTGATTCGCTTTTGCTTTCGGTGATATTTTTTTCACACCGGATCTGGTTTTCCTTCGGTATCGGCCCGCTTTCGGGTTCTTATCCGCTCTCATCCCGCAAGTCCTTCTTGGTCAATTGGATGAACACGTCTTCCAAGGACGGCTCGCGGATGCGGATTTCACGTACTTCGCGGTCTTGTTTTTTGAAAAAATCCGCCAGCTTAAAGAAGGCGTTTTCGGTCTTCGACGTGTTCAGCAACAACAGATTACCGTCGCGGCTGACGCTTTCCACGAACGGCATTTTTTCCACCGCTTTGGCCAAGGAATCGTCCGCGTCCATCACTTCCACTTCGATAAGCTGGTCCTTGGACACCTTGTGCTTGAGCTGTTCGGACGTTCCTTCGGCGATGATGATGCCGTGGTCCATGATGGCGATGCGGTCGCACAATTTGTCCGCCTCGTCCATGTCATGCGTGGTGTAGACGACGGTGATGCCGTTTTGGTTCAGCTCATTTGTCAACTCGCGCAAGGCGATGCGGCTTTGGGGGTCCAACCCCGTCGTGGGCTCGTCCATGAATAAAATTTCCGGCTCGTGCAAAAGCCCGGCTGCGACGGACAGTCGTTGTTTCATGCCGCCGGAAAAGCCCCCGGATTTGACGTCTTTTTTATCGTAGAGTGTGACGATTTTCAGAAGTTCATTGGTGCGGTCCTTGATTTCGGCATCCGGCATTCCGTTGAGCTTGCCGATGTACCACAAATTCTGCACCGGCGTCAATTCCTCAAACAACGAGAATTGTTGCGGCACCACGCCGATGCGTTCTCGCACCCGGGCGGGCTCCGTCTTGACGTCAAAGCCTGCCACCTTGGCCGAGCCGGACGTTATCGACGACAACGTTGTAAGCATGCGAATGGTGGTAGTCTTGCCAGCACCATTTGGGCCCAAAAATCCGAACAGCTCGCCTTTTTGGATTTCCAAATCCAAGCCGTCCACGGCGGTGAAGTCCTTGAATTTCTTGACCAATCCTTTTGTTTCGATGATGTTCATACGTTTTGCAAACCCGAATCTAGTGATGGTGACGTCCGGTTTTTTCCCGATTTTCTCGCATTGGCAAACTATTGGCTACCCTACGTTTTCGAGCAATTTCTTGGCGAATTCCCGAAGCTCATCTGCCTTGGCCAACATCAACCCTTTCTTGGAATGGCCCACCAGGATGAGCCGCTCGCCCGGTTGGATGTTGAAAGCTTCGCGCGCCTCCTTGGGAATGACGATCTGTCCGCGCTCGCCGACGGTGACGCTACCGTAAAAACCGTGCGAAGCGGGTTCCGTTCCGTGGCCGGCGTGCGCCTGTTTTGCATCTGAACGCTTGATTTTTGATTTGACTGATTTTTCACTCATATCCTACTTTTCATACTTTTCAGATATAAAGGTATGCGGGCATCCCTTACTCCTTACGTGGGGGTTTTTGGGCTGGCGCTGGCAGTCATTGGTTCCAAAAAAGGGCTCACAAGCGTTTTGCAACTTTCTGCAGGAAGTATTCGTGTACCCGCGTGTCGTCCGTCAATTCCGGGTGGAACGCCGTGGCGATGCAGTTGCCCTGCTCGGCCGCGATGATGCGCCCGTCGAGGCGGGCCAAGATGCGGACGTCGCCCCAGGTCGTCTCGATGCACGGCGCGCGGATGAAGACGCCGGCAAACGGTTTTTCCCTTAAGAACGCCGGCGCGTCCGGTTCGAACGTGATGTCCGATTGGAAACTTTCCCTTTGCCGTCCGAAGGCATTTCGGTTGACCTGGATGTCCATTCGGCCCAACAGTGTCTGTCCGGTTTGCGCCACCTGGTCGTCGCCTTGTTTTGCCAGAAGAATCATGCCGGCGCACGTGCCAAAAATGGGCTTTTCCATCAACGCCTCTTTTAGGCCGTTCTTTTCAATAAGTCGGGAAATAGTGGTGGATTCGCCACCTGGAAGGATGACGCCGTCGCTTTCTTTGATGTCGCTCCGGCTTTTGGCCCACGTCACGTCACCTTTCAAGCCTAGTTTTTCCATAGCCCTGCGGGTGGCGCTGATGTGCTCGGTTACGGCGCCTTGAAGGCCGAGGATGGCGATGTTCATAATCGTAAAAAGTTTTTTGAAAAGTTAACCGTTCTAATTGCCGCGCTCTTGCATCCGCACGTCGGGTCGCTCCATTCCTTTCATCGGCTCGCCCAGGTTTTCCGAGACGCGGGCGATGACGTCGGGTTGGTCGAATTGGTTCGTGGCTTCCACAATTGCTTTGGCGTAGCTTTCCGGAATGTTGGATTTGAAGATGCCGGAACCGACAAAGACGCCGTCGGCGCCTAACTGCATAAGCATTGAGGCGTCCGAAGGGGTTGCAATACCTCCGGCGGCGAAATTCACCACGGGCAGGCGTCCCAATTCGCGCACCTTTTCCACCAATTCAATGGGCACGCGCAGCTCTTCCGCTTTTTTGGCGATGAGCGTGGGGTACATCTTGACCAATTCCGCAATTTCCCGGTTCATGATCCTGAGGTGGCGTACCGCTTGGCAGACATCGCCGGTTCCGGGTTCTCCCTTGGTGCGGATCATGGCCGCGCCTTCGTTGATGCGACGGAGTGCTTCGCCCAAATTGCGGGCGCCGCAGACAAATGGGACGGTAAATGCGCGCTTGTCAATATGCCGCTCTTCGTCGGCCACGCTCAACACTTCCGATTCGTCCACCATGTCCACACCGATGTTTTGCAAGACTTGGGCTTCGGCAAAGTGACCGATACGCGCTTTGGCCATGACGGGAATCGTGACTGCGGCCATGACCGCTTTGATCCTCGCAGGGTCGGCCATGCGCGCAATGCCGCCCGCGGCACGGATGTCCGCCGGAACCCGCTCTAACACCATGACGGCAATGGCCCCTGCGGCTTCGGCCATCTTGGCCTGCTCCGCAGACGTGACGTCCATGATGACGCCGCCTTTTTGCATCGAGGCAAAGCCTTTTTTGACAGTGTCGGTTCCGGTTTGCATATTTTTTGCCTTCATTTTTTTTTTCTTTATCGATTTCGATTCTAAAAAGTGCTCTAGCTGGGAGTTGGAACCGGGACCAAGGGGAGCGCCCCTTAGTCCTACGTTACCCCGAACCCCCGAGTCTAGATTTGCGAATCAACGACTATATTATGCTCTAGCCGGGATTTGAACCCGGGTCGCTGGATTGAGAGTCCAGTATCCTTGGCCGGTCTAGACGACTAGAGCATCAGTTGTTTCACTAATCTTAGCCAAGGGACGGATGGTGTGAAAACGGGGTTTTATAGGTTGTTGAAACAAATATTTGCCGTGGGAGCTGCTCGAACTGAAAGTCTCCGTTTAAGTGCCGATTCCGTTCAGGCCTGCCGTCGGATTTGCCAGGCGCACGCCAAGAGCTTTTACCTCGCCTCATGGGCCCTGCCAAAAGCCAAACGGCAAGCCGCATGGGTGGTGTACGCCTTTTCCCGGATTTCCGATGATTTGGTCGACCAATCCGGATTCGATGCGTGCAACCGTTTTGAAAAATGGCGTCTTGCGATCCGTCAGGCATTCACATCCGGCCGCTCGGATGACGAGGTGCTGGATGCCTTTGTCCGCGTCTGCCGCATCAACGGCATTTCATTTTCTTTGGTCCGGCAACTTTTGGACGGTTTGGGTCAGGATTTGGAAAAAAGTGAGTACCGCACGTTTGACCAGTTGGAGGCGTATTGTTTCAAGGTCGCCTCCATTCCGGGCCTTATGATGCTGCGGGTGCTGGGCTGTACCGACAAGCGTGCCGAAAAGCCGGCTGCGGATTTGGGTATTGCCATGCAATTGACCAATATCCTACGCGATTTGAAAGACGATGCGGCGCACGGCAAGGTCTATTTGCCGCAACGCGATTTGAAAAAATTCAGCTACTCCGTCGGACAATTGGAGTCGGGCCTTCACGACCTTGCGTTTGGAGAACTGCTCGCTTTCGAAGTGGCCCGGGCGCGCCGCTACTATGGATCCGCTGAAAAAGGCATCACCTATTTGCCGAAAGATGCCCGTTTGTGCGTCCGCCTATGCGCCGCGTTTTACGGCCATATCCTCTCGGAGCTGTCCAAGCCGGGTTTTTCCCCCTTGACACGGCGGGCCTCTGTGCCGTTGTGGAAAAAAGCCATTTTGGCCGCCCATTTGTTGGTGGCGCATTTTTCCCAATCGTTCGCTCCCGCCGATTCCCGGACGGTTCTCTGACATGGTCGAACCCACAGTTGCTAAAAAAGCCGTCATCATCGGTGCAGGAATCGGAGGCCTCGCCACGGCGGCCCAATTGGTCCAAAAAGGATTTGACGTCACTGTTTTGGAAAAGAACGCACGCATCGGAGGGCGGCTCTCGGGTTTTTCTGCGGAAGGCTATACTTTTGACGCAGGCCCCACGATTTTGCTGATGCCTGGGGTGTTGGATGAATTTTTCCTAAGGTTGGGTAAGCGCCGGCAGGACTATTTGGATTTTGTTCCGGTTGAACCGGTCTCGCGCATCCATTTTGGCCCCGGTGACGCGCCCCTTGAACTGAGCGCCGATGTTGCGAAAATGAAGTCCAATTTGGCGGCGTTTTCTCCAAGCGACTCCAAAAATTACGAACGATACCTAGCCAAAAGCAAGACGTATTACGACGCGGCTCTGTCGGCGTTTTTGCAGGCCAACGTTCACCGTGTAACTGATTTTCTGCGACCGTCGGTCATTTCGGCGTTTGCCCAAATCGGCCTGTCCGGTTCGTATTGGGACCACGTTTGCCGGTATTTCGAGGACCCGCGCATCCGGGCGGCATTTTCCTTCCAGAGCATCTATGTTGGGGCATCACCCAGGGACATTCCTGCGGCATACGGCTTAATCCAATACGTGGAAGCCACACAAGGGGCCTGGAGCGTGCCGGGTGGGTTGCATCGGATTGCAAGCGTCATGGCCGATGTGGCCCAAAAAGGCGGAGTCAATATTCAAACCGGAAAAAAGGTCAAGCAAATACGGTTGGAAAAAAATAAGGTGATTGGGGTTGATTTGTTTGACGGCTCCTTTGTTCCGGCGGATTTGGTGGTGTCCAATGCCGATTTGCCGTACTCGTATGCGCATCTTCTGCCGCAAAAGTCAAGCCCGGTCCAACAACGTAAATTGGAGCCGTCCTGCAGTGCGTTCATGATGTACTTAGGCGTCAAGCGGAAGTTGCCGATTGGGCCGCACACGTTTTTGTTGCCATCCGACTTCATCAGCTCGCTTGAAGCGCTTTTCCACGATAAACGCCTGCCCTTGAATCCGGGAATCTACTTGAATTGCCCCTCGAAGTTATTTCCGGAAATGGCGCCGAAAAACGGCGACGCCCTGTATGTGTTGGTGCCGGTGCCGAATTTGCAGGCCGCAAGCATCGATTGGAAAACGCAGAAAAAAGGTCAGACTCAGGTTTCCCTATTTCGCCAATTGGTGTTGGACAAAATCAACGATTGGCTCCATTTGGACCTTAAAGAATCTGACATCGCCTTTGAGCGCATCGTCACTCCGGCGGATTGGCAAGACCAATACTCCTTGGAATGGGGAAGTACATTCGGCTTGTCCCCTACGTTGCAACAAAGCGCGTTTTTCCGTCCGCAGAACCGCGATCCGAGAGTCAAGAATCTGTATTTCGTAGGCGGTAGCACCCATCCGGGTTCCGGGATTCCCATCGTCCTGTTTTCGGCGAACAACGTGGTGCAGCGCATCGTGGATGAAAATCCGTCAGGCATTCCGGGTTGAGCTTTTCCCGTTCACTCGTTTGGCTGTGCATTCCCACGCCAGCACCGTGAATAACATCAGCGCCAACCCAAACAACAGATTTTCCACCGGCATGAATGGAATCCGGAGCCCAACGGTTGCCGCGTCGTTGAAGCGCCAAAACCCGCGCCAAACCGTCATGTTGTCAAAAATCAGTTGGGCCAAGGCCGCTACGGCAAGGGCCACGATGACCGCTTTTTTGTTCTGTTGGAAAACCGGGTTGAATTTCAGGTTAAGGCCGAGGGCGACCAGAAACATCATGACGGCGGCAACCGTGTATTCCATCATGGACGGCGGCCTCCTCGTTTGGATGGGCTTTGGCCGTTCCGTCTGGAACGGACCGTAATGCTTTTCCCGGACTTTGGCATTTTCGGCTTTCTGGACTCCGTTATTTTCTTGGCCACTTCCCAAATCGTGAGGTAGAACAGCGGCACGACGAAAAAGAAGGCGATTTCCTCCAGGGGTTGGTTTCCGATAAAGGGGCCGATTAGAAATGTTGTGTCAAACGACCACTGCCCGGCCCAAACCGCTAAGGCATCCCAAGCGATGAAAAGGGCGGCCACGAACAGGAGCGTTTTTCCAAGCCGCTCAGCGGGGCCCAAATAGACGCCAAAAACGCGTTTCAGCCCCAAGGTGCCGGCCAGCACGAATGCCAGGTACATTGCGTATTCGGCAGCCATGTCCGGCGTCCTTTCCGTTGTTCCAAACCGTTTCCGGTTTTCACTTGATTGTGACTTTGACCGACACGGCGGGTTTAGCCGCTGGTGCGTGTGCAGACTTCGGGGTGTTGTAATTCAATACGCCATCCAATACCGCCGGTAATCCGCCGACAATTCCCGCCAACAGCAATCCGTACATCGCCACGAATGGGATGTTCAGGAACGTCACGACCAACAATAACGCATTGAGCGCCGCGCCTGCCGTGAAGATCATCTTGGATTTTGGCGTCCACCATAATGCGGTCAGCGCAAAGCCGATTGCGGTCAAGGCAAGCCAGGCGTGGAAATAGATATAGGGCGCAATGGCTTTTGGAACCAGTTGCATGAAGTTGGCGTAATTCAGAATCATTCCGCCGACTACGATAATCGTCCAGAGCTTGACGACGTTGTTGCTCATGGCGCCGGGCATGTACTTGTATGTGGCAACCAGGGTGATGGCCATTACGACGGTCCAGAGAATCAGTGCGGAGGCGGTAAAACCGGTTCCAAAGTAATTGATGGCCGCGAATTGGGGGCTAGCCCAGGCCGCGAAGACCAGTACGCCCCACATGGTGATTATTTTTCCAACAACGTTCATGCGATGAACCCCCTCACGTGTAGCATGGACAATTCTAGATTGGGCGGTTAAAAAAAGACGTGGGTTGGATCGGTTTAAGCGGTATTTGTATTGTTTGCAGACTGCCTGTAGCGGTAACCCGCTTGGTGACGCGTGCGGCAGCACCGTCGCTTTTGCGCTTAGTGGGCCCGGCCGGAATCGAACCGGCGATTTTCACTGTGTGAGAGTGACGTCTTACCATTCGACTACGGGCCCGACTGAAGGCTGTTGGGTTAGACGATTTTAGAACCTTGGTGATTCCGTTTATTAAGTGTTTTTTCAACGCGGACGCTGGTGTTTAAAAAAAATAAAAAATCGAAGCGGCCTTTTTCAGACCGCTCCGATTTGGTTGGAATTCGTTTGACGCCGTTTATTCCTTTTTCTCGGCGTTTTCTTCGTCAAAGGCGTCGTCCGCTTCGGCCTGCTTTTCCTCGTCCTGGACGACCGACTGTTGTTCCTGGTTCACGGTATCCGCCGGCTGCTCAGCCGGTTGGGTTGTGACGGCGGGTTGCACTTGCGGCTTGACTTTCGGCTCGGAACCCGGGCTTGGAATGTTGCCGTACGGCCGGGGCTTCTGAGCGCCTCCGAAGAACGAGCGGTTGCGTTCGCGCTCGCGGCCGCGCTCGTTCTGTTGCGTCTTTTTCTGGTAGATGCGGAAGTGCTTTCCGCAGGACGGGCAGTAGGAGAACTCGCGTGTAATCATGCGCGTGTATTGTTCGTCGGCCACTTCCTCGCGTTCCAGCGGGTTGGTAAACACGGGTTTTTCGATGGTCACGGCTTTGTCGCGACGCACCTGCCGGCCACACTGGGCACACGTAATCATGCGTTCTCGTCCACGACCCATATTGAATCACCTAATTTTACAAACCTGAGAATAAGCGGTTAGAAACTCTAGTCTTTCTAGCTTATCTCAGTAGTCTTGATTTGCCGCAAGCGGCTTAAAAAACGGTTGTTTTGACCGGGGGTCGGGCTTTATCTTGTCCGTCCGGACCGGGCACCCGGCCCGTCCGTTCTCCTCGCTTTGGCCTGTATCGTTTGTAACAACCGGCGGGGCCGTTTCAGCCATGGCTTCAGTGAGATGGCCCGCTTTAGGAAAGGGATTGCGTCATCCGACTTGCCTTGTTTGTGCAGTGCCTTGGCTGCCTCATAGTGTGCGGGTTGGAAAAAAGGGTTCAATTCCGCGGTTTTAAACATTTCCTCGCCTGCGAGTTCTGTTGAGCCCGGTTATTATTTCGCGGTTGGTTTGCCTTAAAGGTTTCCATAAAAATTTCACCCTCCGAGTCCGTCAATTTGCTTCAAAAACAAACCGACCAGCGTTTCCGGCGGCATCTTCCGCTGAAACGCCTGGGC
>JACRGH010000032.1 GCA_016212375.1 Microcaldota archaeon
CCGAGTGCCAAAGCGGCTTTTTTCGCGGTTATGCGTCCGTAAGTCACGTTTCGTACAGCCCAACTGACTTGGGCGTTGGTTAATTTGGTCATAGCCAAATTAGCCGCCCAGGTGTGAAATAATTTCAGGGCTCTACAGGAACCGGCATGACTCGGATTATACCGCCCGTCGGGGCGGGGCGCTTGGCGTCGGCTTGGAAAACCGGACCAGGTAATAGCCCTCGTTGTACCACATGGGATCCAGCGGGGCATTGCGGAATTGGGCCCACAGATGGGCCTTTTCACCGGCATAAATCCGACCCATATATCGCGATAGTAACGCCCGAACCCGCGACGGGGCGAAACCAACATAATCCGTATCGTGGAGTACGACTTTGGCGTTGAAACCCAGTTGCTGGCCCCATTCCAAAAGGTGACTCAGGTGCATCTGACTGGGCGTCGAGGTGTTGCCGATCCAAAGTTGGCCTCCGGGCTTCAATACGCGAAAGGCCTCGGCCAACACGTCCTTTTTTGATTGATCGAGCCGGTTTTCAAAGTCTTCCAAATGGTTCCAAACCGTGTCCTCTTTACCGGAATGATAAACAGTATCAGAGTAGCTGCGGTTACCCGTAATTTTCTTCCGTTCTTCGTGGAACGAATCTGGAAGCAAGGACGTAACGTTATGCATCATCACCCGGTCCGCGCACGCATCGGGCAAACCGGTGTTCTGGCCCTGGGCCTCGTCCGGATGCACGGCATAAACAATCCCTTCCGAATGCGGCGGACGCGATTTGAAATAACGCGCATGAGCCTCCAAATTATTCTCAAAACAAACATGCAAATGATTGGAATGAACGTCAATACCCTCCGGAGTACCCGGATAGACCTCGCCCGGTCCGATGTGGACCGTCAGTGGTTTTCAGTCGGTCCAAAACTGAACGCAAGGGGTGGCCGTGCCAAGCGGGAACCAATCGGCGGAAACCACGTTGGACGGAAGCCCACACCCGTTCATGCCAAACTGCCATAGGATGCCTTTCGGGCACAAGCCAATAAAAACCAGATGCGTTCCTCAGGTTCACCGGCCACCTGGCACCCACAGGGTTTTTAGCATTCCGTACCAAAGTGTGCCCAGAGACCCCGATTACCATGTTGGCCCAAATCACCTACAAAAGTCTCGCTTCCAACCCAGACTATTTCGTGATTTGCGAAAAAGGCGTCTTGAGGGTGGTCCAGGACGAGACGACCAGCGACTACGCCATCGGCGAGTTCATCGACTTGCAGGGGCGCAAGAAAGGCGACGTGCTTTACGCGGATTCGATTGAGTTGTTGGCGGAAAATGATGAAGCGGTAAAAGGGGCCGGAAACGGCGAAAAAACTGGAAAAGAGCTTGAAAAAGCCGAAAAGCACGCCATCGCCTGGATGGATTCCTTGATGCTTTTGCGCGAGCCGGACCCACTGGTTGATACGACATCCATGCCATCAGCCGCCATCTTTCAAACCATGCAACCGACATTCAAGCAGGCGGCCATGTTCCTCCAATCTGCAGTGATTACGATGACGCCGATTTTGTGCCGCTTTGACGAGGATACCGATGGCATCACCTCCGCACTGTACATCCACAGCCTGTTGGAGCATTTCATCAAGGAGCGGGGCTTGCCGTATCCGAAGTCGCACTTCCGGGCGTTCCAAGCGGAGGCACCGATTTTCGAGCACAAACATCTGCAGGCACTGCAAAATGAAGCGGACGACTTTGCAAAAAAGCCGATTGTTTTGTTGCTGGACCACGGCGCGTCCGAAGAAAGCCTCCCGGCGCTTGAGGCGGCCAAGGCGGACGGATTCCAGCTCGCCATTGTGGACCACCACCCTCCAAAAACAAAGGCGTTGGAGCAATACGACATGGCGGTGCATCCGTTCCAGAACGGCGGCGACTCATCGGCGTGCACGTCCACCTTGGCCTACTCTATCGCGGCCAACACCCATGCCGTGCGCAAGGACTGGGCGGAATTTGCCATGCAGGGTGACAAAAGCCCATTTGCCGTAAAATTGGACTTCAAGGAGCCCATCGTGCTGGACTACGTGGCGGACAAGGAGTGGACCTTGAAAAAATACGGCCAATTGTTGGATGACAAGAACCAGATTGACATCTTGTACCAGAGGTGCTTGCCCCTGCGGGAAAAGGCGTTGCAAACCGCCATGACCAAACGCAAGCTCGAACAGTTCGGCCCCCTGACCGTGCAATGGTTGGACATCTCCTACGTCACCGACGACTATCCCCCACGCGGCGGCATCGTACAAGGACTTCATGAACATTTTGAAAAAGGCCCGGCCCTTGTCACAGTCGGATATGATGACGAGCGCGTCATTTTCCGAGTGAACCAACCCGCCCTCAAACTGGGTTTTGCAGCGAACGCCTGGATAGGCGAATTGAAGAAACTACCCAACGCCATCGCCTCGGGCGGCGGGCACCCCGGTGCGGCCAGTTGCCGTTTGAAGCCGAAAAAGAAAAACACTATCCTTGAAGCCCTGCAAAAGAAATTCAAAATAGAATTCGAATAACCGCAACACGCAGTAGTAGAAAAAAAATAAGTAATAAAATGATATAAAAAATGGAAAAACAAATACCCCGCACAAAAGCCCGGCCGGAAAAGGAAAAATGGAATGTAGCCATCTACCACAGCATCTTGCCGGGCATTTCGCAAGACCATCATTATTTTCAATTCCACATCGGTCCGATGAACAGGTTTGAAAAAATGGCCCGTATTGAGGATGACTATTCATTGAACTACGTGCCGACGGGTTCACTTGAACGCATCCATGAAATGCAAGTACCCAAACGCCTGGAAAAAGAGCTTGTCGACCTGTTGAAAAAACAGAAAAACAAAAACCGGTCATTTTACCTCGGGCACATCCGGTTCGCCCTGCACCACGACTTGAAATCAAAACCGCATACGCGATGGAAAATCCAAGAAGGGATAAAACCGTCCGGGAATTGGAAGATTGCCCAAGCCGTCCAGTTTTATCCGAAAGGCGAGCCGGAACAACAGATAGATTCGTGGAATACGATTGATGGGATAGATGAGAACGAACCGATTTCAGGGAAAAAAGCCATGCCGTATTTTGGAACCTGGCTGGAAAAAGCGTGCTACCAATGGCTTGGACTGAACCACGGCGCAACGCACGTCGTAGCCTCAGGAGACCAGTCCGACGACAGGCTCAAGCAATGGACCCGACTCGGGCTGGAAATCGACGTCGTGTACCCCATCCACCACGTTTTGAATTGCCAAGAACGATTGCTGGAAGAAAAAAAAACAAAAAAGAGGTAGGCGCCCATGCCCGAAAAATTCGCCATCTACAAACCCAACAAAGCGCTCCGCGGTGCTGCGGTGCAGTTCGACTTCAATCCCGAGAAGCAAAGCGTATTCGTGGAAGCCGCACCCCAATCGGCCGAGCGGGCCTTTGATTGGAACGTCAAGGTCATCGCCAAACTGAACATGATGGAACTATGCAAATTATTGTTGGTCTTTGAAGACAAGCTGCCCACCGTCAAGCTGTTCCACGACTCGACCAAAAGTCCGGGCGAGACCACGCTGAAGAACACCGTCGTTGAAGTGACGCGCGGCGACTTCGGCTTTTTCATGAAGATCTCCTCGCAAGGCGCGCAAGGGCTTCGAACCGTCAACGTGACCATCGCGGAAGAGGAAGCCAAAGCCCTCACCATTTTGTTCCGACGGGCGGTTGGCAGGGCGTACGGGTGGTAAGACGCCAAGAACGAAAAAAAAGCGACCGAAAAAAGCGCATGGAAAAAAAAATGAAAACGTCCACCGCCTTCGACCGCGACAACGTCGCAGCAAAAGAGGCTCCGCTAAAGGGGAAAAAAACAAAACGATTCGAAAAATGGAAATAAAGGTCGGAAAAGTGGGCCGGCCCAATCAACCGAATGAATCAGTGTCCGTTCTGCTTTTTACCGTTGGACCCGTTACCGTTCGTGTTCGTCGATTCCGTGCCGCTTTGTTCGACCTTGACTTTGACCGAGCGTACCTTTTCCTTGTAGGCGTCGGTGTTGTCATCGGTCGAGCCGGTATCGGTCGGCGGCGTGTTTTCCGCCGCGTCCAGGTTGTTGTCGCGGGCGCGGAAAAACAACACGGCGGCCAAAACCAACAACAAAGCCGCAAAAATCCACAGCCAATTGCCGGCAAACGCGGAAATGACGCGGCCGGTGATGCCAGGGCCTTGCGCAATGGCGCCCACGGAGTGTTGAGCGATTTCCTTTCCATCAGCTAGGACATGGATGACCGGGTTTGCGGCCTCATCGGTGGTGCGAGTAACACGGACGGCCAAATCTTTGCTTGAATGGGGCGAAATGTCGGCCGAATCGCTGACTTGACCCCATGACGCCGGAATGCCGCTAACCCAAAGCGTGACGTTGCGTAACGGCGTGTCCTGGTCGTTCTGCACCCGGATGGTCCACGCCAATAATTCAGGCTGGATGCTTACCGCCGTCGTGAACACTTGGGCACCGCAGGGTAGGACATTGACGACCACGTAGGCCGTGCCTGCGGTTTGGTCGCCTTGCGCACGGATGGCCACGACGTTTTCGTTGGGACGCAGTTGGGACGCGTTGAGTTGGACCGTGGTTTGGACCGTCTGACCCGCCGGAACGACCAACGCCACGGGGTTGATTCCGTTGCCTTGGATGGTGAAGCGCTGTTGTGCCGTGCCGTCATTGGTCAATTGGACCGAAATGGGTGTCAATTGGCACGCGAGCGCATCGGTGCGGGCCGGGACGACCAACGACGCAGTCATTACGTCAGTGACCTGGATGCACGCGGACGTGCGGCCGACGACAATGTCCCCCCGAAGGGCTTCGATGGTGACGAAATGGGTGCCGGATTTCAGGGCCCGGACATACGCGATGGCGGATTCCAGTTCGTTTCGGTCCAAACTGAACTGGGAGCGGGAAAGGTAGGTATGGGTGGCGCCGCCATCCTCGTCCATTGGGCGGAGAGTGACAGAGAGGGCCGCACCGTCGTTCTGCAGGCGTATGCGCATGATGTGCGTTTGACCCACGGTTACGGGAGTACAGGCCGAATCCGTGTCCATCTGCAAGTCGTAATGCGTGGCGTCAAACGTATGGGAAAACGTCAAGGATGACGGAATGTAAAACGCGTTGATTTGCGGCGTCGGCTGGATATACGCCGGACAGGACCGGGAAGGCAAGTTGGTCAGGGAAATTGTTTTGGACAGGGTGACCGTACCATTGGTGGCACGGATAATGATAGTTTCAGTGCCTTGCAGGCAGTCCGGCGCCAACAGATGGATGAGGGCATGATCGCCGAAGTTTTCCACGCGGACGTTGGCGTATTGGCTTAACGTGGAAAAGGCGGCCGTCTGATCGGCATAGGCATACACTTGGGCCTCTGTGCCATGGGTAAAAACGGCATCTTCGGACAGACGGAATGAAAAAGCGCTTGAAGCGGATGCCACAATAGCGACTAGGATCAGGACCGCACCGACAACCAAGTAAGACAACCGCATGTTTCCACCGTTTTCAGGTCTACCAATTTTAGATGTTACTATGCGTGAGTAAATACATTAATAAACGTTTGGAGCCACTATGCTGTAACTGACGTGTGGAAACAAGAAGGAGTGTTTAAATAGGTGACAGACGTGAATAATCCCGACATGGCCATTGACCCGGAACTTATCGAGTCGCTACGCCGTTTGGGCCTGAACCAATACGAAGCCAAAGCCTACGCCGCGCTGTGTACTTTTGGAAGCCTCACCGTTGGCGAGCTGTCCAGCCCCGACAAAGGCGATTTGCCCCGCCCGCGCGCCTACGACGTCCTCACCTCATTGCAGGAAAAAGGATTCGTCTCCGTCCAAGCGGGCCGTCCTTTGCGCCACAACGCCTTGCCCTTAGATGAAGCGGTCAAGACCCTTCGGAAGCAAAAAGAAACGAATTTGCAGACCGAAATCAAAGCCATGGACGAATTGGCCAAAGACT
Organism: Microcaldota archaeon; assembly: GCA_016212375.1. GTDB lineage: Archaea > Micrarchaeota > Micrarchaeia > Norongarragalinales > Norongarragalinaceae > JACPGT01. Next base: position 5,983 of record JACRGH010000032.1, read on the forward strand.
TGGGGAAAAAGCTCAAGCCAACCGCCGGCAACGCAACAGCTGCCGAAGAGCGCATCTGGACCTTAAAGGGCCGCGACGCGATTTACTCCCGCATGGGCTCCATGATTTCGAATTCCAAAAAACATGTCGTCATGGCATCACATGCCGAACACTTCAAACACAAATTCAGGGCCCACCAAAAGGAACTTTCCAAAGCCAAGGACCGCGGCGTCAAACTCTCATTTGTTACGTCGGCAGGATTGGGTGACGGCGTGGAATTGGCGGACCAGCACATACCCAACGACCCGTCCACGCGGATGCTTCTGACGGACAATGAAGCCTTGATGTTCCTGACGGACCCCAAGACCAAACCGGACGATGAACAAGCCTTGTGGCTCAAGTCGCCCCACGTGGTCAATACGTTGAAGGCGAGCTTGGGAATCCGGACCTAGACACGCCAACGCGAAGCATTCGGAAACATTTTTTTGCCTAGCGAAAAGCTTCGAAACAAAACGGAAATATACGCGAAGGAATGGCAAAGGGTAAAAAAGGTAATACCCCCTTAACGGCTCCAAACGGATAAACGAGCCACATGAGCCGACAAACCTTAGCCAAACTCATCGCCACGCTATTCATCGGCATAATAATAGCCGGATGCATTGCGTCAACGCCCCCGACGAACTCCGGTCAAACCATTGCGCCGACAACAACGACGCCAATCGCAACCGCTCAGAACGCTAAACCCAATCTTCCACCAACGGCCAGCCCGGCCGCAACCGCGAAGCCCACCACTCCGACGAAAGACAATAGGACGAACAACACCGCGGAGTTAGCGACAAACGTCACAATCCCCGTTACGCGTACAAAGCCGGACATGCCCACCTGGGCCAAAACGATTGAAACGCGGATCCACCCATTGGTCCGAAATACGGTTCGGATGATCCAAGCCGACCAGACCATTTGGACTGAATTTGATGACGAAGGCGAACAAAAACAGGAATTGAACCTCCGCCCCACGATGACGCATTGGATACCATCAGACAACCTCGAAGCCATTATTGGGTATAACGGCACTACCAACTTCGCCCAAATCGACCACTGGGCCAGCCCCACCATGCGAAATTTCATTTTCATCAATTCGAATTATTACCTGTACCACGCCATCGCCAAATGCTACAACCAGACGTACGAAGCGGAATACAGTTTCTTGGACATGCAGGGCAACGTGACGACTAAGCAATTCTTTTACGAAGTGCCAAAAAGGTTCATGGCAACCCTCATGGACGCGTGCCCCCAGTGAATTGGGGTACAAAACAATCGATATGAGCATACCCGTAACCACCGGTTCATAAAATGAAACCTAAATGTCAAAAACATCGAACGGCACGCCGATGTTGACACAGAAGCGTCGCTAAACAAAAAAGAAAACGAAACAACCGGAAAGAAAAAACGAATTAAGCCGTCGTCGCTTCCGGTGCGGGCGCAACAGCGGCCTTTTCTTCAGCCGGAACGGCTTGCGTTTCTTCGGCTTTCGCGGCATCCGCCGAAGCGGCATCGCTCACTGCCTTTTCGCGCGCCTTCTTGGTGCGGTCCAATTCGACCACGTCGGCCTCGTCGAACACTTCGAACAGTTCCGTCTTGTACAATTCGACGCGGTAAACGGGCACGATTTTCTTAATCAGGTTGTGGATTTGGGGATTGATCTTGTTGTAAAGAACACCCTGGATGAAGTCGCCGAAGCGTGTGTCGGCGATGATGCGTTTGAGTTCCGCCAAGGTGGCGTTTCGCACGGCCTTGCGTTGAGGGGTGCTGCAGGGAACGGCAGTGACCACGACGATTTTCGCTGTGAACTTCACACCATCCTTGCTGGTAGTCGTCAATATGACCCGGAGGACGTCGCGGTTGCGGCGGCCCAACGTGCTCAAGTATTCGCGAGAGGCACTGTGGCCGATGAACTTGGTATAGGCGTTTTTGTCCTTGATACCCTCGACGCGGAGGCGGACGGTGGTGTACATATGGGAAATGTCGTGCGTGACTTCCTTGAGGGGCAACGCAATGATGCGGTTCAGCAGGTGGTCCTCATCCGAAGAGGGGATTTCGGCAATCTTGACCTCGCCCAAGAATTTAGGCGAAACCAAATTATACCATACTTTGGACTTCCAAGAATCCACGACTTTTTTCTGAGCCAAACCATATCACCGTAAATTCAAAATTTCAAACAATTCATGAAAAACTAAAAACAAATGGTTACTTGACCAACAAGGCCGCTTTTTCTGCATCGTACTTCCAATCCGCCGGAAGACGGTTACCACGGTAGTAATAGACCAACCGCTTGATTTTGGACTCGATGTTGTGCAGTTTCATCCGGTTGTGCAAGTCGCGCTTGTTCAGGCCGAGGTGGCTGGAAAGGCGGACCGCCTTTTGGATCAGATGCATCAAATCGGAGGGGTATTCTTTTTGCAGGTTGTTTTCTTTTAGCAACCGTGACAATTTGGAACCGAACAGCACCTTCACGGAGGGAACGCCGTATTCGTCTCGCAGGATGCGGCCGATGTCCGCTTCGGACTTGCCCTCTTTTGACAGTTTTTCAATCGCTTTCAAAACGGCCGCCTTGTCGGCCTGGACCCAGGCGTAGCTGGTCTTGCCCATCGGTTTTTGCGATGCGGATTTGCCTTTTTTGCGCGTATGCATCCTAGCCAAGTTGAATCACTCTGTACGATAATTTTTGTAAGACGACGCTTTTGGACTAACTCGAAATGCGGCAAAACCCTTGATGGGGGGAAAGCTTTCCTTTCGGATTAGAAAAAGCGATATTTTCATGCCTTGAGGGGTTTATAAGGTTTTTTGGCCCGCCTTGCTGCGAGGGAAATCGGCACTCACACCGAACACGCCACGGTCATCGCATCTTGTTTTTCCGCATCCTTTTCTGCCTCAACCGGCTCAAACGCCACGTCTTTCGCGTGCGCCACGGCTTTGAGGTCGTCCAACACGTCGGCCATCTTTTGGCACACGGTTTCCGGCGCCTGAATTTTGACCAACGCGAGGTCGGCGTTGAGCGAAATGCCGGATTGGGCTTTGAATTTGCGGATTTGTGACAGCGCTTCGTGCAAGTAGGCACCGGTCTGTTCGTGTTGCGCATGGACCGCGTCTTCGTCAAACACAGGCCAGGGGGCCACATGAACGGATTCCTTCGCGCCGAGGACGTCCGAATAGATTTCTTCCGTCATGAAGGGCGAAAACGGCGCCAGAAGCCGGACCGACGCATCCAGCACTTCACGAAGCGTCGCCTGGGCCGCCATCTTGCTCACGGAATCGTCACCGTAGATTCGGTGCTTCACATCTTCCAAGTATTGGTCGCACACATCGTGCCAGAAAAACGCCTGGATGGCCTGCAACGCTTCGTAGTATTGGTAATGTTTAAGGGATTCGGTTGAAGAGCGAATCGTTTGGTGCAACCGGCTGCGCACCCAGTGGTCGGTAACGGAATACTGCAGAGCGTCGCTTGAAGTTGCGGCGGCATCAAATTTTGCCGACTTGGACTTGGCGGTTGCCGTTGCTTTTGCGGACTTTGCTTTTTCTTTGCCGCCCTTGCTTGCGGTTTTTACCGAGGGTCCGCCGTCAAAGCCGTCCAACGATTTTTGGATGAACTTCGAGGCGTTCCACACCTTGTTCAAGAAGCTCTGCGCGTACTGCACGTCCTTCCAGTAGAACACGTTATCTTTGCCGGTGGAACCCGAAAGGGCAGCCCATTGGCGTAAGGCATCCACGCCGGCTTTTTGCATCACGTCTTTGGCTTCGACGTAGTTGCCCAAGGATTTTGACATTTTTTTGCCGTCGTTTCCAAGGACCATGCCGTTGATAAGCAAGTCGGAAAACGGCGCCTTTCCGGTAAGCCGCAAACAACGGTACGTCGAATAGAACGCCCAGGTGCGGATGATGTCGGTGCCTTGCGGCCGCACGCTGACCGGGTATAGTTTTTCAAACCGATCAACGTCATCGGGCCAACCGGAAATAATCAAAGGGGTGATGGAGGAATCGACCCAGCCGTCGCATATGCTTTTTTCGCCGACCGGCGCCTTGCCGCATTTGGGACAGTCGGATGGCGCCGCATCCTTGGCCGGGTCCACGGGCAGTTTTTTCTCATTCGGCGCGATGACGTCGCCGCAATCCGGACAGTACCAAAACGGAATCGGGATACCGAAGGTACGCTGACGCGAGATGCACCAGTCCCATTCCAGGCCTTCCACCCAGTCCAACAGCAACTGGCGCGCATGTTCAGGAGTCCAACGCATTCCCGCAGCGGCTTTGCGGATGTCGTTTTCGTAGCCTTTCAGCTTGATGAACCACTGGCTGGAACTTAGGAATTCAACGGGATGCTTGCAGCGGTCGTGGATTTTGACGCTTTGCGAAAGAGGCTTTTGCGACAATAGCGTGCCTTCGATTTTCGCAAGCTCCAGCACTTTTTCACGGGCCTCTTTTCCTTTCAAACCGTTCAGAACGCCTGCGTTTTCCAAACGCCCCGCGTGGTCCATGGCCTTGACCACTTTCAAGTTATGCCGATAGGCCCAGACCACGTCCTGTTTGTCTCCGAAAGTGGACACCATCACGGCGCCCGAACCGAAGATGGGATCCACGTCCACATCGGCCAAAATAGGCACGTCTTGATGATGGACCGGAACCTTGACTTTTTGGCCTATGGATTTTTTGTAACGAACGTCGTCCGGATGCACCAAGACGGCCACGGTCGCATGCAGCAATTCGGGCCGCGTGGTAGCCACGGTGATGTCCGACGCACCATCAACACCGACGAAATTCAGGTCGTTGAACACCGTCTCACGGGCGATTTCCTCCACTTCCGCCTTGGCAATGGCCGAGCGGCAGGAGATACAGAAGAGCACCGGGTGTTCGGCACGGTAGACGTCGCCGGCTTTTTGCATCAGCAAAAGCGAGTATTGGACTTTGCGATAGTATTCCGGATCGATGGTGTAGTATTCCTGCGTCCAGTCAATGGAAAAGCCCATCTGTTTCATCTGCGGCTTCATGGTGCCGACCACATCGTGGGTCCACTGCAAACAAAGCTTCCGGAATTCGTCCTTGGGCAAACCCTTTCCGTGCTTCTTTTCGACTTTCACTTCAGTGGGAAAACCGTGACAGTCCCAACCTTGGGGGAACAGCACTTCAAAGCCGGACATGCGCTTGAACCGCGCGGCAAAGTCCATGTAGCACCAATTGAGCACGCCACCCATATGGAATTCGCCGGTGGGAAACGGCGGGGGCGTGTCGATGACGTAGTAGGGCTTGTCCGCTTGCAAGTCAAACTGGTACAACTTATTTTTGTCCCAGACCGTGATCCATTTTTCCTGGAGTTTTGCCGGTTCGTATTTGTCCAACATGGAAGGTAATCCTGAAAAATTCTTATCCGAAAGCCAACCCCCAACACGAAACAGCGAAAGCGGAAAAATCGGAAAACAAATTGGGACCGAGCCGGTTAAAAAAACGTGCTGGGGAAGGAAAAAAGAACAAAAAAACAAAGAAGCGGACGCAAGCTAAAAAGGCCCAAAAAAACCCGACCTTTCGCGAGGAGTCCGGTCCGAAACAACTTCAAACAAGAATAACTATATTAATAACTAAAACAATAACTGAATTAGTGATTTTATGCACCTAAACGTCCGTTTTGTTGGCATCATGGACCGCATCGTCGACGACGCCATCCAGAAAGGATTGGCCAAAACCAAGACGGAAGTGTTGCGCATGGGCCTGATGGAACTGAAAAACAAATACCGCTTGGCCGAGGATGACTTGACGGACGAGCAACGAGATCAGTTGAAAAAATTTCTACTCAAGATTAAAGAGGACAAGGAAGGCAACCACGGTACTGAGGAAGACCTGTGGAAAGCCCTTGGACGAACTACACGCTAAGACCGAGCCACGTGTTCTTGGACCAAGCCAAGGAGCTGACCGCCGAGGAAAACCAGCTCATCATCAAAAAACTGGACGTGGTCAAGCAAAACCCGTTTCGTTACAAAAGCCTCCGGATTCCAGGCTTGAGCAAAGTTTTTGAAATCAAAATCACGTTGCAGAACCGCTACTGCCGGATTATCTACGTATTGGATGGAAACGAAATCCTAGTGGAAGGCATCATCCTCCGAAAGAACGATTTCAAGGATTTGTTGCCGCTTCTTTACAAGACGCGACAAGAAAGACAAGAAACGCTTGAATGAGTTTGGCAAAGAAAGTTAGTCGAAGCAGTCAATCAGGGCCAAGACGCGCGTTTCGACTTCATCCCGAATAGTGCGGACTTTTTCAATCGTCTTTCCGTCCGGATCGTCCAATTTCCAATCCACCGTTTTTTCCGGCGGCGTCAGGGCACAGCCATCGGTGCAACCCATGGTGACAATGCGCTCCGCCGCCTGGATATCCGCCAAGGTCAGCCGGTGCAGCACATGGCCCGACACGTCGATTCCAATTTCGGCCATGGCCTAGACCACGACCGGATTGACCCGAGCGTTGGGCGTTGTGCCCGCGCTTTTGGCAACCCAATCCGCGTTCCGGTTGTACAAATTGAAAAACGCGTCCGCCATCACCGACCGTCCGGCATTGTGGGTGCACACAAAAAGAACCAAATGAACCATGCGTCAAATCATTTGCCTCATAAACCCATTGCGATTGTTGCAACTTACGCGATAACCGCGTGCAAGACCAGATACGAAACACCTGCGACGATGGCGCTGATGGGAATGGTGATGAGCCAGGCGGTGATGATGTTGCGGCTGACACCCCAGCGAACGGACCGGACGCCCTGCGTCGCGCCCACGCCCATGATGGAGCCGGTAATGGCATGCGTCGTACTTACGGGAATACCCAAGCCCGCCATGCTGGCCAATACCACGCCGCCGCCGGTCTCCGCGCAGAAGCCCTGGTACGGTTTCAACGCCGTGATCTTGTTGGCCATGGTCTTGACGATGCGCCAGCCGCCGAACAAGGTGCCCAAGGACATGGCGATCTGGCATAATACGATGACCCACAATGGCACATCAAAAGACGACAGGATGCCGCCGGCGACCAAAAGGATGGTGATGATGCCCATGGTCTTTTGCGCGTCATTGGCGCCATGGGTCAGTGAATAGAAGAACGACGAAGCCATCTGCAATTTCGAGAAATGCGCGTTGACGCTTTCCGGCGAGGACTTCCGGAGAAGACGCATCACGACCAACGCCAGGAAAAACGACGCCACAAAGCCCAGAATCGGTGAGACAATCATGAACAAAAGCACGCTACTGATACCCGGAGCCAGAAGGACCTTGGGGCCTACGGCTACGATGGCCGCTCCGATTAGGCCGCCGATGAGCGCATGGCTGGATGATACGGGAATGCCGAAATACCAAGTCAGAATATCCCAAACGATGGCGCCGACCAACGCCGAGAGGATCATGACGACGAAGGTTTCAGGCGGCAAGACGGTTTGGACGGCCTTAGTATCGATGATGCCCTTTCCAATCGTGGCGGCAACGGCGGTGCCGAAAAACAGGGGGCCGATGAAGTTTCCAACAGCGGCCAACATCACCGCCTTACCCGGCGTGAGCACGCGCGTGGCCACGATGGTGGAAATGGAATTGGCCGAATCATGGAAGCCGTTGAAAAAATCAAAAACCAGCGCAATGGCGATGGTCAGGACGATGAGTTCGAACAACATGGAATACCCTCAAACAAAATCAAAACGGAACCGACCGACGGATCATCCGTGTTTCATCAGGATATCCGATACGGCATTGGCCGCGCGCTCCACGCGGTCCGTGGCCGATTCCAGACGGTCCAGGACCTCTTTGTGCTTCAAGATGAACACGGCATCGTCCGTCTTGAACAAATCCACCAAGCCGTGGGTGTAGGCGTCGTCGGCCTCGTTTTCCAGGCGGTTGATTTCCACACAGGCCTTGGTCGCTCTGGAAAACGTCTTGGGGGAATTCAACGATTGCACGGCGACCAACAATTCCTGCGTTTGGCGCGCGAGGATTTCGGAGAGCTCGACCATGGCCGGAAGCGGTTTTTTGATCTGATAGACCGAGAGGTATTTGGCCGAGGAATTGGTCAGGTCCAGAACGTCATCCAACGCCGTGGCCAAACCCGAAACGTCGTCATGAGCCATGGGCACTACGAAGGACTTGTTGAGCTGCTCGTAAATCGTATGGACCAACTCGTCGCCTTTGTGCTCCAGATTCTTGATGGTTTTGGCGTGCTTGTCCACATCCTTGTAATCGTGCATCAAATCCTGGAGGGCGACGGCGGCCTCGTGAGCGGTTTCAGCCTGGCCTTGGAGCAATTCGAAAAATAGATGGTCCTGCGGGACGATGAATTGCTTGAGGGTTGACAAGGGCATGAAAAATTTCACCTGGATTTCCGGCTGTGCCGGATGGTTTTGTTGATTTGAATCATTTACAATCGTAGCGCGTTGCGTCGTACTGTATTGGCCCCGATTTTTCAATCGGACGGTATCGGCGCCGGAATCGGTTGCGGCAGCAACCCGAGCCGGATCAGAAGTCGTAAAACGGCCCCGCCCGCCTTCTTGCGCAACCGCATCGGCGATTCGAGGACGTCCATTTCGTAACCCATTTTTTGTGTTTCACCTGGTTTTGTTTTCTTAGTTGTTTTTGCCTGTTTTCTTGCTCAACTGCACATCTTAGTCCCATCAGGAACTATCAAGTTTCGTGCATAAACTATATAGTTTTTTGGTCGTGGGAATACATGTCCAACGCCATTTCGGCGACGTCGGATGAATAATCCAGCACGCGCTGCAGGTTATAGGATAAGAAATCATCCGAAAAAACCGACGGCCGTAAATTCGCGATGAGTTCCAACGCATCCTCGGCCGCGGAAGGATCTTTTTTTAAAAGCGCCGACAACGCCGCAACGTATGCTTCCCGCGCCGCGTCGACCTGGCGAACCAACGCCTTTTTCCGACCGGAGGAAATGGATGCGGCGTGCTTGGAAAAAATGAACGCGTGATCCGCGATTTTTTCCAGGCTCTTGATGGCGATGACGTAATACACGGCGTGCTGATGCACGTCCGAATCGGCCTGCTGGATATGGCCCAACTGGCGGAACGCCAAAATGAAAAACCGGTCCGACTCGCGCTCAAAAGCGTCCAATGGCCAGTTTTTTCCATCGTTGAGATTTTGGTAAAGCGCGTCCAACATGGCCAAGCCCAACGAATGCAACCGCCGCAAGGTGGCGTGGAACGAGATGCCCGTCTGCGCCAAGAGGTTTTGCATCAGTACCCCGTCATCGGTTTCCTCCACCACTTCAAGACCCGGAACCCTGCTTTTAAGTTCCTCCTGGATGGACGCCCGCACATCGGATTGACACGCGATGAAGAACCGGTCGGTACCCTCCAAATAATAGGCAATGACTTGGCGGACCAATTTGGGCAGATTTCCCTCGAAAACGAGCCGGACGGCGACCTGGCCTTTGGGCTTGGCATCAGCCGTTATGACCAAATCGTTGCCGTGCTCGAAAATCTGGACCGCATCGCCTTTCTTGAGCCTAGCTTCAACCCACTTCTTGGGCAACGACACGATGTACGTGCTGCCACCGGTTTTCTGGATGCGACGGAAAGGACCTGCCATGGAGACAAAAGGAACTCAATAGATTAAAAACCAAACTATATAGAAAATGGGTTTTTAAAAACTTGAAACAACAAAGGCCCGGACGCCGTTTTGACGCAAACCAAAAGCTCGGAAATGAAAAATGGTAAGAAAAAGGTGAAAGAAAACGGAAAAAGAAAAAAATAGGAAAGAAAAAAATAAAAAAAAGAAAGGAAAAGCCCAAAGCCGCAAAAACGGCCTAAGATCTACTTTTTCTTCTTCGTCTCGGCCTTGCCTTTCTCAAAGCGGCCCGTCCACTTCAATTTGCGCGGGTTCTTCTTCATTTCCGCATAGCGCTCGCAGCGGCGGGAGCAGTAATGCGAGGCGGAGCCGTCTTTCTTGAAGATGGTCACACCGGTCTGGGGTGCGGATTCATTTTGACAATAGGTACATTGCATAATATCAGCGCCGAACTTTGGGTTTCTTGGATTTGAGGGCTTTGGCTTCACGCTCGGTTTCCAGCATGATCAAAATGTCGCCTTTTTTGACCGGACCTTTGACGTTGCGGCGGATGACGTTACCCGAATCGCGGCCGTCGAGGACCTTGACCATGATCTGCTTGACTTCGCCGAACACGCCGGTGCGGCCGATGATGTCGACCACTTCCACACGGTAGCCTTCGGAGTCCACCATTTGCGCGGGAAGCGGCTTGTCGGTTTTTTCAGACTTTACGTCCGATTGGTTGGGTTTGCCTGCCATGTTTTTCAGCTCAAAAAATCAATGCGCGAATTACTTGGCCTTAGGGGCCGGCAACATACCGGAGACGTCCTGGACAATGGCCTTGACTTCGTTGTCCGCACCCTTGGTGATGGCAATCGCGGCCGTGCCCACTTGAAGGCCCGCGGCAGTACCCAAGGATTTCTTGTCCTTGACGTACACGAAAGGAATGCGCTTTTCCGTGCAGAGCATCGGCAAATGCATCACAATCTCTTCCGGGTCCACGTCTTCTGCAATAATGACGAGTTTTGCCTCGCCGCGCTCAATGGCTTTGGTGGCCTCGTTGGTGCCTTTGCGCAGCCCCCCTTTGGCGATTTCAATGGCTTCCAGTGCCTTGGTGCGCACTTTGTCGGGAGTTTCATATTTGACGTAAGACTTGGCCATAAACTACAACACCTCATTGGTCATCGGCTTGCTTTGTTTGAAGCGACGCACCCTATTGGGACATCGGCTAAAAGAAGCGGAATTTTTTGTGGGCAAGGCGGTTTAAAAAACAGTTAGATGGAGCCAAAATTTGTTGAGCCCGGTTATTATTTCGCGGTTGGTTTGCCTTAAAGGTTTCCATAAAAATTTCACCCTCCGAGTCCGTCAATTTGCTTCAAAAACAAACCGACCAGCGTTTCCGGCGGCATCTTCCGCTGAAACGCCTGGGC
>JACRGH010000034.1 GCA_016212375.1 Microcaldota archaeon
GCTCGCGTACGTATTTTTCGTCTGTCATGGCGGGTGGGCCTTTTTTTGCGCGGGGCGTCCTGGTCGGGACGCCCAAGCAAAAGAGGTACGAAAAAGTAGAACTTACGCTTTTCGGTCGACCTACAAAACTAAACCCTTACGGTATATCATCTTCGGCAACGGCTGGGATGATGCCAAATACGGTGGTCGCTTCTTTGGGCGCGTTGGCCATTTCGTTGAAGAATTGTTCTTCCAGCTGAAGTTCCTTGAGCGCTTTTATGTTGAACGCGGCGTAGTCGAAATTGTCAGTAGCGGCCATGGCAGCGGGCAGAACAAATGCCAAAACGACCAATGCGATGAAGGCAAGTCTCATGAGGTTGCACCTTGGAATCCATCCTGGTTCGAACTAATGCCGTTGGTTGTCGCATACGACCATTGTTTGAGTAATTCGGTTGGTTTGGTCGGCACCGCTCCGTCCCACGATAACCAACCTCCATTTTGTGGTACCTTAAAGCCGACTTGGTAGACTGAACCGGGCTTTAATTCAAATGGATAACCGTTGAACTTGACCGAACAAGTGCTGAGCGGTTCGTCCAAGTCGTCAAACGTGTCGGTGCGCAATACGGTGGAGGCCGTGTACCCCTCCGGATAGAGTTCCTTGACCGACGCGCGGGGGCTGCCGCCGTTGATGCGACTTACGTGACTGGAGACTAAAGACGCAAAATCATCCGTGGCCTGGCGTGCCTGTTCACAGTTGCAGTACCGGTCGGCGCAATCGCGGAAACTTGCGTCTTCATTCGTTTCCATGGATTCGGAAAGGCCATCTTCTTCAATCCACGGCGAGCCATCCTCAACGGGCCGAATTTCAGCGCGGAATACCTGTCGCGTGGGCACGCCGTCCAATGATAACGTGCATTCGGTCGTCTGCGTCGGCGGCGTGATGTCAACTTGCGTGATTGTTCCGGGAATCAAGACGCGGCTGATTAATGAGCCGCATGACATCGTCACGGGGCGATTGTAATTGTTTGTCAGTAAAACGGGCTTGGTCACGCCTTTTCCTTTGTTGGTATAGAAAACCAAGTTTTCCGGTGTGATGTAGGCGAGGTTTTCCGGCGCGACATGTTGGACCGGGACTTTGAAGGGCATTTTTACTTGTTTGACTTTTGTCCTTGCAATAGCCAATCCTTTGACCGAATCGATAGGCAGGTCCAACTTTCCGCCTTTGAGGTAATTGCGCGCGTCAATTGCCAATTCCGCCTGGTAGGCGTGTGGGGTATCATCAGACGGTAACACCTTGGTGGCGATCCCATCGTTGAAGTTGGACTTGATAGTAATGGATGGGGTTTTGATCGCGTCCAGCGGGATTGGCAAAACGACTTTCTGGTAAGGCACCAATTCATTGAGAGAAGCCCCACCCATTGGCTCGTCCGGAAGGGATTCCAAAAGCGGATAAACGGAATATTTGTTTATGCGGGTGTTGATGTCGATGTTCATAGCGGATGCAGAATTGTCTTTGGAGAGCAATTTGGCACCGTTGGCAAATCCGGTGGTTTCAAGATAAACCACGTCTTTCAATGACTGTGCAGGCTGTCCTTCTGAAACCATGCCCAAGGGACTTTGCAAACCGGTTGGTTGGATTACCGGGTCGGTCAATGGAACGGACGCCCTTGACGGAGCTGGATCGGTGCGTATGGGCTTTCGAATCCAGGTCCCCTTGTCGTAGGTGAATTGGTCAAGCGCACCCGATGAATTCTGAACAAAGACCCACGGCGTCCCGTCAGCCGTGTAAAGACGCATTAGATTCCCGACTCCTCCGCTGGGAGCGAATGCCGGATATGCGTCATAGTTTATTCCGAGTATTTCGGCCACGCGAAGGGGATCGTTGCCAATAATAACCTGTAAGACGGACACTCCATTTTGATTGGAATCGATGATGGTGAATGGGTATTTTTTAGCGTACGCCGCATTCTGGATTGCATCGCCAATCGGACCACCTTGGTTGGCTGGGTCTTTTTGGTAAATGACTTTCGAGTCTTCCATCCAGGCTTTCAGCTTATTGCAGGCGTCGCAGTTATCTTGTGTGAACAAGTAGACTCCGTTTATTTGAGGTTTCAGGGCCGGGTTAATAGTGGCTGCGGAAATCATCCGGTATCCGATTTCATATTTTTTTAATAATGAATCATAATAGTTCGTAGTGACGTGCAAATTACCCTCTTCATCTCCGATCCAATCCCAAGGTGCCATTGAATAGGACGTCAGTTTTACCCATTTTCCCGTGTCGAGTTTGTAGATTTGGTTTCCTTTGACGCCCAATATGTATCCGTTGGAAAGTTGGAGGTACTTATCCATGTTTTCAAGCGGATTGCTCGAAGATTCCGGATTTGTGGGATATTTTAACAACCCGACCGGGCCGGATTGGGTCCAGGTTTGTCGTAGGTCAGAGAGGTCCGAACCGGTGTCGGTGTAATTGAACAACTTGTCGTTCTCCGTGAAAAAAAGATTTTTACCGGTGTTTCCGACAAATTTGAGGCTTTTATCAACCCAGTTGGAAAGGGCGCAATTGCTGACCGTGGTGTCGATTTTTGCATCCTTTGCTTTTTCGGCTTCCTTGCGTGCATGAATAAGGTGGACGTCGCTTTGGATTGCGCATGTGTATTTGGTCGAATCCGTTGTTTTTGACTTCAACGTGTACAACATATATACGCCATCATCAAAAGCGGGCATCATTCCATTGAATTGCATGGATGACTGGGTGTACGAAAATCCGATATCCCTTGATTTCGGTGAAATTTGGAACGGTCCGATTCGGGTATAGCACCCTTCCTTATAGGTGGTGACGCCGGTCAGGGAATCTTTTGGTTCCAAAATCATTTTGTCCTCCGCGCTTAATGTGTATGAAATCGTTTGCGAATTCGTCAGCGATTCTTGGATTGATTCGCCACTAGTCATTGTTTGCGTTAATGTAGACTTTGATACGACCGGTCCGTAATCCAAGTATCCGGAAATGAAGCTCCCTATGTTGACGGCCGTGCCTAATCCGAAATAAAAGGTGTTGGCGTTTCCAAATGCCGTTCTTACGGTGATTCCTTGATCCTTTGCCGGGCATTTGCTATAGTCGATTGGTGCCATTATGGTTTCACCGTGGTCGTTTCCTGGAAGAACCGGTTTACCGACCATGTTCCACCGGTTGTTTGTGTCATCAAACGCTGCGACCTGCGTTACGACCCGGTGCGGGTTTAGGGTGGTGATTTTCCCATATGCTTCCGTATTGGTTTGATCGTACTCCTGCATTTGTTGGTATGCCAAAAATAGGTCGCCGTTGTTGTCTTTGACAAAGCCGCCGGACGATACCACGAATCCTTTCATGGACGGAGTTGCGGTTGCTAGAGCGTCTGAATCAATAGGCGTTCCTTCCAATTCAGCGGCGGTATTGGTGGTTGGGTCGGCAGAATCCGGCTGCGTTGTAATGGCGTCTTTTGGTTTCTGGCAAAGAGTGCGTGAATTTGGGAAAAATTCGTCTTCTTTTAGCAATACCAAACCAAGGCAACATCCGGCGTCGCTTGGAACCCGGTTTTCGCCTGCACATTTAGGCGCTTCGGAAAGTATCGCAATCTTAGGTTCCGGAGTGGGCGTGGGCACCTCCAAATCATTCGTGTCAAGCCAGGTCCAAGGCTGGGTTTCTTCGATTTGGAAGTTACTGATGTCGACGGTCGGTTTGGGTAAATTAGACGGAGTGGGCGATAGAGTCGGGACGGGCGTTGGGCTAGGCGTGACGCATCCAATAGGTATGGTTATTTCGAGGAATGGGATGACTGGGCATTGGGATGTCGGAACGGGAGTTGGACCGGTGGACGTTCCTGCGGTCGGATTCGGGCTTGGTGTTACGCACCCGAACGGTATTTGGATGGTGGAAAAGGGCAGGGTGGGGCATTGGGAGGTTGGGCTTGGCGTGGTTGAAGACGCGGGGTTTGTCGAAAGGGTCGGCGTTGGGTTCGTGGTGGCCGGTCCGGCGCATCCAATTGGCAGGGTGATGCCGAATAATGTGGGGCAGTTGGTTGCGCCGGTGTTTCCTGTTTTGGCTAGGTTTTTGCCTTTGAGTTTTTGCAAATTGTCGTCGGTTTCGTCGGATAGGCGCTGTAAGTCGTTTTGTTCGGGTTTGTATTGGATGATGATGCGGAATGCGATGCCAGCGTGGAGTTGGATGTGGTTCCATGTTAGGTCAGTGGCCGTCGGCGTTTCGGAATTGGGGCTTATCTGGGTGGTAGCGGGGAATATTTTTTCGATTTTTTCCAAGGCGATTGGAATGGTCAAAGTCAGTTGTCCGTTGTAGTCTTGGGTGGGGGTGTGGGTGAAAATGGCGGTGTTTTTGCCGTCAGTTGTTTTGAGAAGTTTCAAGGCGTTGTCGGAGTCGATGGTTTTTGGGATGGTTTGGGTGGCGGTTTTTTCCTGTTCGTCGGCGGAGGGGGTTTGGTCTTTGTTTTTCGCGTTTTCCTGTTGGGCGGCGTTTAACGCTTTGGATGGGTTGACCTTGATTTTGGAGCCGGTGGGGAGGGCGTTCCAGGAATAGGTTTGTCGGTCATCTGAAGTCTCTGAAACGGCGTCAGGTTGGATCAGAGAGACGGAGCCGTCCGCTTTCACGAGGAAAAAGGTGTAGTTGCCTTTTGGAAGGGTGATGGAAATGGCGTACGTGGCGGGGGTTGGAGTTGGGGTGTCAAAGTATAGGTTGGAGTAACGAAGGCTCGCGGGTGGTGTGAGTGGTGTGTCAAAATTAAGGGTTGAATAAAGAAAAGAGGAGTCAGGTGAGCCGGGTTTTTGTTGGTTTGGTTTTTGTGAGTCGAAGTTTTGTTGGGTTTGGCTTTTTTGTCCCACGCTGACGGTGAATGCGTCGGGGTTGTAATCCGAGCAATTGCAAAGAAGGGGGTTGGCCGAATAGCCGAGCATGTCGAACGGTTTGGAACCATTGAAAACGGTGACTTGGTCATAGCAGGCAGTAGCTTGTTGCGCCGCGGCTTTGCATTGCTTCATCTGAACGTCGGAGATGCCGGATGCGGTTTGGAAAAAGTTGCCTTGGAGTACGACGAGCGCCAGGACGACGATGAGTAAAACGCCGCCCAAGAGTAAGACGTATTCAAAAGTCCCCTGTCCGCGTGTGGTTTTTGCTGTTGTGCCTTGTCTCCGACTATTTGGCATGCGGAAGGTAGGTTTTGGAGCAATAAATAACGGTGTTATTATTTTTTTTTGGGGGGGGGTGGTGTGATGCTATTTTTTCTACCGTTTTTTGTTTCCCGCTTTCCATGGCCATGCCAGCACCTTTTTAAATTTTAAACGTAACTATTACGTTGGTGAACGTGTATGGTGAGTTTGACGTTGTCGGTGCCGCCCGAACTGAAGAAGCGCATGGACCGCCATCCGGAAATCCGCTGGTCCAACCAGGTCCGCGCCATCATCGCGCAGCAATTGGATGACCTCGAGACGACGGACCGTTTGGCGTCGAGAAGCCAATTGACGGAAAAGGATGTCGAGGAGCTTGCAGCCAAGGTCGATGCGGGCATGGCCAAGCGATGGAAGGAGATTCGACGTGTTGCTCGTCGTTGACGCGAACGTCTTGTATTCGGCGTTCCTGCGGGATGGTTTGACCCGGAAGGTTCTGTTCAATCGCGATTTGCAATTGTACGCGCCTACTTTTTTATTGGATGAGTTTTTCAAATACTTTGCCGAATTCTGCCAACGGAGCCGGGAATCTCCGGATGAAATGAAGCAGATGGTCGGCCGTATTTTCCGTCGGATCAAGTTTGTAGAACTGGACGAGCTGGATCCCTATTACTCTGCGGCAGGGCATTTGATTGTGGATGAAAAAGACCGGGTCTATGCCGCTTGCGCCTTGGCCGTGGGGGCGGATTTGTGGAGCGCTGACCGGCACTTCCGGCAGCCGCGCATCCGGGTGTGGAGCACGGGCGCGTTGGCGGAAGAATTGGGATTGCTCTAACCGGCACAGCGGTTTTCGGGCCCTTCAGGGGCGTCCGGTTTTTTAGTCTTCAAACCGGCTTTCCCAACGTACTGTCACAACCCGCCGGCGCCTGGATCTGCAAAAACAATAGCAGCTTGATGTAGCCGATGTACGGAATGCGCAACAAGACTTTTCCTTTTACGGGAATTTGGTTTTCCGAGAGCCACTGAAGTTGGCTGTTGCGGTCGTTGAGGCTTAAGACGCCAAGCATTGGAAGGTTCAGAAGGACCCGGCCGGCGGTTTGGTGGGGGATGAACCGGAATCCGCTTTGCACGTCCAACATAATGTTGTTGTCGCCTTTGGTCATGATGTATGCTCCGTCCGTTCCATTGAGGATGCCAAATGCGCGGTGGATGATTAGGCCGGCTGGCGTTTGGGAGTCGTAGACCACGACGTCCGGGCTTTGCAGGATGGACATGGTTTTGGGCGATGGGCCGGTGGTGTTTGTTTCGTTGCTCCTTTCCGCGCTGGTGTCATTGACTTGGATGGCCTTGAGGCAGATAAGTCCGGCCGGCGCTTTGGTCTTATCCAAAGGCTGCCGTTGGCAAATGCCGAATTGGGGTTGGAAAATGGCCTGACCTTTGACCATCGGTTGGTAAATTTGGAGGATGGTTTTGCCGCCGGAACTGATGGCCGCCGGAACGTATGTGGCATTGGCTAATGCGTACGGAACCGAGGCTTCGGGGGCTTGGATGGTGCCGGCGCCTTGCAAAATGATGAGGTCGCCCCGCTCAAAATCCGGCAACATGCTGCAGCTGGTGATGATGTTGATGGGCGAGGTGGTGTTGAGGATAAGGCTGAGGGCAATCCAGGCGCCCAGTGCCACGGCGATGCTGGTGGTGATTTCCTTTGCAAGATCTTTTACGTTTTTGGTTGCTTTGAATTCCGCGTATAATAGATAGGCCAACAAGGCAAGCGCGGCCAATGCAAATAGGACGCTTTGCGTCAGTCCGAATAGGACGACTGTTAGGACCAAGCCTGCGGCGGGAAGGTAATGGGCCCAATTCTTCAGGGCACGCGGCACAATCGGGCCGTACCTAATCGGTTTTTCTGAGGGCTTCTTCGAAGGCATGCGCTTCCTCGCTCATTGCGTCAAGCGCTTTTTGGACTTCCTTTTTCAGGTTCTTGCCCTTGACGTGCAAGACCGGGTTGCGCTTGGTCGGGTGGTCATACACGGCCGCGGCAAAAGTCACGTCCTTGTTTTCCAAAAGCTGTTCGGCCAAGGCTTGTGCTGCGCCGATGTCCATGCCTTCCATGAGGATTTTGAGGCTTCCTTTTTCGTCTTCCAACATTTTCATATGGGTTTATCACCTGGAGCGGAATGGGGGTCGGCGGTCTCGGTCAAAGCGGCGCGGGGGGCGCTGACCTTGGGGCGCGTTGGCCAATTTGCGGCTTTGGCGGCGGCCACACGCGTTGCACCGCATGTCCATGCCGGTTTCGTTGAAACTGATTTCTTCCCGGCATGACGCACAAAAGGCGCGGACCACGCCCAATCCGGATTCTGCCATGGTCAAATAGATGCCGAGGGGTTTGACTTCGTGGATTTTGGCCTTGACAAAGTCGCCGATACGGAAGACGTCGCGGAAATTTTCGGTGTATCCGCGCTGGACGTTGGCGATGCGGATGTAGCCGTACGTTCCAAATGCGGCGCGGGGCTGGACGGATTGGAATTCCAGCAACGCAATGGAGTCGTATACGTCGCGGACCACGGCGTAGACCAAATCGCCGCGCTGGAGGTGTTGGATGGCTTTTGGATTGGTTACGGTTGCGTGATGCTCGGCGGTTTTGGCAAGTCCCGGGATGGTGGCGAAGACCAATCCGTTTTCCTCAATCGCGCCGAATCCGGGCTCGAATTCTTCCACCACGGCAAGCTGGGTGCCGGGCGTGGTAAATGGGTTATCATCCATAATGCGGTTCACATCGTTTTTTTATTTGAAGTAAGTGGGGCGTGTCGAATTGGTTTTTGGATTTGTTTCTTTTTTGTTTTTTTCAGGTTCGGATTTGCTGGTGTCTTTTTTTGGGTTTGGTGTTCGTTGGCTTTTTTCCAGTCGGGCCGTTATTCTGTCTCTTACTTGTTCGGCATTTTTTCTTCTTCCCGCAATGCCATGAGTTTTTTCATGAGTTCGTCCGCGGCTTCCAGGTTCTTTTTGACTTGTGGAGCGGCATCTTCGGGTCGCTTGTCCATGCTTTGGATGGCCTTTTTCGCCGACAATTGCAAGGCTTCTTGTTGGCGTGTCAAGGATGCTTGTGCGCTTACCGGGTGCTGCCCGTGGACGTCGTCCAGGATGGAATTGGTTTCATTGGAGATGTGCTGAACGATGCTTTTGGTGATGGCGTCCCGATGGTCCTCGTCTTCCTCCATCGCCTCGTTCAGCAGGCTGACCAGTTCGCTCAAACCCAAAAGCCGGCCTTCGATATACGCCTCTTTAGGGGTCTTGGATAATGGCTCCATGAAGGTTAGATTGGGAAAAACGACCTATAAAAACGTTTTAGAGCCCTAGTTTCGGCCCCTTCCGGTCGTTTTACTCGAACTGCGCAATCTTTGCCGCCATATGGCTGTTTGGCGCATCTGATTTTTTTGGGCCGCCTTATGCCGCCGTGCCATTGCCGTCCTTGGTTTGGACGTCCGCGGTTGTGGTGTGCGTCGTGGTGGCGGGTTTTCCGCTTGTCGTGACCCCGCTTTGTGGCGCTGATTGTGTTTGGCCTTGGTTTTTCAAATATTCGGCCACGAGTTGTTGGGCTAATTTTTCTTCGTCCACTATCCCGTTTCCGCTTTTGGAGCTGACATGTCGGCTCAACGCCGTTGCCAAATGGGTCAATTCCAGCGGGTACAAAATCTTGGAGGCCCGTCCGTCCGCGACTTTCTTGAGCGTTTCCATGTACAGGTACGTCATGGTCTTATCCGTCATGGCGTTGGTCGCAGTTGTCAGGATGTTCAGCGCGTCCCGGCGGGCGTTCGCTTCCGTAAGCAGTTTGTCCTTGTATTCCAATGCTTCCTGTTTTTTACGGAACGCGTTTTCCAGTTCCTTTGGCAACGTGATGTCGGTCAGTTCGACGTTGAGCGCCTTGATGCCCCAATCGTTCTCGACCTGTTGGAGTTGGGCGTGCAGGTGTTGGTTGATGTCCTCGGATTTTTCCAGCACGTCTTGCAACGGGATTTTGCCGATCTGGGTGCGGAGTTCGGCCTGCAATACGTGGGCGACGGAGTCATGCAGGCCCTTGATTTCCAAAACGGCTTTTTTGGCGTCCACGATGCGGAAATAGGCCACGGCGTCGATGGTGATTTCGATGTCTTCCTTGGTCAGTACCTGTTGCGGTGGGATGTCGATGGTCTGGGTGCGCATGTCGACGGTTTCGACGCGTTGGAATGTGGGGAAAATCCAGTGCCATCCGGGGTCCAGGGTGCGTCGGTATTTGCCGAAATCGAACAGGACGCCGCGTTCGTATTCGTTGATTTGTTGGATGCGGGGCGCAACCAGAAGGCCGATGGCCAGGATGGCGACAATCAAGACGGCTAAAACCGGTGGGATTTTTAAGATGAACAATAAAGAGACGGGCACCAGGAGTATGCCGCCTAGAATCAATGCAAAGATGAGCGGTTCGCGTTTTCCGGTGGTGCTGGGACTTGCGCCGTGGGAGTTGCCGTGTCCGCCGCTGGCACTTTTTCCGTGTCCAGCACTTCCGTGGCCTGCATCGTGGCCTCCGCCGTGTCCGTGATCGTCTGCCATATGTGAGAACGGTGCCAAATGCCGTTTAAATATGTTGTCCTTGGTGAGTGGTTACTTTATTGCATTCGGAGTGCGTCGGGGGTCCGAATGTTCGGTTCCAAACCTATTTATTGCGTTTTCCGCCCAATCCTGATTCAAATGCCTGAACCGTTTTGCGGGGTATAATCACCTCCTTGCGCTTTTTGAGGCTTTTTCCTAAAACGAACGAAATTGTGATTTTTCATGAGAGCGATTATACTTGCCGGCGGTTACGGCTCCCGGTTGCAACCCTTGACCTTACGGATACCGAAGGCATTGGTCAGCGTTGCGGGCGAACCCGTTTTGGCGCATCTGTTGCACTTGATTGAAAAAGCGCAGATAAGCAAAGTGGTTTTATCGCTGAACAAAAACCAGGAACCCATTGAGGAGTTTTTTGGCGACGGCTCGGATTTTGGCATTGATTTGGAATACCATTATGAGCACTCGGAATCCGATTTGGACAAGCCCGGTGCCGTCGGCGCCCTCAACCAACTGGTCCAGGAATTGGGACCTGAAGAGAGTTTCGTCATCGGCGGGGATAATACGGTTTACGGCTTGGATTTGGACAAGATGCTGGCCTACCATCGGCAAAAACATGCCGCTGCGACCCTTGCACTGTATGAATTGTCCAACCCCCGTCTTGTCGAGCAATACGGCGTGACCAAGACGGATGCGGAAGGCCGCATCGTCGCGTTCCAGGAAAAGCCTTCGGTCAAAGAGGCCGTATCGAAACAGGCCTCCACCGCGGTGTACATCATGGGTGAGACGTTTTTGCGCAAAGCCATTCCCGATTACATCGCGTCCACCGGCAAGGCTGACCGCATCGGCGATTTGTGGCACCATTACGTCAAGACCCAGGAACTTTACGGGTTTCCTTTTTCCGGCGTGTGGGGGGATACTAACTCCGCTGAAAGCTATTTGGACACGCACATGCGCGTGATGGAGCACCGCCAGATTGGCACGGTCGTGGACCCCTCGGCGCAAATCGATGCATCCGCCAAACTGATTGCGCCTGTAATTATCGGCCCGGGTTGCATTGTGGGTGCCGGTGCTGCGGTCGGGCCTTTTTCAACCTTGGAGCAAGGCGTTACCGTGGGCAATGGCGCATCCGTCATCCGCTCCATCCTGTATCCGGGTGTACAATTGGCCGAAAAAACCTGGGTGGAAGACTCCATTTTGGACCAAGGCGTCTTGCTGGGTAGTGGTTGCCGAGTTGAAAAACAAAGCATGCTGGGCGAAAATGTACAGCTGGACGCCGGTGCGCGGGTGTTGGCCCAGTCCAAAATCTGGCCCAATGCCAACTTAAGCTCCGACGCAGTGGTACGCGGGTGCGTCAAGTTCCAATGAAATCCAATCCGGCCGCAGGCTCGTCACTGACGCTCAATCCAACGATTTTCCGCGAGTACGACGTGCGCGGCATCGTTGGCGTTGACTTGGATGATTCGGTTTATTCCAGGATGGGCTACGCTTTCGGCCAGTATTTGAAACAACGCTCTTGCGTCCAAAAACCGTCGTGCGTGGTGGGGCAAGACAACCGCCCGTCATCGCCGACGTACGCAACGGCTTTTTGCAACGGCCTCTTGGATTCCGGTTGCGACGTCATCGATATCGGTGTGTGCACCACGCCCGAAATTTATTTCGCCAACGACTTTTTGAAGACCACCGGTGGGGCCGCCATCACCGCCTCGCATAACCCGGCACAGTACAACGGCGTGAAGTTCACGTATGCCGGCAAAAGCGCGGGCGGCTCGGAAGTGCGAGCGGTGCGGGATTTGGCTTTGGCCCAAGGCGAGCCTTCGGCTTTGTCCTCCAATGCCGCTTGCGCGGGCCTGCCCCCTGTGCGGGGTCGTTTGAAGAAAAAAGACATCCGTTCCGATTACTTGATGGCCGTAACTGAGGGCTCAACCGCGTCTTTTCGCAGGTCCAAAGTTTCCGTTTCCACGTCCTCATCCTCCTTGTCTTTTCCCCTTTCCGGCATGAAAGTCGTCCTGGATTGCGGCAACGGCGTCTCGGCGTTGTTCGCGCCGGAGTTGTTCCGCTCATTAGGGGCTGATGTGGTGGAGTTGCATTGCGACGCCTCCAAACCGTTTGCCGTCCATGCTCCCGATCCGGTGGACCCGGACAACTATGCGGATTTGTCGGCCGCTGTTGTGACGCACAAGGCCCATTTGGGTCTGATGTTCGATGGCGACGGTGACCGGGTGGGTGCGGTGGATGAGCACGGCAAGATTGTGGCGCCGGACCAGATGCTTATCCTGTTTGCCCGCCGATTCCTCAAGGCCCACCCCGGCCAAAAAATCGTGGTGGAAATCAAATGCTCCCATGCCGTGGAAGATGAAATCAAAGCCCTGGGTGGAACCGCCATTTGGTCCCCTACGGGCCGCACTTTGATTGAAGACGTCCTGTTCTCCCAAAACGCGAAATTGGCCGGCGAGATGTCCGGACACTTTTTCTTTTTGGACGGCATGCGGCATTGGTTGTCCGAATCGTTGGTCGCCGCACGGCGTTTGGCTGAACTGGTCAAACAAAACGGGCCCCTGTCCAATCAGGTGGCGTCCATGCCGCATTACGTTTCCTCCCGCGAATACCGAATCGAGGTGGCCGAGGAAGACAAATTCGATTTGGTCCAAAAACTGGCCGTCGATTTCAAGGCCCGCCACGACGTCCTCACGTTGGACGGCGCCAAAGTCCTGTTCGCAGACGGCTGGGGCCTGGTGCGCGCGTCCAATTCCGAGCCGAAGTTGAGTCTGCGGTTTGAATCCAAGACCAAGGGTGGGTTGGACAAAATCATGGCGAAATTCCGCTCGGCGTTGAAGGAAAAGGGTGTGACCGTTTCTTTTTAGCCGTTTATGTATTTTTCCGAGGGAATCCCCGATTTGAGTTGTTGCGGTGTTGGCCCTGTTTTTTTCTTTGCTTCAACTTTGTTTTCTTTTTTTCTTCCTTGCGCTTTTCGGTCATCGGGCTATGCTTGCGCTGAATCGGTTTTGAAAAATAAAAAAGAAGGGGGAGGCGTTTTCCTCCCAACTGTATTGATTCGGAAAATGGTTTTACTGGACGGGTTTGGCGCCACAGTATACGGTGTTGCCCGTCAAGGGACCACCAGCGCAACCTGTCTGGTTCGTGAAGCCGCATCCTGAATACGTTGCGTTGCTGAACGCTCCGCATTCGTTCCAGCCGTCGGCCTGCGTGGAGCTCTGACAGGAAATTTCCGTCATCAAGCGGGCCGTACATTGGTTCTTGCCAGCTCCTTGGAAGCTTTGTTGTGCCGTGTTCTGCAATACGACGATTGCCAGGACGACGATGAGCAATACTCCGCCCAATAGTAGGACGTATTCGAATGTTCCTTGACCGCGTTTCATGTGTTGGTTCCCTCCGGAATTGTAGGTTGGATTCGTAACGGAGTCCGATATAAAAAGCTTTTCCGGCCCACGGTTCCGCATCTTTTACCGTGAATGCTGGGTGGCTATTTCGGCTTTTGGTCGGTTTTTGCCATTGGCGGCAATGGAATTTCCGATTCGGCCGGCTACGCCTTTGTCCATTCGGGCTTTTGGGGTCCAATTGGTGTTCGCCAAGGCGGGCTTTATCCGATGTCATTGCGGCTTTTGCGTTCAAGTCCTAAGGCTAGGGTGCGGGTCATCGGCCGTTTGGAAAAAGAGGTTTACGGTACGGGTGACGCGGTCGGACTCGCTGTTGGCGGGTTTCCGCTTGCGCCAGGTCCGGTGCCCGTGGTTTGTTGTTGCAGTTGTTTTTTGTAGTCCTTGATTTGGTCCGATTGGTTGCCCAACGTGGCTGTCTGCTTGGTCAAAACGTTGCTCAAAAGGAAGTTGGCCACCAATGCCACGACCATCAGGGCGCCGGCCAGCATCAAAATGTATTCAATCGTTCCCTGTCCGCGGGTTTTGGCTATGGATTTGCGGGTGAAGTCGAACAGGACCGGGTGGAACGGCTCCGTTTGTTTGGCGGTGTGGGTGCGTTTTTGGTCGTGCGTCATGGGGCAATCACTCGCGTTTTGATGAAAAATGCGGTCAATGAGATGAAGACTACCGTGGCGGAAATCATGAGGACGTATTCGATGGCGGTCTGTCCTCGGATTCGCGCGTGTTCGTTCTGGCGTGGATTGGCGCGTTTCGCAACGGGTCCGTTATTTTTATTGGTTTTTTCCACGCGTATTTTCGCCTCGATTTTTTTCCTTGCGGTTCCGTCGTTCTTTTTTCAAACCGTTTTTTTCAAGATTGTAGCGTCTTTTTTGTTTCTTTCCGTTTTTTCAGCCGCACGTGATGCCGGGTCCGCCGACGATGGCACTGCTTGCAAACTTACCCACTTCAAATATAATAAGCGCCGCTAAGACCAAAAACGGCGCGTACAGGAGGTATTTGGTGAATTTGCCCACGCGAATCAGTCCGATGGCCAATGCCGCGATGAGCGTCTGCGCAATGATGAATACCGTCAGGACCAAGTTCAACGTGCACAACGAATCGTTGCCCGAATCGCTGTTCGGTAAGGCGGATGAGATGCCCGCGTTGATGTAATGCACGATGCTCACCGAGAAGCCGAAGATGAACGGTGCCAGCACCACGCCGGATACGAACAGGAACATCACGTGCATGGTGGTGCGCGAAATGCGTTCGCGTTTGATGTGCAACACGTCGCGGGCGTCCTCGGCGATGCTGAACATGACGTCGGCAAGGCCCGCGCCGGCTTTTTTGGCGTCCAGCACGATGTTGACCGTGCGCGCGAATAACAGGGAGCCTGAGTTTTGCGCTGCTTCGTTTAACACGGCATCAAAACTTTTGCCTTCGCGCATCTGGATGAGCGATTTGCGCAGTTCCACGCTGATGGGTCCGTAGTCGGCGTTCGATATTTCCTCAATCGCCGTCTCCGTGGTGCCGCCGGCTTTTAGGACCAACGCCATGTGTTTGAGCGCGTCCGGCAGGTTGGTTTCCATGGCCGCCACGCGGTTGTTGCGGACCGATAGGGGAATTGCGATGATCATGCTGATGGCCGTCAAGAACGCGACCAACGCGATGGCCAAGCTGAGGTGTAAGGACAATAACGTGATGAATATCAAAACTGCCGCGGCAATCAGGATGCCTGCGAATTTTTCGAACGACATCTCAAAGCCGGTGGCGGCGTAATATTTCTTGAGCTTGTCGTACTCTTGCAGCAGGCGCTCCTGGATTTTGGCCAAAGATTCCGGCAGGTTGGATTCGTCGTTTACCATACGGCAGGCTCCATGCGTTTGGTAATCCATAGGATGGCGACCATGACGCCGAGGATTCCGACGAACGCCATGTAAATCAGGTACGGCGGAAAGCCGCCGGAAAACAGGGGGATTTGTAGGATGGCCGATAGGATGGCCAGCGTTACGGGTGCCACCACGCCGACCATGATGTAGATGACGTTGATGAAATTGAGTTTTTCGGTGAAGTCGCGGATGCTCATGCGTACTTCAAAGGACACGTCGTCCGCGATGTCGGTGATGATTTGCGATAAGTTGCCGCCGGTTTTGAACGAACGCAGCACTTGGGTGACGGTCCGTCGGAGGCCCTTGGAGCGGTTGCGCCGGGCCATTTTCATTAACGCATTTTCCATGGTGTCGCCGCGGTTGACGTCGGATGCCACGCGGGCGAATTCCTCGCTTAAAAGGCCGTAGTTGGACGTGGCGATGGATTGGATGGCGCGGTGGAACGACACGCCGGCTTTGACCTGGGTGGACAACTGTCGCAACGCGAAGGGCAACGAGCGGTCCACTTCGGCGGCGCGCGCCGTCGCTTTTCCGCTCGGGATGCTCAGGGCCAAAATCAGGATGCCGACGAACGCGGCGCCGGAAAGCGCGGGTGCGGCGATGGCAAGCAAGGGATCGGAGATGAATAGCCCGATCAGTCCGACCAGGGCGAAAATCAGGGCGCCTACCACGAAGGCACCGGTCACGGCCGCCGCCAAGTACGTTTCCGGCGCAATGGTCATGCCGGCCGCAGTAAGACTTGCCGCCAACGTGTGCGTCATGGGTAATTTGGCAAATGCGCCGGATAGTTTGAGGATGATTCCTGAAAATTTGGTGTAAATCTGTCCCAACGCCCCGATCAGTCCGCGGGCGGGAAATGCCACTTTTTCGAAATTCATCGGTTTGTGGGCCGTGTCCGGTTGGAGGGATTTTTGGTCGGCGGGCCGCAGGCGCTCAATCATCTTTTGGAGGTCCGTCTCAATCAGGGCGCCGCCGGATTCCTCCATGTCGTCCTCGCGTTCCAACTCGACCGCGGCTTTGATGCGTTGCAGCGTTTCCTTGCTGATGGCCATTGAAGTGTTCACACCTTGAGCCGACGGGAGGCCAGGTAGTTCTGCGTGACGTTGCACACGTCGTTGATGTTGCGTTTGCCCTCTTTTCCGAGTTGCTCCAGGATTTTGGTGCGCTTGATTATTTCCTGGTTCAAGTCGTCCGTTGACAATCCGGTGTATTTGGACAATAATTGCAGGTAGAACGAGGGCAGGCCGGTGGCGCGCATGACGTCGGCGATGGGGTCCCACTGGTATAGCGTCTGGAGTGTGGGCATTTTCAGTTCGTCCGAGGGCACCACTTCCGCGATTTCGGTGACGCGGCGGATGGCCCCTTTCCGGCGGTCATGGATGCGGTTAATCATGATGATCAGATTCAGTGAGGAAATCATGCTCAACGGCACGTCGATGGGCGGCGAGGTGAGGCGCACCAAAGTCTCTTTGGCGGAATTCGCGTGCACCGTGCCCATCACGCCGCGGTGTCCGGTGTTCATGGCGGCAAACATGGTGTGCCCTTCCGCTCCACGAACTTCGCCTACGATGATGCGGTCCGGACGCATACGAAGGCTGTTTTTGACCAAGTCGTCCATGCTGACCTCGCCGGTGCCTTCGATGGATGGGGGGCGCACTTCCATGCGTATCCAATGCTGCAGGGGCAAATTCAGTTCGGCGGTGTCCTCGATGGTGATGACGCGTTCGTTGTTCGGGACGAATCCGGTGAGCATGTTCAGCGCGGTCGTCTTACCCGATGCCGTTCCGCCGGCGACCAGGGCGTTTGCCGGATACGCGCCGATGCCATCGGATGCCATCCACAAAAAGGCCGCGGCCTCATACGACAACGTGCCGTAATTCGCCAAATCCACCACGCTTAACGGGTCTTTTTTGAACTTGCGCAAGGTGATGGTGGTGCCGTCCAGCGAGATGGGCGGGATGGTGGCATTCACACGCGTGCCGTCAGGCAGTCGGGCGTCCAGCAATGGGGTCTGCAAGTCGATGCGGCGGTTGACGGCGCGGGCGATGCGGTCGGCGAGGTTGCGGATGTCCGAATCGGCGTAATACATGATGTTGGTCTTGACCATGTCGTACTTGCGGTGGTAGACGTACACGGGCTTGTTGGAGCCGATAATCATGATTTCTTCCAATTGGTCATCCTGCGTCAGCACGTCGATGATGCCGTAGCCGACCATTTCCTGCACCACTGCCTTTGCGTAGAATTCTTTTGCATTGACCGGCACTTTGAGCTCCGGCGTCTGCTCGATGATTTCGATGATGCGTTGGAAATATTTCTGGCGTTTTTCCTCGACCGTCAAGGCACTTGCCTCGACCGTGATGACGTTCAGTGCGATTTCCATCAACGCCTCGATAAGGTTTTTTTCCTCGCCCCGAAAATGCGGCGCTTCAATCTCGTACAGGGGCACGGCCTCCCGGCTATCCCGGTAGATTTTGACGGCGTCGTAGGAGTCGATGAGCACTTTTTGCCCCTCGGGTGCATTTTTAGGACCCGTAGGCACATTGGGGGCCTCTTTGGCTTTGGTCAGCATCTGGTCAAGATAGGCCATAACGGAAAAACAACGGTTCCGGCGTATATAACGGTTTCAAGGCGGTTTTCAGAGGGAAAACGCGCCCGAATCCAAGTCGGTAATACAGTTTGAACGCACCGCGCCTCCATCGGTGTCATTACGCGTTGTGTCGTATTTCCTTCCGCGCCTGCCGTCCATCGTAGGTATGTGGGGGAGCGGCCTAATTCTGTGTTTTCCGTCTTTTTTTGCGCGCTTGGGCCTGCACCGATTCCGGTTTTTTCGGGATTTCCTTGGCGAGAACCGCGGGGACCGGGCCGTCTTTGTTCTGCCACAACTTAAGTCCCACTCCGGCCAAAAAGCCGCCCAATCCGAAAATGCCGAACAGCACGAACGCGGCAGCAAGCGCCACCAGCAGGACCCACCATTTGCGCGGCCGATGTAGCAACAAATAGGTCAGGCCGAACGAGGCTAGAATTGACACGATGGCCCAAAACGCGGGGTGGAGGTAAACGGGGACGGCGGCGGAAATCGGTCCGGATGCCGGGTTTGCCGAGTAAAGATTCGAGGGGGTGGGGGCCATGGGGTGCGTAAATCCAAAAAGTCAAAACGGTTTTCGGCCGTTTGTTTGTTCGTGTGGAATTTTTAAGGGTTTATGGGCCCAAGGCTTTCAGCGTTCCTGGACCGTGACTGAAATGGGGACCTGGATGCGTTGGCATGCGGAGGACACGATCATGACGCCAACGGTTTTTCCTTCGACCGAGGGGGCGGTGAACTGGACGGTCAGGATTTTTTCCTCTCGCGGTTTCAGGGGGGCGTTGTCGGCGAAATTAAGCTGAGGATTCAATTGCAATAAATCCCCGGTGATGATTGCTTGGATGTCGCGGGCCTCACCTGAGCGTCCCGAATTTTCTATGGTGAATTGTTTGTCCACGTCGGACCCCGGGCTTACGCGTTCTTCAAGCCGTTCCGGGCTGACGCGCAACTCTTCTGGATCCGTTACGTCCAAGGTGAAGCTGTCGCCCGAATTGGTCAGACGGGCGCGGATTTTACCGGATAGGGGGCCTTTTTTGTCCGGCGCGCTTAAGTTGGCGCTGAATGTCGTCGTGCTTTTGGCCGAAACCGTCTTGGCCTCGGATTGGATGACTTCTTTTAGTTTTTCATCGCCTACCAATTGCACCGTTGCCGGCGCGTCGCCCCCGTTGGTCACTGACACGGCCAAATTGGAGGTGCATCCGGTGCCGAGGCTTACTTTGTCGCTTGAAACGCTTACTTTGAGGTTGGTTTTTTGAGCCAACGTGACGCTGATGCTTTTGGGTTTTCCCGATTCCAGTTTCAATCCGGATGCCGGGCTTCCCACGACTTGGTAGCCTTCCGGAGGTACTATTTGCAGGTCCAAATCATCCGTAGTCATGGATGGCACGTTGTCGAACCGGACGGAGCTTGAGGATGTGCTGAATTTGGTGACGGTCTTCTGTCCAGGGGGTGTCAAGTCCAGCTGGACGCCGTCAATGTAGTCGCCGGAGTCGATTTCCTTGACCGTGACTGACAGCGTCCCCGGTTTCGGGGCCAAAACGAAAAACCACAACGCCGCGCCTAGGATGATGACGATGATGAGCAACTTTCCGATGCCGAACTTCTTCACCGCTTCCATCGCGGCGGCAGGACCGCTTGGGGCTTCTTCAAATCCGGAGGTGTCTTCCATGTGCAATACCCTTTCCAGCATTACGGCGGGGGATTAATTAAGTCTTTTTTTCCAGCAGGCCTTTCAGTTCACCCGCATCCACCTGCAACCGGTAGCGCTTGATGATGTCGGGGAAGCTGTTCTGGTGCTCGCGGCAAAGTTTTTCCAAATCGGTTCCGCGGATGCGCAACAAGTTTGCCGCTTTGGCCAATTTTTGGGCGTCGTGTTCGTTCGGCTCTTTGGCCACCAACGTCAGCACGTCCGGCACGGCGGCACGCGTGATATATCCTTGAGAGAATAACCGTAAGACGGCAGCCATTCGCTCTTGCGGTATGTTGACGTCCACGCCCGCTCGGCGCAACGTGGGTTTGACTTCCAACAAAAGCCACGCCACCGTCTTGGCATCGGCATTTTTGGCGTTGGTCCCATCGGCCGCATTCGTGGAGTTGGTTCCGCCCGAGCCTTTCGTCAATTGGTCGAACAATTCCCATTCGGACGATTTGACCAACCGGTCGGCCATGTCCGGCGCCAAACCTTTTGCAATGTAGTTGGCAATGCGTTCCTCCGTGGTCTTCGGCAATTCCAGGCCATCCACGTGCGCTCCGGTGACGACCACGGGCAGCACATCGGTCTCCGGGTACATCCGCGCGGCACCCGGAAGCGGTCGCATGAAATGACTGACTTGTCCTTCGGCTTTGCGTGTCTCTTTGGGAATTTCCAACGTGTAACACCGATCGAACACGGCATGCAAGGCCTTGACCGCATTAAGCTCGTCCGCCACCACAATGGCCCAACCGTCGTCCTCGATGCAATCCAGCTCCTTTGAAATCAACTTGAAGTCTTCGGGTGTGAGGCCGTATTTGGTCGGGTCCTCGTCGCAATGGATGATGCCTTTGATGCCCGTTTTGCTTTTAGCGTAATCGGACAGTTCGGTTCCGAAGCGATGGTTCGGCATGATTTCGCGGCCCAGCAGGCCTTTGCAAAAGAGCAATTTGATGGCCATTGCAACGGCTTTTCCTTCGGCAATCGGTTGGCTTAGGAAACTTTTTGCTTTCTTGAAATGGTGCGACACGCCGTGCGGCTTGCCAAAGGCCACTTTGCCGACTCCGTGGGGATTTTCTTGGGTCCGATGTTCGGCACCGGTTTGCGCATTCTTTTGTGCATCCGTTTGGGTGTTGTTGACGCCCCGTCGTTTCAATTCCGCGGCAATCTGCAATAAGTGGTGCTGGCGCAGAGCCTCGTTTTCCGCCAATGCCGCCAAGTCTTCCAATTGTTGTGCCCCTTTGATTTCCACGCGCGTGCCTCCGGCAATCGATACGTTGATGTCCTGACGGATGGTCCCTAAGCCGCGTTGTGCAAAGCCGGCGGACCGAAGCAAACGGCCGATTTTTTCCGCGGTTTCGGCCACGTGGGCGCCACTTTGGAGTGAGGCGTCGGTGGCGATTTCAATCAAGGGAATGCCCAGTCGGTCGAGGCGGTAGATGACGCTGTCCGATTCACGTGAGACGATGCCGCTGGATTCTTCCTCGATGCAGATGGTCGGGATGGCGACGTCGCCAAGGCTCGTTTGGATGCGGCCATTGAGGGCGACCAGTGCCGTGCGCTGGAACGCGGACGTGGCCGAACCATCGGCAACCATTTTACGCATGACGTGGATTTCGTCCAGCGCCTGCGCGTTTAGCATCTTGGACACGGTAAGCGCCATGTTCAGCGCCTGTTTGTTCAAGCCAGCCGGCGGTTCTTCATCCTGTTCGACCAAACAGGCGTTTTCCGCAATCAATTGGTAGGTGAACGTCTTATGCCGTGCCGCTTCAAACGCGGCCGCCGGGTCCACGACGCCTAGCTCACCTGCTACTGCCCGTAGTTTGCGCAACAGCGTGCCGGAAACCGGCGCTTCGTCCTGAATGGCGGCCGGACAACGGCAAAACAGTTTTTCGCGGGTGGCAAGCCGTTGGTGGATTTCGATGCCGGATTTGAAGCCCAATTTCTGCAGGTCAAGTCTTTCTTTTTGCAAGTTGGTTTTTTCCAATCCGGTTTTTTCTTTTTCCATTTTTTGAGCCTTTTTTCAGTTTGAGTTTTTGTTCACGGCGTTTTTTTTTCTTTTTTTCGAGGCGGCCGTTTTCGTTTTTTTCTTCCTTGCGCTTTACGGCATTGATTTTTTTAGGTGAGTTTCGTCACTCGTATTGGTCGTCTTCTTTGAATCCGGGAAAATCGTCCTGTTGGTGTCGTTCGTTGAATTCATGGGCGACGTTGGTGAGCATCATTTCACGGATTTTGTCAGGCGTCTTCTCATGGCCCAGGACCCAGCCCAATTTGACGAACGCGGTTTCCGGAAGCATGTCGTGCAACTGGATGACGCCGGTTTGGGCTAATTTGCGTGAGCTGGCGTAGACGGTGGGGTGTACCCCGCCGTTGAGGCATTGGGTGGCTACCACGACGGTCACTCCGGAATCCACGGCGTTTTGGATGGTTGGGATCCAGCTGTGCTTCGACATGGTGGGCACATGTCCAAGCGCATAGCCTTCCAGGACGATGCCGCGGATTTTCTTTTCCACTAGGTAATCAATCATGCCCCAATCGGACGTCGGCATGGCCTTGATGTGCGCGACTTTCGGCTCAAACGCCGTGTCGGCAATTGGTTTTTTTTCGTTGTCGCGGCGGTTGTAATCATCGCGCAGGAAATGGACGGCGTTTTTTTTGTTTTGATTGGCGTGGTGGTCCGGTTGTTTCGGGTGCACATTTTGGTCGTTTTTTTTCCCGCCGATTTTGGCCCACGGTTGCGCGTTGATGGTTTGGAACGCATCCCGGCGGGACGTGTGCATCTTGCGGCATTTGGTGCCCACGTGCGCCAATCCGAAATCGTCGGAGGACGAGCCGTGCATCACCACGGCCACTTCCGCACAATCCGAGGCGGCGAATTGCGAGGACCAAATCAGGTTCAGGGCACCGTCAAACGAGCCGCGGTCGGGCGAGCGCTGGGCGCCCGTCACGGCTACGGGTTTGTTTTGGTCCCGAATCATGAACGACAGTGCTGCCGCGGTGTAGGCCAAGATGTCGGTGCCATGCGTGACAATGACGCCTTCCGAATCGGAGTTCAGCTCATCCACGACTGCGTTGGCCAAGACCTTCCAGTCGTTGGAATCCATATCTTCGGACGCTTTACGAAACGGGCTTTGGATGCGGTGGATGTTGGCAATTTCGGCAAGTTCGGGCACTTTGGCCAAGATTTCCGCCGGCTCCGAGAGCATGTACACGCCGCCGGTTTTGTAATCGACTTTGGTGGAAATGGTGCCGCCGGTGGCGACCAACGAAAGTTTGGGCACGTTGGTTGAAACCGAGGGCTTCCACTCGGCACCGACATTGCCCAACGCCACGGAAGAGCCGGGCAATTTTTCCAACGTGGCCCCATTGCATTCAAATCCCACGTTGTAGCCGTTGTCCAACTTGAGCATCAAACACGATTCGGAGCCGCCCAATTCGGGCTTCGGCAAAAGAATGCCTTCGAAGGTGCCTTTGTTGCCGGAATACCGGATGCGGTCGCCCGGCTCAATTTTTTGCTTTTTCAAGTGCGCCTCGACGGCTTTGGAGTAGGACATGGTGCTCGACGTACGTTTGAGGTCCGGTGGGGCTTAAATGGATTTTGAGCTTCTAGGTCCGGCTCATTTCCTTGAGGAATTCAGTGGTTGTGACGATTTTCAACGGAACGCTTTTGAGCAACTTGAAAAAATCGTTGTCACCCGTGATGAAATAATCCGGTTCCGCCCATAAGGCGGCGGCCAGGATAGGGGCGTCGTTCGCATGTCGGATGGCGGATTTTGCGAAGTCCAACTTGCTTTGTGCTTGGCTGTCCTTTACGATTTCTACGGATGCCCCTAATAATGCAAGCAAACGGAGCGATTCCGGCTTGTTTGGGTCCTGATCGAATTTGCGTTCGATGACGGTTTGGCATTCATGTAGCGTCGTTTCGGAAACAATCCCATTGATTTCGTTTCGGAAAATCCGCTCCAATAGCGCGCGCTCGTTGCCCCGGAAGAAAAGTCCGGAGAGGATGACGTTGGTGTCCAGCATGACGCGCATGGAATACGCCTTCAATCGTTTTCCTTAATTTTTCTTTCGCAGTTGCTTGACTTCCTTTTGAAGGATTTCCCGCGTCAATCCCATTTGGCCGGCTTTTTTTGAAAAGACGTCGAACATGGAGTTCAGTTCCTTTTCCGTGACCATCATCAACCCTTTTTGGGTCTTGAAGAAAATCACCTCGGAGCCTTCGTGGATGCCTTCGTCTTCGCGCAGTTCTTGGGGAATCGTGACTTGTCCTTTTGAGGTTACTTTTGAGACACCGACGTACATGCCAACCACCTGGTAGGAATGGTAAGATTGGTATTATTTAAGCGCATCGTCGCCGCTTTTAGTCCAGGTGTGTCTTCCTACTCGTTGCATTCGGTGCGGACCGCGGACTAAATCGATTTGCCCATGTACACGCCGTCGCGCTCAAAGCCAAGCTTTCGGTAGTATTCGCGCACGCCCACGCCGCTGATGACCAATAGTTTTTCACATCCCCATTCGTCCTTGGCAATCCGTCCGGCTTCTTCTAAGAGTTTTTTGCCGAGGGACTTGTGCTGGACGGCATCGTCTTTGCGTAAGTGCATAGGAAGAGCTTCGCCGTACACGTGCAGTTCGCGGATGCCCGCCGTGTCGTTCGTAATTTCCGGCCGCCATGGCGCATGGGGTAAACGCAAACGGGTGAAACCCAACAACGTGTCGTGATCGTCCTCGAATGACAAAAAGACTTCTTTTCCTTTGGACGCCTCGTAATCCCTGCGCTTGAGTTGCACCGATTTCCAGTCCACTTTCTTGCCGTCGCGCGCCTTCAGCCCGGCTTCGCGGCAGCGGATGCATCGGCATTTCACGCCTTTGGCTTTCATCCGTTCTTGCACCATTTCACGCAAATTGCTTTTCTCAACTCCTGCGGCAATCAAATCGGTGGGGATGTCCCGGTCGATGCGCATGACGCGGCAGTATTCCGGGATGTACGGCTTGGCATCCGCCATGACGTCCGCGGCAATAGCGGCCGTGTAGGGTGTGAATTCGCCACGTTTCCACATCTGGTACAACCCGGTGCCCGGAATCACCAAGCAGGGGTAAATCTTGAGCATGTCGGGCCGCCATTTCGGGTCGGCAAAAAGTTCGTTGAAAATCGCCACGTCTTTTTCCGGCGTGCTGAAAAGGCCGGGCATGACGTGGTAGCCGACTTTGAAGAAGGCATCTTTGCATGCGGCCGTGGCTTCCCAGGATTGTTGTAAGGTGTGGCCCCGGTGTGACTTTTCCAACACTGCGGGGTCCAGGCTTTGGATGCCCAATTCAATCCGGGTGCCGCCGTATTCCAGCAGTTGGTCCACATGGGTGGGCGTGGCCCAGTCCGGTTTGGTCTCAAAAGTAAGTCCGATGACGCGGTATTCCGCGTTTTCGTTGGCCTCTTTCGCTTCGGTGTAGGTGGCGTAGGTTTTTTGGTCGAACGCCTCATACAGGCCTTTCAAAAAGTGGTGCTGGTAATCCAACGGCTGTGCGTTGAACGTGCCGCCCATCAAAATCACTTCGCATTTTTGCGGTTCATGTCCGATGGCTTCCAGTTGGCGCAAGCGGGAGGTCACTTGGTTTTTGGCGTCAAAGTCGTTCTGCCCGGCTCGGCGTGCCGCGGGCTCAAACCCGGTGTAACTTTTGGGCGAGTTGGTGTTCGGGCCTCCCGGACAATACACGCATGTCCCGTGGGGGCACCAATCGGGGTGCATCATTAAGGCGATGACCGAGACGCCGGAAAGCGAGCGGACGTTTCGGGTGCGCAACAGGAGGCTGGCGTGCGTGGTCAGTTTGCCTGCGCCCGCTTCGATGATGTCCGCGTGTTTGAGCACTTTAGGCAGGCCGTATTCCTTGGCAATGGCCGCCTTGAGGTGCAACAGTTGCTTCAGGGTCATCTTCGGTTCGGCGTTGAGCCGTTTGACCAATTCGGCAAGGGCCGCTTGGCGTCGGATTGCTTCGGAGCCGGCATTTTTGTGGCCACTAGCGGCAACCGCGGTGGTATGCTCCAAGTGGCGTTCGTTCAATAGCGGATACATGGTGAAACCTTTAGAATTCAGGAATTAGTGGTGGCAAAACCGGTTCAAAAAGATGGCGGAAACGCCGAAAAGATGCAAATCCGATTTCATCTTTTTTGGACCGCAAGGAATAAGGGAAACGGAATGATCGATTCATGCGTTTTTAAATCCGACCGGGCCGGCTAGCATTTTCTTTTGGCGTGCGGGGCGACTCGGGTTCGGAACTATCGGACTTCGTTTCGTCTTGCGGTTTACCGAAGTGGTATTCGTGATTTTCCAACGCTCGGCGGTGGCAGCTTGGCTTGTCGGTGAATGATGTCGGCTTTAATGTGTATGATTTGATTAATGCCCACCCGCTGTGTGTCCCAGTTCGTCCAAATAGGGGTATCGTCCTAAATGACGCCTGAGCGCTTCAATTTCGGTATGGATGAGGTTTAAATTATTATTTCGAACAGGGCTAATATGCTCCCTTCCTTTTCCGATTTCATCTAATTTGTCTGTTTCACCATTTTCCCTGCGGGAGGCCAAGCTCTTGGCGAGTAATTCCCCGTTTCTTTTTATTTTAAACTTGTAACCGTTTAGTTTCGTAGGCGGTTTTCCGCCAAATCATGGACAAACTCGATGAAGTTTTCGTTCTGCAAACGCGCCGTCTGGAAAAAACTCATTAGCACGGCTGTATCGTTCGCGCCGTGCTCCGACTGACTCCCAA
>JACRGH010000035.1 GCA_016212375.1 Microcaldota archaeon
GCTCGCGTACGTATTTTTCGTCTGTCATGGCGGGTGGGCCTTTTTTTGCGCGGGGCGTCCTGGTCGGGACGCCCAAGCAAAAGAGGTACGAAAAAGTAGAACTTACGCCTTTCGGTCGACCTACAAAACTAAACCCTTACCAACGTCTTTTTTTATTTTTCTTCAACCGATATTTTTATTTCTTCTTTTTCCCTGCCGCTTTTTCCATCTTCGTTTTTCCTTCCGCCCTTGTTTTTTTCATCCGTGTTTCGGCCTTCGGTTCCGGCTCCAAATGGATGTGCACGTCTTCCACTTCCGGTAGGGCTTTGATGATGGCGGCTTTGACTTCGTGTGAGATGAGGTGCGCGGCATCCAGTGAGGTCCTCGGTGCCAGGCGCATGTGCAGGTCCACGAAGACGCGGGCGCCGCTTTGTCGGGCGCGCAACTTATGGAACGACGTGACGCGGGCGTCTTTTTTGAGCAGTTTTTGGATTTGCCGGAGGCAATCGGAATCCGGAACGCTGTCGGTGAGGACCAAAAGCGATTTTTTCGCCAATTTTACCGATCCGTGCAACATCACGACTCCTACGGCAATGGCCGCCATTGGGTCCGCCATCGGAAAGCCGGCCATGCTTGCGGCAATGCCGATGAGGACGGCAATGGATGCGTAGGTGTCGGTGGTGAAATGGTATGCGTCTGATTCTAACGCCGCGCTGTGCTCCACTTTGGCCACCTTGTCCAACCACTTGGCGGTGGCCCATGCGCACGCTAGGCTGACCAAAAGGACGGCGATGCCCAACGGTGCTTGTTGGATGGGCTCCGGTTTGAGCAGGTGCTGGGCCGTTTCCCAAAACACGAACAGCGCGGTCAAGCCGATGAGGATGACTTGCGCTAAGGCCGATAGGTTTTCAAAACGGTAATGGCCGTACGGGTGGTTGTCATCGGCCGGCTCCATGGCTTTTTTGATGCCCACGTAGGCCAGAGTGGAGGCGACCAAATCCAGGCCCGAATGCAGCGTCTCGGCCAAAAGCCCGATGGAACCGGTGGCAATGGAGACTCCGGCTTTGAGGGCCAATAAGGCGGCGTTGACGGCGATGGAGCCTTTTGCCGCGGTGAGGCGTTGCGTCATAAAGAAATCAGGGGGCCGTTGCTTTAATCACTTTCACCATTGCTGCAATTGTGTTTTCCTGATTTTTCTCCAGCCGATGTTCCCGTATCCTTATGACTTTCCATCCCAAGGCACGGAGTTTCCTCGTGGCATTTCTATCCCGCATTGCATTTGCATCTATTTTTTTCCGCCAGAACGCCCGATTTGTTTTGGGTTGGACGAAACACTTCGGACATTTATGCCAGAAGCATCCATCTATGAAAATCACTATTTTCTTGCGATGTATGACTACATCCGGTTTTCCGGGAAGCTTTCCGTGTATCCTGTAGCGGATTCCGCGCCGGTATAGCCCTTGGCGTAGCAATAGTTCCGGCTTGGTGTCCTTCCCCTTGATTGACGCCATAAGCCGGCTCCGGTTCGCAGGCGATAAGCTGTCCGCCATCCTATTTCAGCCGGTTGCGATAATTGCCGCCGCTTCCAAGGGCTGTTCCTCGGCTTGGGAAAGAACGGCGACCATTTGCCTTGCAATTGCACGTACCACCGGTACTGCAACCGCATTTCCGAATTGCCTGTAGGCCTGTGTGTCGGAAACCGGTATGATGAACCCCTCGGGAAAACCCATCAGGCGGCAGCATTCCCGTGGTGTCAGCCTACGCGGGTTTTTTCCCGTCTGTTTGATGAGTATTTCCGAACCATCCTTGTGGTATCTTGCGCTCAGAGTCCGGGTCGTCGTGTTTTTTTCCGGATCGATGATGCCGAATCCGAATCCGTTGCCGTTGCTCCGGTGTTTTTCGGCATATGCCTGCAGGTATTTCCACAGCTTGTCTGTCAGCGTGTATTTCGCTTCCGGATTTTTCTCCAGGATTGACTTTATTGCGGGTTTTGATGCGGGGGGATTCGGAAATTCAAATGATATTCCGGGATACCGTCGTTTGTCAAAACCCACGATGAATATCCTTTCCCGGTGTTGGGGTACGTAATCCTGTGCGTCAATGATTTTGTAGAAGACGGAATAATCCAATCCAATCAGGGTATCCAGTATCACTTCAAATGTGCGGCCCTTGTCGTGTGTGGCGAGGTTCTTGACGTTTTCAAGCAGGAATGCCTTTGGCCGTTTGTCCCTCAGGATCCTTGCGATTTCGAAGAAAAGGTTACCCTGTTCCTTGTCCTCGAATCCATGTTTTCGTCCAAGGCTGATTTTTTTCGATACCCCTGCAATCGAAAATGGCTGGCACGGGAACCCGCCCATCAGGATGTCGTGGTCGGGTATTTCGGGGCTTGTGACCGATGTAATATCCCCTGTCGGCGTTTCCCCGAAATTGGCTTCATATGTTTCCTGGGAAAAACGGTTCCACTCCGAGGAAAAGACGCATTCGCCTCCCACTCCCTCGAAGGCGATGCGGAATCCCCCTATGCCGGCAAAAAGATCTATGAAGTCGAATTTCATGCCACTCCCTTCCGTTTCCAGACCTTTACTTTCGGGTCCAGATGTTCCTCGAAAAATTCCCTGAAGCTGATTACGTTTGGGGCGCCGGGATATTTGGCGCGCCTTATTTCCTCGGGCACAACCAGATAGATGCGGTGGTTGAGCATTTCCTTCAATTGGGCTTCCGAAACCGCGTCATCGATCGTTGCAAGATAGAAACCCAGTCCCTTGGTTCCCTCTGTCACGATTTGCCTCCATCTTTCCCGCAAAGTCCTCTTGGAAGTGAAAATGATGCAATCCATCGGGTTTACTCCATAGTATTCCTTGGACGGCATCAAAAAGTCGGGCTTTCCGTTTATCACCGCTTGCTCCGTGAATGGGTATCCCAGTGTCTTGAACATCGTGTTGTGTATTGACTCAAAGGTCTTGCCTGCGCGGGCTTTTCGGGCCTGGCCCAGTGAAAGGAAGAATTTGTTGAGCTCGGAAAAATTGTTTCCGACAATCCGGGCGGTGTTCTGGGTCCTTTTTGCTTCCTGGTTCGATGTTTGCTTAGCAAAATAGGCTTCCAATGCCTTTCGGCCATATTCCTGCTGGTATTTGAGGAATATCCGGTACGCCATCCCCTCGCTTTCCAACAACAGTGAATCAAAATTTTGTTTTATTTCCTCTATTGAATATCCGTGCTTCTTGGTAATTGCATTTTTCGCCTCTTCGGCGATTTCCTTCTGTCCTTTGAGGGCTATGCCTTTTTTTTCAGCAAATTCGCCAATCGGATTGCCTGACATTGGTTCCACCGGATGTGTTAGCCCGCGTGCCCTTTTAATCAATCCGGGACCAACTGGCCGGTGGCAACTACCGGATTCCGCCGTGCCGGTTTTTGTCACGAATCCGTCGTTATTCAGGCCGTTTTCCCGCTTTCTTCGTCAGCCGCCGAAAATGTAAAGTATACTATCCCTAGCGGTACGCAAAGTATATAAGCACAATATATGGAATTATTGAGCCGCACGCGTGGACTGGAAAATGGGGCGGATCCGGCTGTAAAACGGGCCAACCGCTGCTGTAAAACGGGCCCGGTTATGGCTCGGAATCGGTCAATGTGGTCGTGCGCCGAAAAAATGATGTTTGAAAAATACGTTGAAGAAAAACAAATAAAAAACAGTTCTGGATTTTGGGTTTCATAGGGGGCGCATGGGTTATGGATGGGTTGCAAAAATTGATGGTCTGCAAGCGCAACGGCGAAGTCATCGCCTTTGATTTGAACCGAATCCAAAACGCCGTGACCAAGGCCGTCATCGCCTCCGGCCAAGACGTTCCTCCGGCTGCTCTGGAAAAAATCAGCCAGGACGTCGTCCTTGAAATCAGCGGCCGTTTCGTCGACTTTTACCCCAACGTCGAGAACATCCAGGACATCGTCGAAAAACACCTGGTCCAAAGCGGCCTGTACGAAGTGGCCAAATCCTACATCCTTTACCGCGCCAAGCGCCAAAAGGAGCGCGAAGAGGAAAAGAAGCGCAATCTCGAGAAATCCTTGTTGGGCAAATTGACGGTCAAAAAACGGGATGGCCGTATTGTGATGTTCGACGTGCAGAAGGTGCGCGCCACGTTGCAGCGGCACTCCCATGAATTTTCCGCCATTCCGTTGGATGCGGTGGTCAACGAGGTCGTCAAGAATATCTACGACGGCGTGTCCACCGATGACATTGAAAAAGCCATGGTCCTCTCCTCCATTTCCTTTATCGAGAAGGACGCCGGATTTGATTTCGTTTCCGCCCGTTTGTTCCTGCAGAAATTGTTCAAGGAAGTCGTCGGTCAGTCCATGCGCGAGGAGCGCCTGGCCCAGGTGGCGTACCGCGAGGCGTTTGTCAAGGGCATCCAAGGCGGCGTCAAATTGGGCATCTTGGATTCCAAGATGATGGAGTTCGACCTCAAACGGCTGTCCGAAGGCCTTCTTCTGGAGCGCGACCATTTGTTCCGCTACATGGGCATCCAGACGCTCTACGACCGCTACTTTATGAAATCCGACGAGCGCCGCATGGAATTGCCCCAAGGCTTCTGGATGCGCGTGGCCATGGGGCTTGCGTTGAACGAAGAGGGCGACAAAAACAAAAAAGCGCTGGAATTTTACGAGATGATTTCCAGCTTGCGTTTTGTCCCGTCGACTCCCACGTTGTTCCACTCCGGCACCACGCACCCCCAGCTCTCCTCATGTTACCTGACGACGGTGGGCGATGATTTGACGCATATCTTCAAGTGCATCGGCGATAACGCCCAGTTGTCCAAGTGGTCCGGCGGTCTGGGTAACGATTGGAGCAACATCCGCGCCACCGGCTCATGGATCAAATCAACGGGCGTGGAAAGCCAGGGCGTCATCCCTTTTCTCAAGATTGCCAACGATGTCACCGTCGCCATCAACCGCTCGGGCAAGCGCCGCGGCGCGACGTGCGCGTACTTGGAAACGTGGCACATGGACATCGAAGACTTTTTGGATTTGCGCAAGAACACCGGGGATGAACGTCGACGTACGCACGACATGAACACCGCCAACTGGATTCCGGACTTGTTCATGAAACGCATGCTCAAGGACGACGTGTGGACCTTATTTTCGCCCGAAGAAGTGCCGGAACTGCATCATTTGTACGGCAAGGCCTTTGAAACGAAGTATGCGGAATACGAGGAAAAGGCACGCAACGGCAAGATGAAGAAATTCAAGACCGTCTCGGCGCAAAAATTGTGGCGCAAGATGCTCACCTCGCTCTTCGAGACGGGCCATCCGTGGATTACGTTCAAGGACCCCTGCAACGTGCGCTCGCCCCAGGACCATGTCGGGGTGGTGCATTCATCCAACCTGTGTACGGAAATCACCCTCAACACCTCGGCCGAAGAGACCGCGGTATGCAATTTGGGCTCCGTCAACTTGGAGCGGCACATCGTGGATGGCAAATTGGATTCTGATTTGGTAGCCCAGACCGTCCGCACCGCCATCCGCATGTTGGACAACGTCATCGACGTCAACTACTATCCGACCATCGAGGCCAAGACCTCGAACATGCGTCACCGCCCCATCGGTTTGGGCATCATGGGCTTCCAGGATGCGTTATTCAAGCTGGATTTGGCCTTTGAGTCGTCGGACGCGATGGACTTTGCTGATTCGAGTATGGAATTGGTGTCCTACTACGCCATTTTGGCATCCTCCGAGCTTGCCAAAGAGCGCGGGCCGTACGAGACGTACCAAGGCTCCAAGTGGGACCGCGGGATTTTCCCGCACGACACGCTGGACTTGTTGGAAAAGGAGCGCGGCATGAAAATCGACGTATCGCGCAGTGCGCGTCTGGATTGGGCGCCGGTGCGCGAGCACGTCAAGCAATACGGCATGCGTAACTCCAACACCATGGCCATTGCGCCCACCGCGACCATTTCGAACATTTCCGGATGCTTCCCGTCCATTGAGCCGATTTTCAAGAACCTGTATGTGAAGGCCAATATTTCCGGCGAGTTCACGGTGGTCAATTCATACCTTATTGACGACCTCAAGAAAGCCGGGCTGTGGTCGGCCGAATTGTTGGACCAGCTCAAGTTCCACGACGGCAACGTGTCCGCCGTTCCGGGCATTCCGGAAAACGTGAGGGCCAAATACAAGGAAGCCTTTGACGTGGATGCCGAAGTCATGATGCGCATGGCCGCGGTGCGCGGCAAATGGATTGACCAGAGCCAATCGCTCAACGTCTTTTTGAAGGGCCTTTCTGGCAAGCGGCTGAATGACGTGTACGCCTACGCCTGGCTCCTTGGGTTGAAGACGACGTATTACCTGCGTTCGGTCGCGGCAAGCCAGATTGAAAAATCGACGCTGGATGCTGAGAAGTTCGGTTTCACCCAGAAACGGGAAGGCCATGCCGTAGCGGTGGTTGCCGCGGCGGGTATCGCCGGCGCGCCGATGTCCATTGCGGAGTCGGCCATCGCCCA
Organism: Microcaldota archaeon; assembly: GCA_016212375.1. GTDB lineage: Archaea > Micrarchaeota > Micrarchaeia > Norongarragalinales > Norongarragalinaceae > JACPGT01. The sequence continues at coordinate 6,474 of JACRGH010000035.1, forward strand.
GGCCACGTCCGCCCAAAGCGGGCCGAAGGTGTGCCTTATCAACGACCCGACGTGCGAGGCGTGCCAGTAATTAGGGCTTTAAAGCGTCGAGGGCAGGGAACAGCAGACTCGCGAAGAAAAAAGGGGCCGTGGGGCTTTTGGCAAAAAGAAAGAAACGCGTTTGTGCATCGGCATGTTGGGTTAAGGCTTTTTTTTTCTTTTTGAGCCTTTCGCGACCTGGCCTTTGCGTGGTTTAATTTTTTATTGAACGAAAAACGGTGAACTGGATTATGTCAATCATCAACAACCCGAAAACCGATCCGAACAAGATTTTGCCCATGAAATACATGTGGGCGCGTGAGCACTACAAAGCGGGCGTGGCGAACAACTGGACGCCGGAAGAAGTCTCGATGCAAAAGGACGTCGAGCAGTGGAAAAGCCCGACGACGTTGTCGGACACGGAGCGGCGGATGATTTTGTGGAATTTGGGTTTTTTTTCCACCGCTGAATCGCTTACGGCCAACAACATCGTCTTGGCTGTGTACAACCATGTGACCAACCCCGAATCCCGCCAGTACCTGTTGCGGCAAGCGTACGAGGAAGCGGTGCACACCGACACGTTCATCTACTGCTGTGACACGCTGGGCTTGGATCCGGAAGAAATCTACACGATGTACAAGACGATTCCGTCCATCAAGATGAAGGACGATTTTGTCGTTGACTTGACCTCTTCGATTTTCGATCCGCACTTCAACACCTCGGGTACGGAAAACATGCAGAAGTTCCTGCGCGACCTCATCGGCTTTTACGTCATCATGGAAGGCATCTTTTTTTACGCCGGATTCGCCATGATGCTCGCGCTCAAGCGCCAAGGGAAGATGATCGGCGTGGGCGAGCAATTCGAGTACATCATGCGCGACGAATCGTTGCATTTGGCCTTTGGTTGCGACCTCATCAATACCATCAAGGCGGAAAACCCGGCGGCGTGGACCCAGGAATTCCAGGATGAAATCGTGGATCTCATCAAAAAAGCCGTGGTCTTGGAACAGTGTTACGCCGAGGACGCCTGTCCGCAAGGCCTTCTGGGCATTAACGCAAAAGAATTCAAGAAATACGTCGAGCACATCGCTGACCGACGCCTACAGCGGCTCAACTTGCCGAAAATCTACAACCGCGAGAACCCCTTTCCCTGGATGAGCCAGACCACGGATTTGCCGAAAGAGAAGAATTTCTTTGAGACGAGAGTCACCGAATACCAGACGGGCGGCTCACTTCAGTGGTAGTCTTGTTGTCAAGCAGTCTCGTTGGAAGGGGGCGAGGAGGAGTAATCTCCAGGGGGAAACCCGCTGGTGTCCCCCGGGGATTACGAGCAAGAATTTCTTTGAAACGCGGGTCACGGAGTACCAAACGGGTGGCTCACTCCAATGGTAGCCTTTTTGCATTCGTGCCGTTGAGCGCCGGGGTCGAGTGCGCTGTCGCGGGGATTTATTCCAGTTCTTTTTTTTATTTTTCTTAAAGCAATTCGTAGAATTCGTCGTGCGTCAGTCCGGCTTGCCGTATAATCGCTCTTAGGGTGCCTTTCGCCACTTCCCGGTGCTTCGGCACGGTTAGCCGTTTGAACGGAGGCTGCTGGTTTCGTAAAATCAGGTGGCTTCCGCTGATGTGGTCGATTTGGTAGCCTATTTTTTCAAAGGCTTTGGTTACTTGCATTCCTGAAAGGACCGGCAACTTCATGCGCTCACGCCGATGACTTCGGCCGTGAATTCCGGAATCCTTTCCCCGTGCTTTTTCAAGCTGACGAGGTAACCTTGGATGGCGTCCTTGATGTTTTTCAAAGCTTCGGCTTTGGTTTTCCCTTGCGAGACGCATCCGGGCAGGTCCAGGCATTCGACCGCATATTGCCCATCCTCATCCTTGGACAGGACGACTTTGTAGTGCATGCGTTTGTTCGCCATTTAGACCGTTATATATCTTGGGTGGAATATTTTTCTACTTATGCCCCTGTTGCGATGTGACGCCTTTCCCGATTAGACTGGTCGGAACATTGGCAATTGCCTTTGGTAACGGGTTTTTAGCTTTCATTTTTCCTAGTTTTCTCATGCCTGAGCGTAGATTTTCGGAGCAGGAGTTTTTGTCGGAGTTGGTCCGGCCTAATGATCGTGTTGTTGTGCTTGGGCCCAGTCGCGATGTCAATCTTGATCCTTCATTAGCTCACATTTGCTCGTTGGTAACTCATGCCCGAGGTGTTGTCACGGTTGTCGATCCCAAGCTGGTCAGTTCCGGCGTACCTTCGAGTGATTTGGCTCATCCGTTTTCAAAGAAAAAAGCCAAGTTGCTGAGTGAAAAATCTCAAGGTGTTATCGGTGGGGCCTTGGAACATTTGAATACTCTTAGGGAATTTCAAAAATGTCATCCTCTTTTGCCTTTCAAATTTCCCGTTATCCGATTGGGTACTGCTATTTCAAGTGGTCTTAGGTCTGGTTCTGCACATATATGGTTTCTCCGCGGAACCCAAAGTTGGGTCCAAGGGGAAGGTCAACCCGCTGGAAATCGATATGACCAGATGATTAGCGAGGGGCAACGGGTGTTGAAACAAGGCGGAAAACAGGTGTATTTTTTTGAAAAAAGCGACCCGGAACAACTTGCCGCTTTTGTCAATGTAGCAAGGCGGAAGGACATTTCGTATGAAATTCACACGCTCAAGCAAGTGCCTTACGCATTAGGTACTCGCACGATTCGACCTCATTATTCTTATTATTTGGCTTTGGTTTTGCACAAATAATTATTTCTGATTAACGCCGCTTCTTCTTCCCGCTTACGCCGCTGGTGCTTGACGTTCGGGCTTTGCTTCCGTTGGTCTCGCCATCCTCATGCAACACTCTGTGCCCGTGCATCTTGAGGTTCGCGATGTGCATCAACAAAAAGGTGGCCCAATACGACAGCAGGGCATTGGTGCTGGTCCAGCCCCCGATGTAATGCAGTAAGCTTGCGTCCAGCAACATGGCCTCAATTCCGGTGCCAATCACCGCAATCAAAAGGGACGTGGACAGCATGTACAGCGCGTCTTTTCGTGCCGGCAGGACCAAGTGGAATGCGCTTCCGGCAAATAAGGCGATGAAAAAGACCTGGATGGGCACGGCCATGAGGTAAATGGGTGCGCCTTGGCTGTACCAAAGCCCGGCAGCGGCTCCGGCGTTTTCAAATACGAAATCGAAAACGGCCAAAAAAAGTCCCAATGCGGCGGCTTTTTTCAGGGAATCCATGCTTGGCTTCAAAAGCGCTACCAGGGTGCTGAGAATCCCGGCGGCCAACAAAAACAGATACGTCCAGAGCGTGAAATCGACCAACATGTGTTTTTCGCCTCGGAAAACTCACGCAAGGGTCTGATTTAAAGGTTCAGATTTCAGGGGCTTTGCGTTTTGACGCGATTGCTTGGGCGTCAAAGACGCGACGGACTATGTCGAACGTTGTTGGATAAAATTAAAAGAAAAAAAGAGGCGCCGGTTTTTCATTCCTGGCGCTCTTTGACAAACGTCGGGTGTGGCCGGTTTGCTGTCCGTTTTTTTCAGCACTGCGCTTCCGGTTGTCCTTCCACGTTGACTTTGAGATAGCCTTTCAGGACGCCGGATGAGGGCCAGTAATTGCCTAAACAGGTGCTTGCGGTGGGGGTGAACGTGATGTCTTTGGACTCGCCGACTTTGAACTCCATGGGTAGTCCTTCGACGTTGCCGTTGACCTGAGCGCCGGCAAAATAGACGTTTTCGATGCGTTCCTTGTCGTGGATGATTAATGGCACGTTGGCTTTGACTGAAATGGCGCTGGGGTACCAGCCGTTGTCATCCATTTCCGTGCTGAATTCCTGGGTTGCGGATGCGCCGGTTCCGGGTTTGAGCGAACCGGGCCCTTCCGAGGCAATGGCGACGTCCGGTGCGGGTGTGGACGTGGTGGCATTTTTCGGGGTATTGGTTGTGCTCGTTGTGGCGCCCGGTTGCGTCGTGGATGTAGGCAACGGCGTTACCGTGGCGTTTGGCGTGGGGGTGGTGAGGTCTTCCTTGAACACGTCATTGAGCGGTTTTTGGGTTGCGGCCGCTCCGCCGGGGGCCTGGATGCAGCCGAATAACACGACGGCGCCGATGAGGATGATTGCAAGCCATTTCATGTTGGGGTTTCACCTGTTGGTTTAGGTTTTTTGAAATCGTTTGACGGTTCTTTGATGGTTTCCTGTTTTTTTAAGTGCTCGGAATGGATTTCGGTCATTTCGTTTTTGGCCTGTACGCCTAAGCTTTCCGGATGATGTTGCCTCGTCCTTTCTTCAGTTTCTGGATGGCGCCCATTTCTTCCAATTCCGTCAGTTCCATCGAGACTTTGGCTTCGCTCCAATGGTCCAATGTCTTCCGGAGTTCCTTCTGCGACGCGCGGTTGTTGAAGCTTGCTAACGTCTGCATCACTTTTTGTTGGTCCCCCGTCAGCACGCGGTTCGGACTTACCGTTGTTGAGATGGGTGCCGGCTTGGTCGTGTTCGCCTTTTCGGTTGTACGAGTGGGATTGCCGCCGATGTCGGACGTGTTCACGCGCTTCCATTTCAAATAGGCTCCCGCACCCAGGGCTACGAGCAGTGCCGCAATGACTACCCCGGTGGGGTCGAACCCATTGTCGGGGGCGGTTTCCGGTGTTTCGACTTCCGGTGCCGAAAGCAGGTCCGTCAACACGCTGTCTTCGGCTGGTACGCCCGGTAGAAGAATCAAATCAATGCGGAAATCGCCATCCGTTAGTATGGTGATGTTTTTTTCGGCCGACGCGTTTTGCCCGACGGCCAGCAACCGGTAGGTTCCGGCCGGCACATCAAATGCGTAGCTGCCGTTCAAGGTGATGATTTGCTGTTCCGGTGTGGTGTTGATTTGGACGACGGCACGGCTCGCGGGTTCGATGTTCTCGTCAAAAATGGAACCGAGAATGTGGGCGGCTCCTGTGAAACCGATTAAAAAAATGAATGATATGCCGATTAAAGCAATCGGGCGGCTCGGATCGGATGGGTTATTTGCGGCCGTATTCATATTTTTGTTTTGTGCATGGTCAGTCTTTAAGTTTTCCTTGGTGAAGTAATCGGCGGCTTATTGAAGTTTCTTTTTCTCTTTCGAGCCTTATTCTTGCTTATTTTTTTCAGATTTTGAAAGTATGTTTAAATACCGCAATTCAGACCGCTTGTGGATCCAAACGGAAAGCCGCTGGAAAAACCCGATACGGTCGGTGCTTTTTTTCCTCGGCTTTTCCGTTGGTAAAAAATACAGATGTAACCAAAAATTATTCAATCATGCGCCAATCAGGGTCGTACGTATTTCGTCGGGTGGTTTTCAGGATATGGTTTTGAATCGGGTTTTCGGGGTATTTTTCATTTCAGTGCTATTGTTAGTCGGTCTGTCCGGCCTTGTCGTGGCCGTGGATGGAACCGGCGTCGTTGCGTCCACGCCCATCGCTCCGGCTGCGGTTGCCGTTCCCACCGACATACCGGTTCCGACGGTCATTCCAATCCTAGCTACCCCCAGTCCGACGCCGTCGGAGTCTCCCACTCTCAGCGCCACGCCGAGCCCCACTGTTTCCGACACGATCGGCGCAATTCCTTCGGCCACGCCCGGTAAACGACCTGCTTTGGAACGCATCAAGGATGCCCAAAAAGCGGCCCATGTTAAAGCGCAAAAAATCCGTGATGCGGCAAACGCCCGTGCCGATGCCATCAAACAACCTGTGAAAGACATCCGCGCCAACCTGACGGAACGCGTCAGCCAAATCGAAAATGATTCAACGGAGCGGATTCAGGAAATCAAGGTAAACCAAAAAGAGCGCCTGGACCAGATCCGCGACAAGGTCCAGGACATCCGCGCCCTGTCCCATGCGGCGCTTGAACAGCTCAAAGTGGAGCGCCAGAAGAATTTGGACCATGCGCGGGAACTCGAAGCGGTTTTGGCTAAAACAGTCAAGGACTTGCGTGAAAAAAGGTCTCTGAATGATACGGAAAAGGCCGAACTTAAGATCAAATCCCACCAACAATTGAACGCCTCGTACCGCCACCGTATTGAATTGGCCCAAAAAATGGGTTTGGAAGGCGCCAATGCGACCTTGGTCCTGGATTTCGTGACGTACGCGGAAAACAATTGGAACCAATACGCCAATGCAACGAACAATTCCGTTCGGAAGGGTCTTGTCCTGGACTTTAATCAACACTGGCGCGCCTTCAAGCAGGCCGTCACCCGTGATTTACTGCTGAACAAACTTCGCGCGTCCGTGAATGCGACGCGTCAGACGCTTGCCCGCCTGGATGCCGTCATTGTCAAATTGTCTGCCGGGGGATTCAATACCACTTTATTGGTCAATGCTTCGGCGGTCATTTCCATGCGTTTGGACTCCATTTTGGTCGAACCGGACGTTCCGCATGCTCTGGCCCGTCTGCGGCAGGTCCAAAGCGGCCTGGTGCATCAACGCAATGCCATCCAGCAGACCGTGAACCGCGAACTGGTGGACGCCTACCGAGAAAAACCACTGCCTTTTGTGGCGGCGGACGCGTCGCTTTCCATCAACGCGTCGGCTTAGAAAAAAGGTGTTGATGATGGAACGCGTTAATTTTGCAATGGCCGTCCTTTTGGTCGCCGGGTTGGTATTGTTCGGATGCGCCCAAGGTGGGTCAAACTTTTCGGCATCCCTGATTCCTGCTTCGGGTGCCAGCGGTCAAGGCTCGGGTTTCGCGTCGGCTACGTCCGCTGCCCCGGTTTCTTCCGGAGGGTTGGATTCCGCAGGTCCATCTCCCTCTCCGGGCGCTTACGATACGTCCGGTTTGGACCAGGTGGGCCCTGACATTGACGATCTGGATGCCTTGAGCAACGATTTGTCCGCCGGGGACGTGAGTCCGCCGCCGGATGAGGCGGGTTAGGCTCGGTCGGTTTTTTCTTTTTTTCCGTTTTCCTTTTTTTCGTGGGGTTGTCTGTCCTTTTTTTTATTTTCCAAGTTTCCGCACCACGCCTTCCGTCGCGTCCACTTCTACGTGGTCGCCGTTTTTCAACCACTTCGTGGCTATCTTCGTGCCGATGACGCACGGGACGCCCAGTTCACGGCTGACGATGGCGGCGTGTGACGTGAGGCCCCCTATGTTCGTGACGATGGCCGCCGCTTTTTTCATCACCGGAACGATTTCAGGCGTGGTGGCGATGGAGACGAGGATGTCACCGCGTCGCATCTTGTCCATGTCTTGTGCCTTGTCAATGATGCGGACCGTTCCGGATGCAACGCCCGGGCAGGCGCATTGGCCACGCAGTTGGTCCGTGGCGTTGACCGCTACTTGTGTGAATTCTTTTTCGGCACGTTTTTTGGCTAAGTTTCCTTCCAATAGTAGCGGCTTTTTATTTTCGTAGAAATAGGCGGCGCATGCCTGGCGTTTGGAAAGTCGGTCCGTATCAAATCGGCCGGCTAGGATTGCATCAATTTCCTTCGATTGTGCGGCGCTCAATTGGTTCATCGACAATCCCGTTCGTCGGCCCACTTCCCGCAGCAGCAGATCTGTGGCGTAGTTCCCGTGCATCATGCCATCTTTGCGCAGAAGCTTGAGGCGCATGCTTTGGCGCGCGAAGTTCAGGGCGTCGTCGGAGGCGTGGTCCAGTTGCAATTCCGTCTCGTATTGGCGGTGTTGTTTTTCCAACGATTCGGAGCGGTTTTGGAGGGCGTTGGCGTTTTCGGTCAGTTCCTTTTCGCTTTTTTCCATAGTCAGTTGCCGGATTTTCTCCCATGCAATTTGCGGGCTCAATGCCGGGCCGGAATAACTGAAGTTGGTCCAGGCGAATTTTTGGGCGTGGGCGCGGACTTGGTCTGCAAGTTCCGGTGTCTTTTTTCCAAGTTGGTCGAACGATTCATCCGCGTTATTTTTCGTTTCGGCTTTTGCCGCAAGCCTCATTGCGCCGATTTCTTCGCTTCGGCTCATGGGGGCGTCGGTACCGGTGGTCAAAATGCTGAAGTATTCCGCCGCCGGCCGTTTGGTCTTGGTAATTTTCATCCGCGCTCGGATTTGTACTTCGGCGTCCTGGCTGATGCTGCCTGAGGTCGAATCAATCATGGTCGGCATTATGCTAATGGCGACCAATTCCTGAAGGCTTTTTTGGATGTCCTGGATTGCGTTACAAATATCTTGATTCGTCCATTGGTCGGCATGTTTTTGGATGGTTTTTTCGGCCAAGGCGTGGTGCGTGGCGGCTTGTTTTTCCGTATCGGCCATCATCCGCTCCAGTCGGCCTCCGTCTTTTAGTGCTTTATGGATTTCGGGTAATTTTTCCGCAAAACGGCAGTGGATGAAAAATCGGGCGTGGTCGCGGGTCATTTCCAGCGCGGTTGCGGCTTCGGGTATATTCCATTGAATTGCGATTTGTTCTGCAAACGCATCGACGAATGGGTATAGGCAAATGAAGTTGCCGCCGTCTTCTTCGTTGATGAGGTGCCAGGAATCCATCATTTTTTTAGGCCTTAACAAATTCAAAAAGGCGCTGAAATGCTGGCTTTTGCGTAACGGGCCGGTCCGTTTTTGCCATCGTTTGCCTCTGGATGTCCTTTTTTCCCGCAAAAACCCGCTGAAGCTATCTACGCCTTTAGGACGGTTCTTTTCAAATTTGGAGCCCTATTGAAGCTTTGCCGGGACACTTTTTGCAAGTTTGCTTAAATACTCCGAAACGAGCGTCAGTGTATGGAAAACGGAAAAACGCGTGCCGGTCATTTCCCTGCCGGTCCATGGTTGCAATTGGTTGGCCGAGGCCCCTGTGGCTTGCGGTCCGATTAATTTGCGGTCCATGGCCCCTTCCTCTGTCAGTTGGCCGGCCGCGCCTTTCCGCTTCCACGCAATATCAGACGATTCGACAATGGTGCAAACCAGGTGATGGAATTATGGAAAATTGGGTAAAAAGTTGGATGAGTCTGCTGGTTTCGGCCGCCATGCTTTTTGGAATGGCGGGCGCCGTGGCGGCGGATGCATCCGGATCAATCGGTGGGGACGCATCGGCTATGGCCGGGGTGTCAGCTTACGCTTCCGCATCCGAACGGATGGCGGCCCGGTTGGACAAATTGGCCGAAACCCGGGATAAATTGGAAGCGCGGGCTCATGATTTTGAACAAGATGCCAAGGAACGGGAAGCGCAATTGAACGCCCGAATCGAGGCGCGCTTTGGCACGGCCATGGAAAAAATCCAGGAACAGCGAGAACTGGCGCTGAAAAAGATTCGTGAGCGGGAAGAAAAGCTTAATGACACGTTAGCGCGGCTCCGTGTCAAAGTGGATTTGACCGCTGAAGAACGGAACGAATTCAAAGCCGCTGTGAACCACTCAATCCAGGCCGCGTTCGATGAACGCATTGCTTTGGCGTTGAGGTTGGAATCGCAGGGTGCCAACGCGACGCTGGTGTCCGATTTCGTGGCGTACGCCAACGTGCAAAAGGCTAAATTCACCAATGCCACGACCGTGGAGGAAAAAAAAGCCATTGTCGCGGATTTCAACGCCAAGTGGCGTGCTTTCAAGCAGGCCGTGGCGAACGGCGTGATTTCGGAGCGCATGGTTATCGCCATCCAGCGCGGGCATGCGGTCTTGGCACAGTTGGATGCGGTCATCGTCCGTTTGGGTGCGGCGAACTTCTCAACCGCCGGACTAACTGAGGCCTCCGCGTCGGTCAACGCGTCCTTGAATGCCGCGGCGAACGCGAGCACCTTGGATGAGTCGATGTTCTACCTCCGGCAGGCGCATCGCGGTTTGGTGTATCTCAAGGGCGCCATCCAGCGCACGGTGAACCGCGAGTTGGTGGAGGCATTCCGAACCGAAATGCCTCCCGCTTCGGTCATCCACGGTTTGCGCATCAATTTGGGCCTGCACTTCGGTGAAGGTTTGGGTTTAGGCTTGGGCGCCAATGGCAAAGGGAAAGGCGACGTCAAGGTGAAAATCGGCAACAACGGCTTGGGCTTAGGCTTGGGCGTCCGTGCCGGTGATTGGGACGATGATGACGATGGGGATGACGAGGAGTCGGCCACTCCCACGGCTACGCCAACCCCGAGCCCGACCGCTTCGCCAACGCCGACGGCATCGCCCAGTGCGTCCGCGTCGGCCAGTGCCTCGGCCTCCGCAACGACTTCCGCTGCGGCCAATGGCAACGGTGCCTCGGTTTCCGGCTCCGGTAGCGCCAGCGGCGGTGCGTCCGGCTCGGTCGGTGGAACAACGGCCGGTGCCACCGGAGGCGCTTCCTCCTCAACCACGGCGGTTTTGGGTTTGACGAGCTGATTTTTTTCTTTTTTCATTTTTTCAATGCGAACGTGGTCGCATGAAGGGAACGAAAGACGTTTTGCACGGTTGCGGAGGTCGTGGACGGTTATGTTGAAGGTTATTTTGGTGGCATTGTTACTGGTAGGCGTAGCCCTGTACGGGTGTACGCAACCGCCTTCGGGTGGGACTCCCGGTGCAGGTTACGGCGGCAATCCGTCGGCATCGCCCGGCACGGATTCTGCGGCGTTTTCGTCCGTGGATTCGGCCAATTCGGATTTCGGCCATTTGGAATCCGATTCCGTGCAATTGCAAGGGACCGGGGACGTGGACGGCTCGGACATTGAACGAGCTGGCTGAGCACGAAACAAAAATCATCAAAACAATCCGTACTTCGTTGAGGTGATCGGTGTGGAAGATACGCACGAGGAAGGTCTGGTCATGTGGCTTTCGGCCGCGATGAACATGGGTCTGGTAACCGGTGTTGCTGGCTGATCGGTTGTGGCCATCGTTCGTTGACGTAGTGAGCGGATGCAGATGTCATGTGGGCTTGATTTTTTTCGATCCGTTGGATTGTAATCCGTTTTAGATAATTTAAGTCATTCCAAATCCAACGCGCGATATGCGCGTTCATCCGGAGGGGTTTGTTCCCATGGAAGAAAAAAGTAATTTTTTGTCCGGTGCGGTTCTTTCCGCCCTGTTGATGTTCGCCGTTTCAGGCCTGGTCGCTGCGGATGCGTCCATTGGGTTTGGCGGCTCGTCGCAAGCGGGTGCTGCTGCCGGTGCAAGTCTTGGTGCTGCCGGTGCGTTGCAGTCCGTCTTGGATATTTTCGCCACCATTGGCGCTCAGATTTCGGCGTCGCTGCAGTCCGCGGTTTCGGCCGTGACCCAAGCGCAGGCACATGCCGCGAATAGCTCGGCCAATGGTCTGGCGGGCGGCGTCTCGTCGGCGCATGCGTCCATTATTGCCATCGGTTCGGCTTCCAATGAGGGCAGTGGTGCGTTTGAGGGACGTGCCTTGACTGGCTTTGACGCTATGTTCAATCATGCAGAGACAGAAGGTTCGTCTGGTGCCAACAATAGCAATGGTATTTTTGCCGGTATCTTCGGTACGTCCACTGCTAGCGGCGGTGCCGTTACTGGGGCCAATGGTTTTGGCTCCAGCGCGTCCGGTAGTGCCAGCGGTAATGCGGCTAGCTCAGCCGGTGTAAGTGGAGCACTTGGCGGCCTGTTGGGTGCATCTGGTTCCTCGTCAAGAGGTGCACCCGGTGGATTCGCTGGCAGTGCGGCCGGTTCGGGTTCTTCATCCGGAATGCTTGGTGGAGTCTTGGGCGGCTCCGCTTCTAGTGCGGCTGACGCCACGGGTGGCGCTTCGGGTTCCGTCATGGGTACCGGCTCGGCCACCGGCGGTTTGAGCGGCTTTCTGGGCGGCTCGGCAACGGGTGCTGCCAGTGGTGCGTCTGGCGTAACCGGTGGTGCGACGTCCGTAGGTAGTGCCGGCATGAGCGCCTCCAGTGGAAGCGCAGGAACGGCCGGTTCAATCGGCGGTGCCACCTCTAGTGCGGCTAGCGGTTCAGCCACAGGTGCGGCAACCGGCTCGGGCGTTTTGGGCCTGGGTATCGGTTGAAAATACGCGCGATTTGAATTCAGACGCGGCGGCACAATTGTGCCGTCGTTTTTCTTTATTTGTTATTTTTCTTCTTCTTTTTTCCGGCTCACCCTACTTCTTTTTTTGCTGTCCCAATCCAAATACAGCTCCGGATGTTGGGAACGCACATAATCATCCAACTCCGTTTTGACTGTCTTATTCTCTCCTTTTTTTGGCACCGGCTTGTATACCCGTTGCAAACCCAATCCGTGATCTAAAACCACTTCGTGTGTTTGGCCGATTCGTGGCAACGCCTGTTCTTTGGGGTAATCGCAAACGTGGAAACCGAACGCGCGCCCCATTCGATTGATGAGCAAAGATCCTTTTGGGTGCTTCACTATTGCGGTCCGGGCCTTTTCTGGAAATGCATAGATGGGCTTTGGCTTTTGCATGGCAGGATCGAATAGTCGATAGACGCAGCTCGTTTAATATTGGATTGCTTGAATCCGAATTGAAAAACGGTTATGGTTCTATTCCGGCATCTTGTCGCGTTTGCGCCGGTGGAACCCGATGACAAACCGATGCACCTCGTCCCGCACGCGCTGCAGCATTTTCAGGCCGGCGTGGTTTTTTTGCAGGCGGATTGGTTGGCTTCGTTCCGGTAGGTAGATTTCTTCGTATTCTTTTGCAAGCGCGAGGATGTGGATGCGGATGCCGGCGCGCTCAAAGGCGTTGAGGGCGGCGGTCAGTTGTCCTTTTCCACCGTCGATGAGCACGAGGTCCGGCATTTTTTGTTTTTCCTGCGTTAAGCGGTCGTACCGTCTGTAAACGATTTCTTCCATCGCCGCAAAGTCATCCGGTTTTGGCCCTGTTTTGGAGCCGCTCGCGTTGAGGGCGGCGGGTGTGTTGATGTTGAAATACCGATAGTTGTCTTTGTCAGGTTTGCCATCGTGGAAGGAGACCATGGCGCCGACGGTTTGGTTGCCCTGAAGCGTGGAGATATCAAATCCTTCGATGCGACGGGGCAATTTGCGGAGGCCCAATGCTTTTTGCAAGGCGATGACGTCGTCGGGAATGCCGCTGGACAAGAGGCGTTGCGCGTTTTTTTCCGCGAGATCGAGGAGTTCGGCTGCGGTGCCGCTTTTTGGTGATTTGATGACCGCTTGCGGGAACAAGGTTTTCAAAGCGGTTTCGAAGTCGTTTTTGTCTGTTCTATTTTTTTCCTTGGGCGCGGGTGTGTTTTCATTTTTTTCCAGTCGCTTGGCGGCAATTATTTCCGGTTCTTCATTATTCGCATTTTTTGTTCCGCGTTCCATTCTTAGGATTATGTCCTTGGGCGGCTCATGCGTGGCGTAATAGCACGTGATGAATTCGGTTTCCGTGTCTTCGGAAAGCGTTTCGTAGGTGTATTTTTCCTGCTCGCGTAAGACGCCCCATCGGACGTGGAAAACCTGGGCGGCCAAGTGGTCGCCATCGTGCGCAAAACCGATGATGTCCTGGTGCGCCGAGGTTTTTTGCTCGATGGCCTGGTGTTCGTCCATCGCGTCCAATGCCGCAAGGCGTTTTTTGTAGCGTAGGGCTTTTTCGTAGTCTTGGGATTTGGATGCGAGAACCATCCGGGTCTGAAGTTCGGTCCGGATGTCGGATTTGCCGTCGAGCACTGATTCAATCAATTGGTATGCGTCCTCGTTTTCCGTGGAACCGAAGGGTTTGCCCGTCTTCTCGAAGAATAATGACCGTAACAGGCGGATGAGTTCCCATCGGTGGGAGCCTTTGGCAAATGGGCCGTAGAGTTTTCCTTTGGGCACCGCTTGTCCCGCTTGGCGCCGGATGGTCTTGAAGCGGAACGGCTTTTTCTGCATCAATAGGTAGGCGTAGCGTACGCCGTCTTTGAGCATGACGTTGTATTCCGGAAGGTGTTGTTGGATCAACGCCTGTTCCAGCAACAAGGCTTCCGTTTCACTGTGCGTTAGAGTGGTCTCCAGGCGTTCGGCTTCTTGCACGAGGCGGCGGGCCTTTTCCGGCGCGTCCTGTCCGAAGTACGAGCCCACGCGGGAGGCGAGGTTCTTGGCCTTACCGACGTACAGCACTTTGCCGTCTTTGGAGAACTGATAGACGCCGGGGGAGTGGGGCAAGTTGAGGGGTTTGTTCATCGTGTTTTCTTTTTGTTTTCTTTGAATGTTTTTTCCCATTCTTCGTCTTGGGAGTTGTCCCAAAGCTCGGTCATTTTCGGCTTTTGGATTTCAGTGAGGAATTTTTCGTCTCCGGTTTTCTTTTTCATATTTTCACCGATTTCTTTATGGTTTTTTTTGTTTTTGACTCCTGGGTTATTTTTTGCTTTCTTTTTCCGTCTTGGGTTTGTTCTTCACGTCCAGCGCCCGTTGCAGGTACTGGCCCGTGAAGCTGTTTGTGTTTTTTGCCACGTCTTCAGGCGTCCCCTCGGCGATGATGTACCCTCCGGAGTCCCCGCCGCCCGGGCCCAGATCGATGAGCCAATCGGCGGACTTGATGACGTCCAGGTTGTGCTCGATGATTAAGATGGTGTTGCCGGTATCCACGAGGCGGTGCAGGACTTCGAGGAGTTTGTTGACGTCGTCAAAGTGCAATCCGGTGGTCGGCTCGTCTAAGAGGTATAGGGTTTTTCCAGTGGCGCGCTTGCTCAGTTCGGCCGCCAGCTTGATGCGCTGTGCTTCGCCTCCAGATAGGGTCGTTGCGGGCTGGCCCAACTTGATGTAGCCCAATCCGACGTCGAAGATGGTCTGCAACCGTTGTTTGATGTTCGGATTCTTGTTGAACAGTTCCAACGCCTCTTCCACTGACATGTCCAACACGTCGGAAATGGTCTTGTTCTTGTACGTCACGGAAAGCGTTTCTTTTTGGAACCGTTTGCCCCCGCATTCCTCGCACGTCACGTAGACGTCCGGCAAGAATTGCATCTCGATCTTGATGGTGCCGTGGCCTTCGCATTTTTCACAGCGGCCGCCGGGCACGTTGAAGGAAAACCGGCCGGCTTTGTAGCCGCGGGCCCGTGCTTCCGGTGTTGCCGCGTAAAGATCACGGATAAAACCGAATACGCCGATGTACGTTGCCGGATTGCTTCGGGGGGTGCGGCCGATGGGCGATTGGTCCACCAGGATGACTTTGTCAATATGCTCAAGACCCTCGATTTTTTCATGCGTCCCCGGTTTTTCCTTGGAGTTGAAAAAGTGTTGCGCCAACGCGTTGTACAGGATATCGTTGCACAACGTGCTTTTGCCGGAGCCGGACACGCCGGTCACGCACACAAGTCCGCCCAGTGGGATTTTGACGTTGATTCCCTTCAGATTGTGTTGGGTGGCGTTGCGGATGGTGATGCTTTTTCGGCCGTTGCGGCGCTTCTTGGGAATGGGGATCGCTTTTTCTCCCCGCATGTACTGGCCTGTCAAGGAGTCCTTGTGTTTTTCAATGGCCTTGGGCGTTCCTTGCGCCACTACGTGGCCGCCATGAATCCCCGCGCCGGGTCCCATGTCCAACACCCAATCGGCGTTGCGGATGGTGTCTTCATCATGTTCCACGACCAGCACTGTGTTGCCCAAATCGCGCAAATCCTTGAGCGTGGAAATGAGTTTGTCGTTATCCTTTTGGTGCAACCCGATACTGGGCTCATCAAGGACATAGAGGACCCCCGTCAAGTTCGAGCCGATTTGCGTCGCAAGTCGAATGCGTTGGCCCTCGCCGCCGGACAGCGTCGCGGCCGAGCGGGACAGCGTCAAATAGTCCAGTCCCACGTTGTGCAGAAATTCCAAGCGGGCGTTGATTTCCTTGAACACCTGTTTTGCGATTTGTGCTTGGCGACTGTCCAGTTTGACCGAGGCAAAAAAGGCGCGGAGTTGGTCCACGGGCATGTCCGCAATGTCGACGATGTCGCGCTCTTGGATTTTGACGGCCAACGATTCCGGTTTGAGCCGGCGGCCTTTGCATCCCGGACAGTTCGAGGAGCGCATGTACAGTTCCAAATCTTCGCGGCGGTTGTCGTTCTCCGCGGATTGGTATTGGCGCTGGAGTTGGCTCATGACGCCTTCGAAAACTCCGGAGTGTTTCCATTCCGAGTCGCTGGACATAGCGTGGAAGCGGAATTGCAATGTTTCGTCGGAGCCGTACATCAGTGCTTGCTTTTGTTTCGGGGTGAACTTTTTGAGCGGCGTGTTGAGATCAAAACCCAGTTTCTTGCCGAGCACTTCCGCGGCCTGAAGGCGGTAGTTCTTGAACATGCCCCTCCAGGGTCGGACCGCGCCTTCCAATAGCGAGAGCGAGTCATCCGGAATGACCAAATCCGCGTCAAATTCTTTTTTCTCACCCAATCCGTTGCACTCCTTGCACGCGCCGAACGGGCTGTTGAAGGAAAACATGCGCGGCTCGATCTGCTCCAACGACGTGCCGCAGTCCTCGCAGGCGTTGCGCTGGGAAAACATCTTGTCTTTTCCGTTCACCGATGCAATCAATTGGCCCTGTCCTGTCTTGAGCGCGGCTTCCACCGCATCTTGCAGGCGTACGCGTTCCATCTCGCCGGGCGCAAAGCGGTCCACCACTGCTTCAATGGAATGCCGTTCGTATTTTTCCAATTTCACTTGGTCGGCGTCATCCAAATCCAGTGGTTTTCCGTCCACGCGGGCCATGGAAAAACCTTGTTTTTTCAAATCGGCAAAAACGTATTCGTACGTGCCTTTCTTCTCGCGCACGATGGGTGCCAAGATGGCGACTTCCGCGGTTTCCTGCAAAAGCGTTTCAGTGATGCGTTGCGCGGATTGGCCCGCGATGGGTTTGCCGCATTTTGGGCAGTGGGCCGTGCCGATGCGGGCGTACAGCAACCGCAGGTAATCGTAGATTTCGGTGACCGTGCCCACTGTGCTTCGAGGGTTCTTGGAGACGCTTTTTTGCTCGATGGCGATGGCGGGTGACAATCCGGAGATGGAGTCCACGTCGGGCTTTTCCATCAGGCCCAAGAATTGGCGGGCGTAGGCGGACAGTGACTCCACGTAACGGCGCTGGCCTTCGGCATATATCGTGTCAAACGCCAAACTGGACTTGCCTGAACCGGACAGGCCGGTGATGACCACAAGCTTATTTTTGGGCAACGTGACGTTGATGTTCTTGAGGTTGTGCTCGCGGGCGCCTTGGACGATGATGGAATCGGTCATTGTGGTGTTCCTCTTTTTTTTGTTTTCAAATTTTTGCATTAAATTACTGGAGTGGGCTGAACCGAACGGATGGTTTCTTTCCTACGCGTAGGTTCATCGCTTTCATGAATTCGTCGAATAGGCCTTCTTGTACTGCCCGGGCTGCTGAATGACCCGCGTCGGGATGGTGGTCGGTCAAGTAAAAATTGTCCAGATCTCCTGGAATCAACGCGGCGTGTTTTCTGCCTTCCCGACACGCCACTAGGAATGTCCGTTCATAGGGCTTTGACGGGTCTTCCCGATGGCGCTCGGGCACAATTTGCCCTTGGAGTTCCATTTGTTTCAAAAGGGCCACTTGTTGCTTAAACTTTTCCTCGAGTTTTTGTCCATTTGGAACGGTATTAAAATCGAATCCATCCGCCTCTTTCAGTACTCCGAATTCCCGGAGGTCTTGCACGACGTCGCCGGTCAATCCGCGCGTTATTCCGATGGAGTGGTGGACTGGCGCGTCAAGTCCTTTGTTCCTCAAAAGAAGGCTGGCACATTCCTGATTTCCGACTTTGAATCTTACATATAACATTCGGTGAGATTTGGGTTTTCCTTTAAGGAGTCGTTCACTGCTGGGATGAATCGGGATTTTGACCACGAACGCCCGATTTTTTCCGCGAATTTTTATTGGCCGCAATGGGAGGATGAGTTGGGATTCGCCTTGTTTATGGGGAATTTTGCCGTTGAACACCGGTTGTTGTCCACTTGGCGTATCTATGTGGTAAATCGAAGGAACGATTTGCTCCTGGATCGCTTGGCGTAGTCTACGTATTTCATTTGGCCGAAGCGGCTTGAGTAGCCCTTTCATTTTGTGGGTTTCACCTTTTGGTTTTTCTGCAACTGCCTCAACTGATTCCGCAAGGCGATGGCTTTCTCAAAGTCCAATTGTTCCGCCGCTTTATGCATCTCGATTTCCATGTTGACGATGGCCTCGCGCCGCTTGTGCTCCGGCATGTTTGTGAGGTCTTGCAATTCAATAGGGCCTTCCGCGATTTTCTTCTGAATTGTTTTAGGCGTGATGTGGTGGGCCTTGTTGTACGCCATCTGGCGCATGCGACGGCGGTGTGTTTCGTGGATGGCTTTGGTCATGGAATCCGTCATCTTATCCGCGTACATGATGACGCGGCTTTCGGTGTTGCGGCAGGCGCGGCCGGTGGTCTGGATAAGGCTTTTTTCGCCCCGCAAAAAGCCCTCCTTATCCGCGTCCAAAATGGCGACAAGTGCGACTTCCGGCAAATCCAATCCTTCCCGCAATAAGTTGATGCCGATAAGGCAGTCGAATTCGCCCAATCGCAATTGGCGTAAGATTTCGGTGCGCTCCAGGTTTTCCACTTCCGAATGCAAGTAGCGCACCTTGACGCCTTTTTCGTCCAAATACTCCGTGAGGTCTTCGGCAAAGCGCTTGGTCAGGACGGTGACGAGCGTTCTGTGGCCGTTTTTTGTGGTAGCGGCGATTTGTTTTTGCACGTCCGCAATCTGGTCTTTTGCAGGGCGCACTTCGATTTCCGGGTCGACAATTCCCGTTGGACGGATGAGCTGCTCAACAACAGGGCCTTGCGCCAGTTCCCACGGTGATGGTGTTGCGGAGACGAAGACGGCGTTGGTCATGTAGTTTTCAAATTCTTCGAACTTCAAGGGTCGGTTGTCAAAGGCGCTTGGGAGTCGGAAGCCGTAGTCAATCAGGTTTTTCTTACGCGCAAAGTCGCCTTTGTACATGGCGTGCAACTGCGGTAAGGTCACGTGGGACTCGTCGATAATCATCAGGAAATCTTTTGGAAAGAAGTCCATGAGGCACGACGGTGGTGAGCCTGGGACGCGGCCGTCAAAGTGGCGCGAATAGTTTTCGATGCCGGAGCAATACCCCAATTCCTTGATTTGGTCCAAATCGTATTCGGTCCGCTGGTTGAGGCGGTGGGCTTCCAAGGGTTGCAGTTCCGGTAGCCGGGTGTCCAATTCGGCCCGGATGGTTTCCGTGGCCCGTGCTGTTTTGTCCGGCGAGGTGACGAAATGTTTGGCTGGAAATAAAATGGCTGATTTGAGGTCGCGGATTTTGTTGCCCGAAATGCCGTGGACCAGGGTGATTTTTTCCAATTGGTTACCGTAAAACCGCAGGCGGTAGGCATCTTCTCCAAAGCCCGGAAAGATGTCCACGGTGTCGCCTTTTACCCGGAAGCCCCCTTTTTTGGGCTCGTCGGTCCGGGTGTATTGGATGGAAATCAATTGCCGCAAGAGTTCCTGGCGGTTCATCTCTTGACCCGATTGGATTTTGACCGACAAGCCTTCAAAGTCCTGAGGCGATCCGAGGCCGTAGATGCAGGATACCGTGGCGATGATGATGGTGTTGCGGCTAGAAAGAAGTTGGGCCGTGGCTTCCAGGCGCATCTGCTCGATTTTCTCGTTGCGCTTGGTGTCTTTTTCGATGTAAAGGTCTTGCGCTGGCAAATAGCTTTCGGGTTGGTAATAATCAAAGTAAGAGACAAAATAGCCGACGTTGTTGTGCGGAAAGAACTCTTTGAATTCATTGTACAACTGCGCGGCCAAAGTCTTGTTGTGCGAGATAACCAACGCGGGCCTGTTGGTTTGGGCGATGACGTTGGACATGGTGAACGTCTTGCCGGTTCCGGTTGCTCCTAGGAGCGTTTGGCGCATGGGGGTCGAAGGAGCTGGGTTCATCGAGGTGCGGGCATTTTTCGGCCCAATCTGTTCAAGTCCTGGCCCATGCTCGACGTTGCGGACCAGTTGCTTGATGGCCGCCGGCTGGTCGCCGGTGGGTTTGAATGGTGATTCTAAACGATACACGGATTGGTTTGCCTTCCTTCCTTGTTTTTCCACCCAAACAGGTGGCGTAGTTGTATGTCCAAGGCTTTATTTGAGGCTTTGGGACGGGCTGGCCGCTGACGTCCCCAATTTAGCCCAATCGGATGCCCAGCAGGCTAAGCAACGTCAGCAAAACGAAAAGGACGAGGATTCCTCCAATCGCGATGACGATTGCAAATCCGCTCGATGCGCCCGGTTGCATGCCTGTTCCCTGTCGGGGTTTGTAAGCTTCCATTTCGGCGCGCTTGGCTTGGTCCTGCATTTTGGCGTTTTCTTCAAAGGTCCGGAGGTCATCCGGATGCATATCCCTTTCCGCGCTTTCCGGTCCTTGGACGCTGATAGGGCTGACCATGGGCCCGCTTGGGCGGAACGATGGTGGGCGGAACGTCTTAGGCATTGTAAGGCGCAGGGGCGGCGTGTTTTATTGGTGTTTGGTTTTCGGTATTTGTGTTGGGGTGGGGCCTTGCCGCAATGGTGGACTATTTTTTATCTTGTTTTGTAACCGTTTAGTTTCGTAGGCGGTTTTCCGCCAAATCATGGACAAACTCGATGAAGTTTTCGTTCTGCAAACGCGCCGTCTGGAAAAAACTCATTAGCACGGCTGTATCGTTCGCGCCGTGCTCCGACTGACTCCC
>JACRGH010000036.1 GCA_016212375.1 Microcaldota archaeon
GCCGAGTGCCAAAGCGGCTTTTTTCGCGGTTATGCGTCCGTAAGTCACGTTTCGTACAGCCCAACTGACTTGGGCGTTGGTTAATTTGGTCATAGCCAAATTAGCCGCCCAGGTGTGAAATAATTTCAGGGCTCTACAGGCAACAAGGAGGCCAAACTTTTCGCCATGCACGAGAACGACTTCAAGACGCTTAAGAAATTGTTGGGCAAGTAATGGTGACGCAGGCCCGCGTGCGGGTCAACGCCTCGGTGTAAAACGCCCACTCCTTGTTTGTTCAAACGTTTCGTTTCGAGTTTTTGCCGGTTGATTTATTCTGGGTCGGTGAATCTTTTTTATTAGCCGTGTCCTCCTATCGCAGTCTATTTAAGCCCAATTCCCGTTAATGCTCCAGGTGGTTCTTCATGCCGTTGATTTTTAACCTGGGTCACTTTCCAGGCCGTCGCTTGCAAAAATCCGGGCCGGTTTTTGCCGGTTTGTTTTTGGCGTTGTTCCTCTCCTGTTTCGCATCGGCCCTTTCCAGCATGTCCGTTCCGGCGGTGGATGCCAACGGCCAGGGCCTTCTAACCACCATCCACGCCGAGATTCGGCCAGGTACCGGGGGAGTGTATGTCGACGTCCAGCCGTTTATTTCGGTGGAAACCCAACATTCCGCCAAAATCGCCGCGGAACAAGCCGCAAAACTTGCCGGCGTCGATTTGGCGAAATACGACGTGTTTTACAAAATCGTGGCCAATACCGAGTCCGTTGACGGCCCTTCCGGAGGCCAGGCGTTGGCTTTGTTGGCCTACGCCGAGTTCACCCGCAAAACGGTCCGCTCCGACCTGACGGCTACGGGCACGGTTGAGGCCGATGGGAGCATCGGAAAAGTCGGCGGAATCTTGGAAAAAGTCGAAGCGGCGCAGGCAAAAGGAGTCAAATTGGTACTGCTCCCAATTGGGCAGGGCATCCAGAACGGCGTGGATTTGACCCAATACGCCCAAGCCCGGTGGGGCATGCAAGTGGTGGAGGTGCGCAACCTGACGGAGTCCATTGCTTTGGCATTCAGTCCAACCGGAAGCGTCGTTACGGTGCCGTCTCATCCGGAGATTCCATTGGTTCTGGAAAATGTGACTTCTTTGCAGACGGATTCCGTGTTACCTCTCCAATCGCTTGCCCGGCGCCAAATCCAATTACTCACGGACACGTTGCCGACATTGGATCAAGACAGCGTCATCGCCCAAGTATTGCGCCAAGCTACCAACCGCACGTCCCAGTTATTGGACAACGGTTACTATTATTCTGCGGCCAATGAGGCGTTCATTGCGCAAATCCAAGCCGATTCGTATGCGCTTTCAAACGTGTCCAAGGCCGATTTGCTGGTCAAACTCCAATCCTTGGAAAATGCCATGGATTCTTATGTTTTTGTCGAGCCGACGGATGTGAATTTGGAGTGGTCCGCCGGTGCGCGCCTGCGTTGGTTTTGGGCAAAGGAACGTCTTTCGGACATCGCGGAGCGAGCTTCGGTTGCGGATAAAGCGGCGCCTTTGTTGGATGACTATGCGTCGTCGTTGAACTGGTTTTCGGCGGCCAAGCTTTTGGATGCGCAGGCGCGCATCGTCGGCGGACGGTTCGTTGCAATGGATTCGTGGAAAGCCGATGCGTACCGTACGATGGCAACCGCCAATGCGTCCGTAACCAAGAATCCCCTGGATTCCGAATCGCTGTTCCACCTCAAGGCCGGACTGCGGGCACTTCGAGCGGGTGATTACCTGGCAGCTGCCTATGATGCGGGTTTTGCAACCGCATTTACTCGGGCGCGGACCGATTTGTTGGAAATCGAGGACGAAAATTTGACCGCGATTTTGCCTGAGTTGTCGGATTTAAAAAATTATTCAGATAGTGCGTGGTCCCAGTTGTATTTTGCCCATGGTTTGTATAGTGCAAGTCAGGCCAACCAATCCGGTGACTTGTTGGATGCGGTTAATGCCGTAAAATTAGCCGATTTGGCGCAAGAATTGCAACAGGTGCACTCCGTTTTGCTTGGCCGTGTCGGCCAACCGGTCGAACCCTATTTGGGCCCGACGGTGCCTGCGCAATCTTCGTCCAATCAAAATCCCGGGATATCCGTGAGCACGACGGTACAAAATTCCGGTCTGAATCCGGTTTGGTTTATTGCCGGCGCCGGTTTTTTGGTCGTTTTGGTCTTGTCCGTCATGGTGCTGGTGTATGCCCGAAGGCCCAGGGACCTTAACAAATCGGAGCGGCTGGACTTGTTGGAACGTGGGCTTTTGGAAGGCCGCATCAGCGAGAAGACGTATGATAAGCTGAACCAAAAATACGGTGTTGGAAAAACCGTATTGGTCGCAAAAAGCAAGAAAAAACGTTGACCGTTATTGGGTTTTTTTCTTGTTCCTTTTCTTTTTCCTTTTTTTATTTCATTTTTTTCCCAATGCGGCCATCGCTTCCGCCGCCACATAAAGCGAACCGCAGACCAATGTCTTTTCCATTTTCAACTTCTTCAGGGCAATGTCTACGTTTTCCGCCACTTCGACGTCAATCGTCTTTTTTGGCCCGGTTTTGTTTTTTCCCTGCGCATTGAATAGCTGGACCAATATTTTTGGGTCCAGTGCGCGTAAGCTTTTCGGCGTCACCAATTGCACTGATTCCAGTGAAAGTTGGCCGATGCGCCTGACCATTTCCGGGTAATCCTTGTCGTTCAGGACGCCGAAGATCAAGTTCCATTTTTGGCCCGGATGCGCGGCTTTTAGGGCAGTTACGAGGGCGGTGATGCCGTCGGGGTTGTGGGCGCCGTCGATGGTGACATTAGCGATGGTTTGCAATCGGCCGGGCCATTTTGCGCTTTGGAGTCCAGCGATGATGTCGGATTCTGCAATTTCAACTCCAAGGTTCTGCAATTCCTGTGCCGCCGCCAAGGCAAGGGCCGCGTTTTGCGCTTGATGGGCGCCTTGCAATGCCAGTGCCACCACGTTTTCACCGAAGCTTATGGTCAGCGGATTCTGGCTTTCAATTCCAAGCGCCGGCACGATTTCAAGGCGGGCATTTTTTCGCTGGGCGGCTGAGCGGATCACATCAAGCGCACTGCCTTGCGCCGCCGTGAGCACGAGCCCGGATTCCGGAATGATTCCGGCTTTTTCAAAGGCGATTTGTTCCACTAGGTTTCCCAACTGGGTGGTGTGGTCCAAACCGATGTTGGTGATGATGGCCAAGCGCGGCGTCAAGATGGATGTGGCGTCTTTCTTTCCGCCCATGCCGACTTCCACCACGGCCCAGTCCACGGTTTGGTCCAAAAAGTGCTTGAATGCCATCAGGGTCAAGGCTTCGAATTGGCTCGCGCCGTGCGTTTTCACGAATGGCAGCGCCCAGTTTGCCAAAGCGGCAAAGTCAGAACGTGAGACTATCTGGCCGTTGATTTGGATGCGTTCCCGGATGTCCAACAGGTGGGGTGAGGTGTACAATCCGGTTTTGATTCCGGCATGTCGGAGCATGGATTCGAGAAACGCACCGGTGGAGCCTTTGCCATTCGTTCCGGCCACTTGGACGGCGTTCAGCTTTGAAAGGTCCAAACCGGCATCCAAGGCCATCCGGCGCATACGTTCCAAATCCCAATGGGACGGCTCCGGTAACTGTTCGAGGCATTTTTGGCACTCATCAAAGTCCATACTTTATTAGTTTTCGCGTTCCCTTATCAATCCGATCTCCATGGTTTCAGAATTCACTTCCCCCGAGCAGGCCGTTCTAACGCCTTATTTTACCAATTTGGATGCCGACATTTTCGTTTTACGCAATTTGCCGGAAGTGGTCAAAGGTGCACTCTTTTCCAGGTACAGCCGCACCAACAAAAGCCTCCGGCGCGTGCTGTTGGACGAGTTCATCCATGACAAAACAATGGCGTTTGATCAAATTGTCAATGCCCCCAAGCAAGATGAAACCGTTGCTATCAAAAAAGCCGAGGAATTTTACGACCGCGTGCTGGTGGGTTTTGGCGACGATTCGGTTGCTGAACTGGGTGGCGCGCACATCGCCGTGGAAAACGTGTCCAACATCGTCACAAAAATCTTGCAGGACAGCCGCCTTGGGATTTCACCATTGGAAAAAAGCACCCGTTACGTTTATTTCAATGAAAAAGACTCATCCGGCAATTATCGGTACTATCGCGAGCCGGATTTGATGGCCGCTGATGCGACGGCATTCCAGGACTCTTCAGACCGGCTTTTTGACACGTACACCACACTCTTGGACCCAATGGCGGCGTATTTCAAGGAACGGTTCCCCCAAGGCGACGCGTCCGAGCGGGCCTATGCATCCGCCATCCGCGCCAAGACCTGTGACGCCCTTCGAGGCCTGCTTCCATCCGGCACGCTGACTAATGTGGGTATGTATGGCAATGGCCGGGCCTTTGAATACCTTCTTTTGAAGATGTACGCCTCTCCCTTGCATGAGGCACGGCAAGCCGCGGAGTCGATGCAAACCGAATTATCCAAAGTCATACCCTCCTTTGTCAAGCGGGCGAACGACAAATACGGTCAGGGGACGCAGAAATTTCAATCGGATGCCCGCGCGCGGATTGCCGCCTTCGTTCCCAAGCTTCCGGAAAGCCGCCAAAGCGTCGAAGTAGCCCTTACGAATTTTGATGCGGATGCCGAGGAAAAAATCGTCGCCGCCATCCTGCATGAGGCCTCGGGCTCGCACACGGATTTGCGCACCCTCAACGCCCATGTGCGCTTGATGGGTACCGATGCGAAGACCCAGGTTTTGGATGCGTATTGCGGTCACCGCCAGAACCGGCGGCACAAACCAGGCCGCGCTTTTGAAAACGCCTCCTACACGTTCAGCATCCAGGCCAATTACGGTGCGTACCGCGATTTGCAACGTCACCGTGTTCTTACGCAGCAGCGCCAATTGTTGTCCACAAAACACGGTTTTGACCTGCCTCCGGAAATCGAGGATGCGGGGTACCGGGCTGACTTCGTAGACGCTATTGAAGCAGCCTCACAAAGCGCTCAGAGCTTTGAAAAAAGCCACCCTTGGCAATCCCAATACGCCGTTCCCATGGCGTTCAAACTGCAATGGTACGTCACCATGAATTTGCGCGAGGCGTTCCATTTGATCGAGCTTCGGTCCATGGAACAGGGCCATCCGGATTACCGACGAGTGGCGCAGCACATGTTCTACGAAATCCAACGGGTCCAGCCACGTTTGGCGGCCTACATGAAGTTCGTCGACTACAAGGAATATGGTTTGGAGCGGTTGGGGTCGGAAAAGAAAATTGATGCGAAAATGAAACAAGTTGAAGAAAAATACCGTTGATTTTCTCGGCTTTCCTGTGAACATCGCGATGCAGGCATACCCGCACTACAAAGTTCTTGATTGGACCCAACTTACGCGGGAACAAAAAACCGCTACGCGTCGAATTTTACGTAGGGTACTTCACGAGACCGGATATGATCCAGGTTTCAGACGGTTATCCTTGGTTCGATGCGCGGAAAATGATGTTGGCCGAGTCATAAGCGTCGTTGAATACGTAAATCCGGATTCGGGTCGATCCGTCATGCTTGAAGCGATTGCCTCGCATGCGGTTAATGGGCCCAACGCCGCACTTGAACTTAAACGGCCACCCGCGGTTGAGCTACTGTTGCATCTAAAAGCGGATATCCCGGTGGAACAACGGCGTGTTTCGGGCGTATTCCGCAAGGATGGCCGTCGGTTGTTGAGTTTTCTCAGCAAAATTCATGGCATCAAAGTCACGCCGCGTTTGCCCCGAAAAATTCTTGACCAGCCGTTTCAAAGAACCCACTCTTTTGATATCGGATCACTCGACCTTCCTTTTAAGGCAGCGCCGGTTTGGAAGCAGGTACGATGAAAAATATGGTTAAATCTTCTTCACCTTGGGTGTTGCTTTATTCCCCCCATGCTCCCGCACGTTGGTCCTACTTCTTAGCCGAACCGTTTGCCGAATTTCAGGCAGGAAAAAGTAAAATCCAAATTTTTGAAAACGACCGGGTGTCCCAAATGGACGTCGGCAACCCATTGTCGGAATTGGAATCGTTCTTCAAGAGCTACCAGAAGGCCCGAATGCGCAATTCCCAAAATTCTGCAAACGAACTCCGTTTTGACCCATTCAGACCCCCTTTCCAAGGCGGCGCTGTCGGTTATCTTTCCTATGAAGCTCTGCATTATCTGGAAGACGTGGCGCTTCCCAAAACCGATGACGTCCAAGCCCCGTGGTTGGACTTTTTGTTTTTTGATGCGGGCTTGGCCTTTGACCATTGGGAAAACAAGATTCATCCGTTTGGCCCTGTGGCGAAAACGGACGGCATGTGCACTCCATTTGCGGCCGCCTTGAAGCACCTGGAAATCACGTCGAAAAAAAACATCGAACATGCGTCAACCGCTTCCGGCAAAACCGGACCTATCTCTTCCAATTTTTCCAAACCCGCTTACGTCCATGCCGTGAAAAAAATCCAAACCCACATCGCATCCGGCGAGACGTTCCAGGCCAATTTGTCCCAACGCTTCCAGGCGGAAACCTCCAAGGCGCCTTGGGACGTGTTTGTCCGATTGAACCAAATCAACCCATCGCCCTATTCGGCTTTTTTTCAGTCCGGAAACTTGAGCTTGGTGTCGGCATCGCCCGAGTTACTTTTTTCACTTGAAGGCGACCATCTCGTGACGCGCCCCATTGCCGGCACCCGCCCCCGTGGAAAGACTCCTGATGAAGACGCTCGCCTTGAATCCGAATTGAAGGAAAACGGCAAAGAAAACGCGGAGCACGCGATGTTGGTGGATTTGGAGCGCAATGACGTGGGCCGCATCTGCACGCAAGGTTCGGTCAAGGTCCAGGACGGATTCGCGGTGGAAAAATATTCGCACGTGCAACACCTTGTCAGCCAGGTCGAGGGCCGACTCCAACCAAACAAAACGGCATTTGACGCCATCCGCGCCTTGTTTCCGGGCGGCACCATCACGG
This sequence comes from Microcaldota archaeon, assembly GCA_016212375.1. Taxonomy (GTDB): domain Archaea; phylum Micrarchaeota; class Micrarchaeia; order Norongarragalinales; family Norongarragalinaceae; genus JACPGT01. The sequence goes on from JACRGH010000036.1 coordinate 6,968, forward strand.
GCTGTCCCAAAGTCAGGACCATGCAACTCCTGCGGGAGGTTGAGCCGCTTGCTCGCGGGCCGTATACCGGTTCATTGGGATGGATAGGGTGGAACGGCGATGCGGCGTTCAACATTTTGATCCGGACGATTTACTTCAAACGGAAAAATGGTTCGGCCTCCTCAATGGAAAAAACGTCTGCCTGGAAAAATGCTAAAAATCCATCCGAAAAACAAACCGCCTATTTCCATGCCGGGGGTGGCATCGTTTATGACTCGGTGCCGGAACTGGAGTATCGGGAAAGTTTGCAGAAGGCGGAAGCGATGAGACAATCGCTCGGCTAATCGTTTTCAATTTTCTTTCGTTCTTGGTATAATTTTACCAATGCCGCATTTTCCTTTAGTTTGGACAACGCTTCCTTAACTTTTGTTTTTGGCCGTTTGCAGGGTTTCTGCAGCCACTCCATAATGGCGGACTTCTCTTCTGGATGCAGTTCATCCAGGGCAGAGTGTATTGCCGTCCGGACCACTGTGTTGTAGAGATTTTCACGTTGAGTCACCTGTGCGTTTTGCCTTTCATGCAAAAACCGTTGGAACCCTTCTTCGCGTTTTCGCAAAAATTCCGCATCGGAGCGTTGCCGTTTCATTTGTTCACTCATCCGTTTGGAATGAGCCGCGGCAAATTCGGGATCCTTGAAGCGCGCCCGCATCAGGTCACCGGATCGTTCCGACGTAGCCTTGTTACGGTTGGTGGAGAACGTTTCCGCCTGGTTAAGCTTTTGCATGATTTTTGCGGATAATTCACTGCGTGCGCGCGATACTTGGCTTGCCCGTCGCCATGCCCGGCCTACTTCGAGTTTGAATTCATCGGGCTTAGTTGTTTTTACCTTCAACAATGCTTTCCAAACTGACCATGTACCTTTATTTGGGAAGTAGGCCTGATGGATTTGTTCCAGGTTGAACCGTGGATGTCGGCCCATAAGTCGCTGGACAATGGCTTCGGGTTCATGGCCTTGTCGAAGCAATGCGTATGCCTTCGCCCGTTCATGGAGGGTCAGTACTATTTTCGTCGCCATGATTAGACTTTTTTATGATTTAACGGGTATTTCTTGCTTCCATACGTTTATTTCTTAGTTTTACAAAAAAAATCCATGCGCTTTTTCCTCAACGGCCGGACGGTTGACTCGCCCCAAATCAGTGCCTTGGACGAGGGGTTGTTGTACGGCTACGGCGTGTATGACACGCTTCGGGTATATTCGGGCGTCGCTTTCCGTCAAGAAGAGCACGTTTGCCGTTTGGTCCAATCGGCTGAAAAAATTCGTGTGACTGCTCCTTCGGGGGCGAAGATTCATGCGGCCATATTAAAGACCATCCGTGCCAACAATATCAATGACGCCGCGTTGCGCATCATCCTGACGGCAGGCGCGAAAAGCGATTGGGGCGACGCAACGCCGTCCTTGTTGGTCATGGCCAAACCCCTGGGGCTGTTCAAATCATCGTTCAAAGCCATTTCCGTTCCATTCCACCGTGATGTGGCGCAGGCCAAGACACTCAATTGTCTGACCTCGGTACTGGCTCGAAAGCGGGCGGCGGAAGCCGGAGCGGATGAGGCCATTTTCCGAATCGGCCGCTCCGTACTGGAAGGAACCACGTGCAACGTCTTTTCTTTGCGTGGCGACGTTCTGAGTACGCCTAAGGATGGGGTGCTGGAAGGTGTTACGCGCAACGTGGTCTTGGAATTGGCTCCGTCATTGGGACTTAAGACGATACAATGCCCCCTTAACTACGATACATTGCTGCAATCCGATGAGGCATTCATAACGAGCACGCTTAAGGAAATCATCCCGATGCATGAGCTGGATGGTAAAACGCTCAAGACCGGCCCGGTCACCGCCAAATTCCAAACCGCATTTTCAGATTTGGTCAAACGCGAAATCGCAAACGGAAAAAATCAAGGCATAGCAAAAAAAGCAAACCTGTGACTTTCATGGAATTCGTTGCCAAAAACAAGACCCTTGATTTGTCTAAACCTGTTTTGATGGGCGTACTGAACGTTACTCCGGACAGCTTCAGCGACGGTGGGCAATTCATGGATCCGCAGTCGGCCGTAGCCCGGGGCTTGGAAATGGCACGGCAAGGCGCCCGCATCATCGACGTGGGCGGTCAAAGCACGCGGCCCGGAGCAAAATCCGTTGGCGTGGCTGAGGAAAAACGGCGCGTGATTCCGGTTATTGAGGCTTTGGCCAAGGCCTTTACCTCGGAAAAAGCGGGGAAAAAAGCCGACGTGTCGTCAAACATCCCGGTTTTGATATCCGTGGACACCTTTGAGCCGGACGTGGCCGATGCGGCGCTGGTTGTCGGCGCGGATATCATCAACGACGTCACCGGTTTTACCAATCCGACGATGTGCGCCGTCGTGGGCCGTCATCGGGCCGGTGCGATTGTCACGCACATGCAAGGCACGCCTGAAACGATGCAGAAAAATCCGGAATATGCCGATGTGGTCGCCGAAGTAAAAGCATTTTTAAAAACGCAGGCAGCTGTGGTTCAGGACGCGGGCGCACCCGGGGTCATGGTCGATCCGGGCATCGGTTTTGGCAAAACCTTGGAACACAATTTGGTCATGCTGAAAAATCTAGACGCGTTTTGCGATTTGGGGTACCCGGTGTGCGTCGGCGTTTCTCGAAAAAGCTTCATTGGCACGTTGACCGGCGTGGATTTTGCGGAAAAGCGACTGGAAGGGTCCTTGGCGGCTGTCACGGCGTGCGTGATGAATGGCGCAAGCGTACTTCGTGTCCACGACGTGGCCGAGTGCCAAAAAACGTTGGAGGTGGCGGTGGCGATGAAAAAACCAAGACCTGCTCTTAATCCCATTCCGACCATATTACCCTCCGATGAAATCCGCGTGCAAGGCATCGTGGTCAACGCGGCCGTCGGCATCCTTCCCAAAGAAAAGAAGAACGCCCAACCACTCATCGTCAACGTCGTCGCCTCCATGGATTTACGTCACGCCGCTAAAAGCCAAGACGTCAAGGACACCTTGGATTATCGCCGCATCGTTGTAATCGTGGAAAAAACAGCGGCTAGCCGCCATTCGCCATTATTGGAAGGATTAGCCGAAGAAATGGCAATAAAAATCAAGGCATTGGGTGCCGCACGGGTGTCGGTCCAAATCGTCAAGCCTGAATCGCTGAACAATGGCGTGCCGTCCGTGACGGTCGAACGTTAAATCAAAATTCGGATTTATGCAAAGGTTTCCAGTATGCCGTATGTTTTCTTAGGTTTGGGCTCGAACGTGGGCGACCGCTTTGCTCATCTGCAAGCCGCGGTGGATTCGCTTTCCGACGCATTTGCGGTGTTCGCCGTCTCTCCGGTCTATGAAACGGCGCCAAAATACGAGTCGGATCAGCCCCAATTCTTGAATGCGGTGGCCAAAGTCTACACCGAAAAAAGCGTTTCGGATGTTATTGCGGCTGTGGAGCAAACCGAGAAAAACCTGGGCAAGCACAAGAAACCCACGACCGGCGGCAAAGGCCCGCGCACCATTGACATCGACGTTCTTTTCATGGGCGGCGAGGTGTTTGACCAAAACGGTTGGCACGTTCCGCACCCGGCCATCGACGAGCGTGCGTTCGTGTTGGCGCCTCTGAATGATATTGCGCCCGCGTTCCGTCATCCGGTGCTGCAAAAAAGCATGGCCGAAATGTGGGCCGCAATTCCTTCCGAGGAGAAAAAATCCGTGACCAAAACCGATTTGAAACTCACCGCTGTTTCCTCCAGCGTCGTTCCGATTGCCTCCGTGGACCAAGCGGAGCAGTTGATTCGCGAGGTGGGTGTGGACGACGTGTATTCCGTCAAGTCCATGGCACAAAAAACGGTGACCAAAGTCATCCGCCTCAAATCCGTGCGGGCGACCATGGCCAACATCTTGAAGCAGGAAATGCTTTCGCTCGGAGGAGATGCGGCGGTCCACAAGGATGCTGTTTCCTGCAAGGTGGACAAGACGGATGTCTTGCTTATCGGCACGCTTAAACAGTTGCGGCAGTTGGTCTCGAAACTGCGTGTGCAGGTGGCGGAAGCGCAGCAAATCGCTTACGCGGTGGATGGGGCGTTGAGAGAAACCAGTTGACTCATCTACTTTTGAATTTTTTTGGTGATTGTGGTAATGCAAAAACCTCTTCTTGAAAAATCAATCCGGATTATTGGAATAGACGATGAGGCGTTGGTTCATAAGGCGCTTCAAGTCGTTTTAAAAGAAAGGCATCCTGACGTAGATTACGTTGCCACGGCTAATTTGAAACAGGCAGCTGAAGAAATCAAAAAAGGAGCGCATGGCGTGATCGCGGATTTTGATTTATCGGATAATGCCGAGCCCACTCGGTTGCAATATGGCGGCAACTCTGGGGTTTCCGCGTTCATTTACCGTCATCAGAAATCCACGCCCTCTCTTCCTTTTTTGCTTCATACTGGCATGAACCACGATAATCCGCGCATTCAGTCTATTTTGAGCCAAGGCGTCGAATTTTCAGATAAGGGCATGGACTATGCCGACGCGGTTAACCGTTTTGTTGAAAAAATTAAGCAAAAAATGAGGCCACTTACGTGAACGCGGTCATCTTCGACTTCGACGGCGTCATCCTGGACAGCGAGCCGCAGCACCACGAATCCTTCCGCCGGCTCTTTGAGGCTCACGCCGTGGCTTTTTCCGAGACGCCGGATGATTTCACCGGCATTGGCGCGCGGGACAACATCAAACGGGTCTACCAAAACGCAGGCATTGATTTGGCAGAAGAAAAACTGGGCGCGCTCAACTTGGAACGCGATTTGCTTTACTTGGAGGTCATGGCCGAAACCGGCATCCGCATCCTTCCCGGCGCCAAGGAGTTGGTCATGGCATTGAAGGCCCAAAAAATTCCCATTGCGCTGGCGTCTTCCACCAACGCGGCCGTCTTGGAAAAAATATTGCCCCAAATCGGTCTTTCCAAGTCGTTCGATGTGGTGGTGGGCGGCGACCAAGTCCAAAATGGCAAGCCGGCGCCGGACATCTTTTTGTTGGCGGCAAAGAAGTTGGGCGTGGTGCCGACGGATTGCGTCGTCATTGAAGATTCCAATGCGGGCGTGCAGGCGGCAAATGCTGCCGGGATGAAGGTCGTTATGGTGCGCAACGACCGCATCGCTCAGCAAAAACAAAACGCGGATGTTTTTTTTGATTCAATGGTGGGTTTGAATATGGAATTCTTGTTTTCAATTTGAGCCGCTTTTGTATTGTTTTTTTTTCCTTACGATTCAAACAGCTTTTCGAGGCATGCCGTTATTTTCTATTCGCGTTCGCCCTTGGGCCGCTTTTTTCGTGTCCCGTCGGCTTTTTAAGAACCCGCCGTTTTACTCTTTGCGTGGGAGAATCGGACCGGCGTACGTCGTTATTCCAGTCCATCGGAGATGCCATCGCGCCTATCCAGGAAAAATTAGCAGAGTGGGACGAGGCCATCCGGGAAAAAACCGATGACCGACTGACGTTGCCCATGGTGGCTGGAATCATCGCCATTTTTCTTATCCTGTTGCTCGCCGTTTTTTTCATTTCCCTAACTTCCAATGTATTCTCTTTTTCCATTACGGATGCAAACGGCAATCCGTTGGACGGCGCTATCGTGCGTTTGTTCGACGATAACGGTAATCTAGTGGCTACGGCCCGCTCCGTCAATGGAACGGTTCATTTTGACGGCATCCCCAATCGGAAATACGCGTATACGGTTTCCATGGACGGCTACGAAACGGCCAAAGGCACGTATGATCCGGCCAATCTTGCTTCCGGAAAAATCAAACTCATCCCCTCCAAATCCAACCCCGGTCTAAACGGCTCGAATGGCAGAAGTCCGGGATCAAATTCAAGTTTTTCCGATAAGCCGCCGGATTTGCCCCCCTCAACGGTCATCCTTCCCATCGGTAACAATGGCGGGGGTGGAATCGTTCCGACTCCCACGGATACCCCCGGCTTCAGCGCTGATGCCAAACTGATCGTGACGGTCCGGGATAATTCCAGCGACCAACCCGTATTCAATGCAGTCGTCACGTTGTATGACGGCACTACCCAGGCATATTTGGTGCAAGGGCAGACCAATGCCCAAGGGAGTTTGGTTGCCAATGTCCGTCAAGGCGGTTCCATCTTGGTCAAGGCCCAAGCGCAAGGATTTGCTCCCGCGGAACCGAAGTACGTCGGAATCAAGTCAGCTGAATCGTCCGTGGAACTTCGGCTTTCCAGTGCCATCAGCGGGCAGGCTTCGGCCACCAACATTTCGGTTGTGGATGGCAACGGTTCGGCGGTTTCGACCGCTTTGGTCCAGGTATTTTCCAGTCCCCCATCCATCGAACAATACACCGCCATTGACGGCCGCTTGTCGGTCTTACTTCAAAAAGGGGTGGCCTACACGGCCCGTGCTTCGAAACCGGGTTACCAGGATGCGTCTAAATCCTTATTTGGTGGGGACGCCATCCAATTGGTCCTCCTTGACAATTCGGCAAACATCCTACCTGCCAACATCACGGTAAGCCTTGTGGAAACCAACGGTATCGCATCGCCGGCCGGCATGGTGGGGCTTTTCAAAAAAATCAACACCACTTTCGTGCCGTTGGCCTCCATGACCGCCAATGACCAGGGCCTTGCATTTTTCTACGGATTGCAAGCCAATTGGACCGTGCAGATCAACGCTACGTCCTCGCGCGGCATCCCCTCGGTGTCCAAGGACCTGAACCTTACCGCCGGTATGAATAATGTCCAGCTGGTATTTCCAGCCGGCAATGGCAACGGTTCGAACGCCAATACCTCCAATAACACCGGCGGCACAAATGCCACCAATTCCTCCAACTCTACCAACGGTTCCAACGGGCAGAATTCATCGTGCAGCCAACGGTTTACGATTTGCACCCAAGTTCTACAGGGTCCCATCGTGGCGTCGGCCAATGGATTCAATTACTCCCTGGTGGCGGTCAATGGCGTCCAATTGGCGGCTTTTGAAGTCCGCAAAAACGGAAGCATTTTTTGTCCACCCTATACGCCGGATTGTCAATACGCGTTGGGATCTTTGAGTGCGGCAAACATGGATTTGGCCAATCGCACCCGCGTCAACCTGACCCTTTCTTCCATTGACCCCAAAAAGCTGTGCGTCGAAGGATACCTGGGCCTTCTTGTCGCCGGATCTTGCCAACAACCCGCACAAACCTGTCCAACCAAATTCGATCCCGTGTGCGCGTCCAATGGGGTGACGTATGCGAATGCATGTGAGGCAAGTTTAGCCCATGCCGGAACCACAATCTCCGGGGCGTGCAGCACGGCCTGTACCAACCAGGTCGATCCCGTGTGCGCCGGAAATGGCATCCAATACACCAACGCCTGCCAAGCCATAGCCGACCATCAAGAATACCGGGCCGGGGTCTGCCCCATTCCCAATTCCGGGCGCTTCATCGATGTTCCGGCCGGTTGGAGCGCCATTGCGCCGATGGGTGGCGGCTCGTTTTTGGCCACGGATTGCACCACGTTGAACCGGTATGTATTCCAATCCTATGTGCCGGCGTCTATGTCGTATTCGCCGGTCAAACCGTCCGTTTCCGCCACTACGTCCATGCAATACGGAACCGGGTATTTCGTCTACAGCGAAAAAGCCTGCCGCATCTATTGGCAGGACGTGGTGGCTCCTACGCCGTACTCGCGAAAATTGTCCGTTGGATGGGACCTTGTCGGCGCGCCGTCCAATGCCATCAAGGTCCGCGACGTGCTGGGCGATTGCACCGGCGTCACGTTCCGTTCGCTTTTCGGTTCCATGGCTGAAAACGATCGCGGGACACTTCTAGGCCTCGATGACATACTAACACCGGGGCGTGGGTATTGGGTCGGGTACGACGGTTCGGTCGGTTCGTCGTGTACGCTGTCTGATGTGAAACCATTGATTCCCTCGGATATTGTATCCGCTCAATATCTGTTGTACCCTTTTTCCGGAACCACGGTTGGGGTGACCTGTCCGCATGCACCGCAGAGTGAAAGCGAATCTATCTTGTGTCAGGCCGCTTGGGATGAAAAATGCGGATTGTTGGGCTATGTCGGCGGCGTATCCAACGATTGGGACGGTACCGGTATGGCCGGTTTTTGTTTCCGAAAAGGTGCATCCTATGGGAATGAAAATTTCGAGCCGACGGGCACCTCGGTCACGCAACCGATGCCGCAGGACGTCGTCACGCGCAAACGGTTTGGTTTCCCGTATTCTGGCTCTCACCTGACCTGTCCGCGTGCACCACAATCCTTTGGGGAGCGGAGTCTTTGCATCGCGGCTTTTGACGAAAAATGCGGTGTCTTGGGCTACCTTGGCGGTTCAGCCATCGATTGGGATGGAACTGGTCAGGAGGGGTTCTGTTACCGAGCGGGCGCCACATATTCCAATGAGAACCTTCCCGTATCCAGACCCACGTCTTGGCCGAAAGGCTCAGACATCCTGACCCGTACTCGGATGGCGTTCCCACTACCTATGTTATCCATTCCGTCCGTCGTTTGCAACGGACCACAAAACTACCAGGATTATTATTACTGTCAGGCCGCTTACGACGAAAAATGTGTGTCCCAAGGATTCACTGGGGGCACGCCGATTGATTGGGATGGAAGCGGAATTGAAGGATTCTGTTTTGCCAACCTTGGCTCTCCGCCGGCCGTATCGGCCCCGGCGACATGCGCCCAAGCCGGAGGTGCTTGCGTGAATCCCGGACCTGGATTCTTCGGTCTTTCAGGTTCGGTTTGCAGCAATGGCGGCCAGCCGATCAATAATGTAGGTCCATTTGCCTGTCCTGCCGGTTCCGTTTCGATCTGCTGCAGCGTTCCGGACAATCCAACGACCCAAACAACGATCCAATCAACCCCATCGACGCCTACTCCGACTCCGACATCTGCGCCGACCGTTGCACCGTTACCCATCGTCGATACGCGGACCGTGACGTTGTGTAAAAAATCCATCGTAGGCACCTGCGCCGCATCCGGAACTGCTTGCGCCAGTACGTGCCCCGCCGGTTATTCCCCCTCCGCCGGATCGTGCGCTGCCGGTGGTACTGATCCGAGCGGATATGGTCTTTTGGCCTGCATCGGTTCGGCTCAATGCCTTTCGGAGGAATCGTATCCAACGTTGGGTAGCTGCAATCCCGGTGACGTTGCCGTCTCGTCGGGACCTGCCGCGTCCACCTCCATTTTCGCCTGCCAACGAACCGCTGTTGGCATATGCGCATCCGCATTGGGTGCATCCGCCTGTACCAATTCGTGTCCGAGCGGCTTTGTTGCGTCAGCCGGCTCTTGTGGCGGCAGTGCGGACTCCGGCGGTTACGGTCTGATTTGCTCCGGTTCGGCCCAATGCCTGTCGGCATTGAATTACTTCTCTTTATCCGGCTGTGGCAACGATATTCAAATCAGCAAGGTCCCGGCAACCCAATACAACGTCTGCCGGCGCAAGGCCATCGGGACATGTGGCGCGGAGTCTAACCTGCGGGCATGCTCCAACGTGTGCCCGTCTGGTTTTGCCCCGGGTGCCGGTTCGTGCCAAAGTACAGGATCCGATTCTTCAGGCTATGGATTGGTCCTCGGATGCAGTGGCAACGCGGAATGCCTTTCCACGAATTCCTATCTGGCATCCGGCGCTTGCAATGCGGGCGACGTGCAAGTCAGTGCCAGTTCCATCGGCACTTATTATGCGCAATGCAAGCGCAGGGCATCCGTTGAATGCGGGTCGGCCAACGCGATGTACGGGTCCTGTTCTTCCGGCAACTGTCCCAGCGGTTTTTCGTCCAGCGAAAAATGTGACGCGGTCCGCGTCTACGGTCAATTCCTGAAAAACTACGAATACTATTGCCAAGTCCCATCGACCGGGGGCCGGATATTGCAGTGCCTTTCCGATGCCACATACGTCCGTGCGGGCGATTGCGATCCCGGGGACCTTCAAGTCGGAACGGCTTTGGGTAACTAGCGACCGGAACGATTGTGGAATCAATGCCCGATACCCATATAATATTTTGTGACGAAATAGCGGGTACGGCCGAAAAAGTGTCATTCCTTTCAAGGCCATTTACAATCCGAGGGGATTTTTCATGTTGGAACACGTCAGTAAAACCGATTCGGCCGTCACCGGTATCATCCGCCATGAATTGGAACGCCAACAGACCGTCCTGGAAATGATCCCCTCGGAGAACATCGTCTCGTCCGCCGTGTTGGATGCGATGGGCTCCGTCTTTACCAACAAATATTCCGAAGGCTATCCCCGCAAGCGTTACTACGGCGGAAATGAATACGCGGACCAGGTGGAGGAACTGGCCATTTCCCGCGCCAAACAATTGTTCGGCGCCGAACACGTCAACGTCCAATCCTATTCCGGATCGCCCGCCAACATCGCCGTCTATTTCGGCCTGCTGAATTTCGGTGACAAGGTCATGGGAATGGCGTTATCCGAAGGCGGCCACCTGACGCACGGCCACCCCGTCAACTTCACCGGGAAGGCCTACCATTTCGTCCAATACGGCGTGGACCCCAAGACGGAACTTTTGGATTACGACGCGATTGAAAAACAGGTGTTGGCGGAAAAACCCAAGATGATCGTCTGCGGCGCCACCGCATACCCTCGCACCATCGATTTCAAGCGGTTTTCTGAAATGGCCGAAAAAGTCGGGGCCATCTCCTTTGCCGACATCGCGCACATCGCCGGTTTGGTCGTCGCGGGCGCCCACCCGTCGCCTTTCCCGATGTTCGACGTCGTGACCACGACCACGCACAAGACGCTTCGCGGCCCCCGCTCCGCCATCATCATGTGCAAGGAAAAATACGCGGCCGCCATTGACAAGGCCGTTTTTCCCGGACTGCAGGGCGGTCCCCACGACCACACGACGGCGGCAAAAGCCGTGGCATTCGGTGAAGCGCTCAAACCTGAATTCAAGGCCTACGGCCACCAGATTGTCAAGAACGCCCGCGCACTCGGAGAGCAGTTGACGTCCGAAGGCATCCGGTTGGTGACCGGCGGCACGGACAACCACTTGTTATTGGTCGACCTCCGGAACCAGGACGTCACGGGCAAACAGGCCGAAACCGCTTTGGACCTTGCGCACATCACCGTGAACAAGAACACCATCCCGTACGATCCCCGCAAACCCTTTGACCCGTCCGGCATCCGCTTGGGCACGCCGACGCTTACGTCCAGGGGCATGAAGGAATCGGAAATGAAACAGGTGGGTCAACTGATGGCCCGCGCCATCCGCGGCTGGGACAAGCCCTCGGAGCTTGACGCCGTCAAAAGCGGGGTTTTGGACCTATGCAAGCAATTCCCGATTTACGGGGATTTGTGAGGGTTTAAACGGTGGCAGGAGCGAAACGCTGGACCCGCATTCCTAAATCGACAACCTCCATTGCAAGAGCATCGGGTGAGCCGGCGCCTGCTTTGGACAGACGGATAAATGCGACCAAACCCGTAAAACCCACGGCAGACGACCAATACCTGAATGCGTTGAATGAACGGATTGGTTCTGGCATTTTCCAGCGTCTTAAACTCAAGCCGAACATTCTTGACCACTTCAATCCCGATCCGTCGAAGGAAGCCGATATCAAGCTTGCATTTTTGCATATTTTAGAACGGCATTTCCAAGCGGAAACCGGCATGGGCCTCCACCATACGTTGGAAGAGTTACGGACAGAAATGGATACCCACTATTCATCGCCTCATTTTGAAAATAAATTCGTCAGACCCCTGGTTGATTTGGGGTTGGTTTTCCTGAAGCGCGGTAAAATTGCCGGTTCTTGGGCAAGTCGGTTACATGTTGATCCGGATATCCTTTCTGCCCACCGAAGTGAATGAAAATCAAACGATTCGCATCAATCGCTCTTTGACGAACTCCTTTGCCTTTAATAATTTTTTTACTGCAATCAATCCTCATCTGAGCAATCAACGGAGTTGAATCCGCAACCGATCTGCGGCATTTCAGGCCGATTTTCAGAAAACCAAAAACGCAATCCATACCAATCAAACCAATTATCAAAAGGCCAACCTTAGGCCTTCGAGGTGCAAAGAACCATGTTGTCCACGCCCGATATCAAGCCCGATGAGTGGGGTCCTGAATACGTCATCAATGTCTATGATCCCAAGACGGGAATGGAAGGCGTGGCCTGCATCGACAACACCGCCCGCGGCGTCGCGAAAGGCGGCATCCGCATGGTTCCGGACATTAGCACGCAGGAAGTCTGCCGGCTTGCAAGAGCCATGACGTGGAAAAACGCCTTGGCTGACATTCCATTCGGTGGCGGCAAGTCGGGTATCAAGTGCGACCCCAAGAAGGTCAACAAGGAAACCATGATGCGCGCTTTCATGGAAAAACTCAAAATCGCATTGCCGGACATCTACATCGGCGGGCCGGACATGAACGTCACGGAAAAGGAAATGGCCTGGATGGCGGATGAAGCCGGAGACTTCCGCGTCGTCACCGGAAAACCCAGCGCCATCCAAGGATTGCCGCATGAATTGGGCTCCACTGGTTACGGCGTGGTCCAATCGGCGTTGGTCGCCATGGACGAGTTGAAAATCAATCCGCAAGGCGCCACCGGTGTGATTGAAGGCTTTGGCAACGTGGGCATCTTTACGGCCCGCTTTTTCAAAGACCATGGCATCAAGACCATCGCCGTGTCGGACTCCTCCGGCACCATCTACAACCCCAAGGGCATCGACACGGATGAATTGGAAAAAATCAAGATGGAAACCGGCAAGGTCGTCAACTATAAAGACGCCGAAAAGCTGGACAATGCCGCGTTGTTCGGCATTCAATGTGACGTCCTGGTGCCCGGCGCCCGGCCCGACGTGATTACCGATGCCAACAAAGGCCAATTGAAATGCAAGGTCATTTCTGAAGGCGGTAACCTGCCCATCGCGCCCCGCATAGAGGAAGAACTGGAAGGCAAAGGCATCATCGTCCTGCCGGACTTTTTGGCCAACGCCGGCGGCGTCATCAGCTCGTGGTGCGAAACCATGCACTACACGCCGGAGCAGATGTTCGACATCGTGAAAAAGAAGATTACGACGAACACCAAGACGGTCCTGCAGCGCCGCCGAGACGAAAAGAAGTACACGCGCGCCATCGCCTTGCAAATCGCTCAGGAGCGCGTTCGGGCGGCCATGGAAGTGCGAGGACGCTGGAAGGGCTAATTCGGCGTTGAATTGACGGCTGAGCTATGAATCGCGTTTGTTTTGACTTGTTTTGGCGGCGTTGGTTTTTACGGTCGCCACCTATTTTTTCCAATTTTTTCGTTCTACTTTTCGTTTTTCAAAACCTTTTAATACGATAAAATCGTTCTCCAACGCGTGGGAGATGGCGTGCGACATCATGCTAGTTTTAGCTGTCAGCCACCATCTCGTCATTCTTTGCGTTTAACCGAAAAATCCAGTTCTAATATTCGCGGTCAAGGCACTTTTGAATATGTCTTGTTGCTGGGCGGCGTGTTGCTGATTGTCGTTCTGGCCCTTGTCGTACTTCAAAGCAGTTTTTTCCAAACCGCTACCGGTGTGTCCGACGTCCAACTCAAACAATGCAAAGCCTCAGCCCAACAAGCCACCGCGTGCTACGACTCTGTCACCATCTTCAACGGCTCCAAAACATTCGACATGCTCGGCTACGCCGCTAATCCGTTGTTGTGCAATTGTTCGGATTACAACCCGGATGCGTTCACTGTTTCCGTCGGAACAACCGGTTTGACGGAACTCGGTTTTTCAAGCCAATCCAACCAAAACGCGCCCTCGCTTTTTTCTTCGCTTTCCTTTGACGACGCCCCTGCGGATGCCGATGCGGTTCCAACGACGTCATATGCCTTTTCCGTAACCTTACCGCCCGGCAAATACCAATTCTTCCTCATTTTAGCCGACCGGACCGTCAACTCCCTCGAAGTGCAAACCGTCACAACCGCCGCCGACGGCCGTTTGGTTTATTCCTGGGATTCGTTGCCCTCAGGCTCGCGAGTCAAAGTCAATCCCATACGGACGAAGGTTTCGGAGGAGGAAAAATCCGCTGCTAAGAACGAAAAAACCCAAATCCCTTCAGCTTCAGAACTGGAAAAGCAAGCCGGCAGTAATTCACAAAACAAGGACGTCAAAACCGGATGGAACCTAAAATTACTCACCGCCAAAGACGGCAAACTCCGCGCCATCTACACCTACGCGCCAACTGAAGACTACGCTGACGCTTTCAGCATGACGGTTCCGATTGCGGCCAACCGTATCCTCAAAACCCACCCCGCATCCTCCACGATCGTGGCCAATGCGGAAGACCCGGAAGCGTCCGACGTTTCCTGGGACAAAGTGTCCTTAAACGCCGGAATACCTTTCCGCGTGATTGTTGAACTCAAACCCGACGCACAAGACGCTTCCACGCTTTCAAGTGAAGTGGACGCGGCCATTGGTAAAATCAAAAATAAGAATTTGGCCCTAAAAAAAGGTAAAAGTAAAGACGATTGCTTTTTCGGATTACTGTGTCAAAGTAAAAACACGCCCACCCCAACTCCGTCGGTTAGCCCTAGTCTTTCGGTTGGCGAAAATCCCTCGGCAAGCGCAAACCCGTCAACAAGCACGAATCCGATCGCAACTGCGCAAGCCGGCTCGTCTGAATTCATTGCAATTGGCCAAGGTTGCGCATCCACTAGCCTCCTACCCGGAAGCATCGACAAAAAATGCGTCGAAGGATCCATCTGCCAAATTGCAGGAGGCGGACTTTTCGGATTCATGACGTGGAAATGCCTACCGGACAAAAATGCGCCAACAGTTTTGGCTCAGGGTAACCCGTGCGAGTTGGGTGGCAAATTGAAATGTGCCGAAGGGTTAAGCTGCATTCCGGACAAAACCAGCACGACGGCCGGGCTTTCCTGCCAAAAGCCAGGAACCGATACGACGCCGTCGCCTACTTTGCAAACGCCAAAGCGGCCCCCACTTGACTTGGGAAGTATGCAAATCGAGGAAAGCACGCCGTGGGAATGGTACGACGTGAAAGAACTTGAATCTCCCACGCCCACGCCGGTGCCGAAGATCGCCATCGTGGCCGACGCGCCCCAATGCACGCAAGAAAACCGCGAACCCATTGAAGCGGCCTGCTGCAGCGGCCTTGACGCATTGGCGGAGGACCCGCATCTGCCCAACTCGCGTTTATTGTGCCAGAAGCCGGAAAACGCGAAAGTGTATCAGGCGCCTCTTACGGAGTGGCGGTTCGAAAGCGACCCCGTTTCCCCCCAGACCGATTCCGGAAAATTGTTGCCGTATGACGTTCCGTTGGCCTCCCTCTTGACATCCAGCAAGGGAGTAGGAACCGGTGTTCCGAAAAATGGCTTTATCCGGGATGAAAATGGCCATTTGTATCTCGTAGTCCAGAAACCCGTGGTGAAGTATGTAACCGGTCTGGGTAATTCGTGGTACCTTGAAAACAATCTCGCCGTTTCAAAGGACAATGGCAAAAGTTGGAACTATTTATCCGTGCAATCGGCGTTACCGGAAACGGCAACTTATGATGTGACTTCGGAGACTCGGACTGCATCCGCACCGAAGTACCAAGATGAATGCCTTTCACAAGAATCCGTGCCGACAGTTGTTCTTGAGGATCTTTTCCCGGAAAACCCGAACCTATTCGTCGGCGCCTGCTACACTCATTTTTGCAAAGCAAATGATGACGTTTGCAAGAAACAGTACTTCCGATGCGACGTCAGCGCAAATTCGCGGGATTTGCGTGCGAAATTTTCCGAGGCCTCAACCCTATATGATCAAGGTTTCAATGTGGTTGCCTGTGCTACGGGTCCGTGTTATTGCAATCCTCCCATTGTTAGTTCCGGAACTACTAATGTGTGTATCCAATGGAGTTACAAGCCGGTCACCGAGCAAGTCTGCATCCGGACGGAGGGTGGCGTCTGTGTGGAAACCGAAGACGTACCCATGAAACCCGTTTCATACGCCTTGAAACACTACCGAGTCGTGTACTCCGGAGGCGAGTTTGAAGGCATAGCGCCGGCCAAGGGCGGTGGCGCCTATCTCTTCTATCGCGTTTTGGCCCGTGACCTCTATGATGGGACCGAGGCGCAGAACCGCACGGAACTTCACGTGATGGCCGTCGATTCCGAAGGAAAGTCAACGGACTCGGTTCTGGATCGGCAAATTGGTATCAATATTGACCGGGAACTCCGATTTGCTGGCGCCAGTGGCACCTCCCAGTTCTTTACCAAAGGCGACGACCTATTCCTATCGCAGGATGGTGGTCTGACCCGGCTTTCCCAGAAGGCCAGGGGCGCGTTGGCGCCATCTGGCTGGCGTGAATACGTACCGGCTTATTGCTCAAGCAAATCCTATATCCCCCCACTCGACGTGTGGCACCCTTTCGACATTGTTAAGCCACAAACCAATTTCCACGTGGTTGCCGGAGGGCACCTTGTGTCTGTCTCGGGAAATCAACTGGTCCTTTTGCAGCAGGACGATGGGTATTTCCTGAATCCGTCCTATGTGACTTACCCCCAGGACTTTGACGGCCGTTTTGCTTCTCTGTATTCCGGATATTTATCCCATCCAGTTTTGGACAAAGCGTTCTATTTGCGGATGCTGGAAAAACAATTCGGCTACCCCTATTCCACTTCCGTTTCTACGGATGCCGACGGCGGCCTGCATTTGGCATTCGCCTCCCAGGAATATGATAACTACCGGTCCGCAATGTTCTATTACCAATACTATCCGCCCGCTGTATTTGATCGGTCGTTGGCCAAGGATCATGATCGCGTCATACTCTTCAATCGTCCGGACTGTCCGGCGTGTGAACAGGTCAGTAAATGGCTTTTGCGTGCCGGAGTGAATTTCCAACAGGGTGGCACTTTGCCGCTAGCTGTCCAGGAAAAGGCGGATGCCTTGATGAAACAGGGTAAGTACCCCTTGACGGTGGTTGGTACCGCGGATGAGTATGAACTCGTTGTTGGCAATGACTCCATCCGTCTTTCGCTTGCATTGGATGCGGTCCTAGATCCCGTGCTCGTCGCCAGGGGAAGCACCCAGAACATCATCCCCGCCGGAGGTTATGTACACCTCAATGCGGCACTTCAGATGTATGTGGCGCCGGGCAACCAACCCGTTCTATGGATGCAGACCCGCTCCGTCGCCAACGAATTGGAACAATACACGTATCATGACGGTGAATTCGTAGCACGTCAACATCCAATCGATTTGACCCGCCCCGCGTCGCCCAAGTTCAGCACGTCAATGACCTGGGATCGGTCAGCCACCCAATACTCCCCCAACTATTTCAGCTATTACTTGGGGGACCTTAATCCGAATCCGGTATTCTACCCCGCTTCAGTCCTTTTCGCCTCTTCGGAACGTGTATCTGACGCCAATTTGTCCGCCACTTTGGTCTACCAATCCACCGATTCCGCCGGGCGCCTTGCCAAGGATAGTCCGATTACCACCGATAAAAGTGAAGGTCTTGACAACCAGTATTCCATCTACATACGCTCGCCAACCCCGAACGTGTTGGAGCCGGAAGCCGGCTCAATCCTCAACGAACTCGTGCCATTCCAGACGCTTCGCTTGCCGATTCCATTTTCCGCCGATGCGGCGCCCACGTTGACTTTTAAGTCGAACCTCAACGACGTCGTCTTCGCGAAGGTCGTGCCTTCCGATGACGATTCGTACTCCTTCGACGTCGAGCTGACTCTTGATGCGCGCAAGTACCTCGAAGGCGGCAAGTTGGACGTGTCCGTGGATGCGGTTGAAGGCAAGTTGACCGTCAAAACCAAGGACAATTCGGCCGAGCTTCCGTTCAAGGTGTCCGTCAAGCATGTCGCGCCGGAAAATTTGGCCTACGTCACTCCCGAAACATTGGTCTTTTACACCAACGGTGGTAACGGAGTGGCCAAACCGGTGTTTCTCACCAACAATTACAACCGCCCGCTGACTCTGTCCTGCGGGGCTCTGTTCAGCCGAGTCCTGGTTCCGGGCACGGTGACGCAAGTCGACCTCAAGCCGCCCGCTTCGACGACGGAGTGCACGGTGGCGTTGGATGGAGTGGCGACGCGCCAGGTCTTCAAATCTAAAGTAATTCCCCTATCCGCCGAACGCTCGTTCACCGAGCGTGACTTGCTCTCGGAAGTCGCTCCGAACCAAGCTGCCGTCAGCTTCCGGGATTGTTCTGATTTTTATTGCGATTGCAAGCAGTCCCGTCAAGCGGTTGACCACTTCAAGGAGCTGGTAAAAAGCCACGTCCGACTCATTGGCAGTTCGGCTGATCGTGACGCCATCAAACAAATCTATCCTTCGGGCTGGAAGGAGGCGGTCGTTCTGCGTACCGGCGTTTTCGACGATTTGGAAAAACCCGACGGTTTGTGCACCGTGAATTTCGATTACGCGGACATCCCTTTGGAATCCGGGCAGGTGTATCAGTTGAAGCTCTCCGCGCCTTCATCGCAGGGTTGGCTGTCTTCTGACCATTTAGCCGTCGAAAAACCGATTGTCCTGTTGCCCCGTTATTCGTACGCGGTCCAGGGCGGAATCGAGTCGAAAGGAACCGAGTCGGATCGCAAGTCCGCTTTCAGCGTGTTGAGCGCGAGGAGATAATCTGTCATGAAATTCCAACGTGCATTTTTCGTCGTCTTGCTTCTGCTGATTTCCGGCGCATTCTCATCAGCGGCAACCAGTTCATTCAGCTACCAGGCCTACAAGCGCATGGCGTTGAATGAATTGCGCTTGGAGCAGCAGTATTGGGCTGATTTAAATGGGTAACCGTTTAGTTTCGTAGGCGGTTTTCCGCCAAATCATGGACAAACTCGATGAAGTTTTCGTTCTGCAAACGCGCCGTCTGGAAAAAACTCATTAGCACGGCTGTATCGTTCGCGCCGTGCTCCGACTGACTCCCAAA